>ONDP01000002.1 GCA_900316645.1 uncultured Prevotellaceae bacterium
CATCATCGGTATGAAGTTCGGTTCACTGTTCGACGCTAACCAGACTATGGTTTCTAAGATCGGTGACGGCAACTCTCTCGTACAGGTTGTTGCTTGGTATGACAATGAGAACTCTTACACTTCTCAGATGGTTCGCACCATTAAGTACCTCGCAGAGCTGAAATAATTGAGAATTGACAATTAAAATAATAGCCGTTCGATTTTGTCGGACGGCTTTTTTTATGTACTTTTGTAGGCAGAACTAAAAAACAGAACAAATGGAAGTCATACAGAGTTTTACTATTGACCATACGCGCCTGAAGCCTGGTATCTATATTTCCAGGGACGACAGCCAGTTCAGAACGTTTGATTTGCGCATTACCGAACCCAACAAGGAACCGGCTGTAGCGCCTGCAGCCATGCATAGCATAGAGCACCTGATGGCAACATGGTTTCGCAATTCGAAGGTGAAGGACGATGTGGTGTATGTGGGACCGATGGGTTGTCTGACGGGTATGTATATCGTAATGACGGGCAACTATAGCGTTCAAGACATGAGGGCACTGGCCATTGAGTGTCTGGAGTGGATGCTGACACAGGACGAAGTGCCTGCCACCACGCCTGAGACGTGTGGCAACTATCTATTGCACGACCTGCCGATGTGTAAGTGGGAGTGCGAGCGCTATCTCAGTCGCTTGAAGAATGATTTCCACAGCGAGTACACGATGTTGCAGGTGACACTGGATGACGGCAAGGTGTTTGCGGACGCTTAGTTAATTGATAATTGAGAATTGACAATTGATAATTGACAATTGACAATTAGGGACATGGAGAAGCCGATGATAACCATACTGGGACCGACAGCGAGTGGGAAGACGCCACTGGCTGCTGCACTGGCGAAGGAGATAGGCGGAGAGATTATCTCAGCCGACTCGCGCCAGGTGTATCGTCGTATGGACATCGGAACGGGTAAGGACCTTGCCGATTATACGGTTCAGGATTCACCATTAACCCTTAACCATGAACCAATAACCATGAACCATGAACCCCAAACTATCCCCTATCACCTCATCGACATCTGCGAGCCGGGAACAAAGTATAACCTCTTTGAATATCAGCAGGACTTCTTCGATGTCTATCAGGATATCCGGCAACGTGGTGCATGGCCTATTCTCTGCGGTGGTACAGGACTGTATATCGAGGCAGTGCTGAAGGGCTATCAGTTGTCGCCCGTGCCTCAGAACCCCGAACTGCGAGCCAGTCTGGAGGGAAAGACGCTGGACGAACTGACGCAGTTGCTGAAAGACTTGAAGGCAAAGACTGGTTCGACGATGCACAACAAAACCGATGTGGACTCCTGTCAGCGTGCCATCCGAGCCATTGAGATAGAAACATATAATATTGAGCATCCGACTCCTCGCAGGGAACTGCCTCCAGTGCCTTCCGTTATCATCGGTGTCAATATCGACAGGGAGGCACGGCGCGAGAAAATAACCCGAAGGCTGAAGACCCGACTGGAAGAGGGGATGTTAGAGGAGGTGAGAGCACTGTTGGACGAAGGTATTCCTGCCGACGACCTTATCTATTACGGATTGGAATATAAATTCGTGACCGAACATCTGACAGGTCGGCTGACCTACGATGAAATGTTTCAGCGGTTGGAAATAGCCATCCATCAGTTTGCCAAGCGCCAGATGACCTGGTTCAGGGGTATGGAGCGCCGTGGATTTACCATTCATTGGATAGAAGCCTTGCAGCCGATGGAGGATAAAGTGGCTGAGATTTTGAAAATTGTAAATAGTAAATAGTCAAATAGTAAATGAATAATGATCGTTGGGGCATCTTGTATTGCCCAAAGGGACGTGGCAGCAAGCAGCGTGAGAAGATACAGCGCGTGTTGGATGAGAAGAAGGTGCAGTACGATTTCGTGCAGAGCGAGTCGACGGACAGTGTGGAGCGCCTGGTGTCGATGCTGATTCACAATGGCTACAAGACGATTGTCATCGTTGGAGGTGACTCAGCGCTGAACGATGCTGTGAACTGTCTGATGAAGGAGGAGAAACTGGTGCGCGACACGATAGCACTGGGAGTGATTCCCAATGGTGTGATGAACGACTTCGCCCGTTACTGGAACTTCAAGGAGGGCAACGTCGAACAGACGGTTGATTGGCTGATGAAGCACCGTGTGCGCCAGGTGGACCTGGGCTGCATTCGCTATACTAATAAAAAAGGTGAACAGTGTCACCGCTATTTCCTGAACTGTATCAATATCGGACTGCTTGCCGATGTGATGAATATGCGTAAGCAGACCCGCTCGCTGCTGGGTTCGAGAACGCTGTCGTTCATCGTGTCGCTCTTCTTGATGATATTCCATCGCATGGACTACAAGATGCATCTGAAGATAAATTCGGATGTTATCAACCGTAAAGTGATGACGATGTGCATAGGCAGTGGTCCGGGTTATGGTCAGACCCCGAATGCCGTGCCCTATAACGGAATGGTCGATGTGTCGGTGGTTTACCATACAGGAATCCTGCAGGTGTTTGCCGGTCTGTGGCTGCTGATAACGGGCAGGTTTCTGAACCATCGCAGTGTACATCCCTATCGTGCTCGTGAGGTGGTGGTGGAAGAGGCTAAGCATGCCCTTGTCAATGTGGACGGACGGTTGATGGATACACCCGAAGGGGCATATCGTGTTGACGTTGAGCAGGAAGTGATTAATTTCCTGATTCCCGATTAACCGTTTCTAGAAATCTTATGTAATTTGTCTTCGCTCAAGAAAGTGATGCGTCGCCCATCGGTGGTGATGAGTCCTTCTGTAGCAAAGGCTGACAGCGTGCGTATGGCATTGCTGGTGGTCATGTTCGACAGGTTTGCCAAGTCTTCACGGCTGGGCGTGATAGCCAGTGTCATACCGTCGTCCTCGGTGCCATACTGGTTCTTCAGTCGGAGCAGCGCCTCTGCCAGTCGTCCGCGAATGTGCTTCTGCGTCAGGTTGACAGTTTGTTCGTCGGCACGGCCCAACAGGTTGGCCAACTGTTGGATGAAGTAGAAAGCGACGTCATTGTTTTCCTTGATAATGCGAAGAATGATATGCAGGGGAATCTTACAGATGGTCGATGCCTCGAAAGCAGACGCCGACGTGCTGTACTGGTCACCGGCAAAACCTGCACGATAACCGAAAAAACCTTCAGGCTTCGCCATACGCACAATCTGAGACCTGCCGCCTATGCCTTCCTTGAAAATCTTTACTTTTCCCTTGGCCAGACAGAACAGATATTGAGGCGTGTCTTCTTCGTGATAGATGAACTCGCTCTTTTTGTATTTCTCGATTGTGGTGTACTTCAGAAGAAGCGTGCGCTCTTCGTCAGTCAGCAGTTCCCACAAAGCTCTTAATGCTTGTGAAATCTGTTCTTTCTCTATTTCCTGTGATATCATTCCCATGCCCCTATGCGTGTTTTCTTTTTATGCGTTTGCAAAAGTAATAAAAATAAACAAAATATCGCGCATAAATGGTGTGAATTAAATTCTACTTGTACAAAAAACATAGAAAAAACAAAAAAAATCTGCTTTTTATTTTGTTATAACGCCGAAATTGCGTAATTTTGGAAATTCAAACAAATCTAAGACTAACACCTTAAAATAGGAACTATGAGTTATTTGCGATTAGAAAAAGCTGTAATGACTAACCTGGAGGAGTCGCTCCGTCGTGAATTGCTTCGAACAAACCGTTCTGGCGCCTATAGTGCATCTACCCTCGTAGATTGCAATACGCGCAAGTATCATGGTCTGCTCGTTGTTCCCGTGCCCGAACTTGATGACGAAAATCATGTATTGCTGTCATCATTCGACTGTACGGTAATTCAGCACGGTGCAGAGTTCAATCTCGGACTCCACAAGTATCAGGGAAACAATTTCAGCCCGAAAGGTCACAAGTACATCCGTGAGTTTACTTGTGACGTAGTGCCTACCACACTCTACCGTGTAGGTGGCGTAGTATTAAAACGAGAGACGATATTCCAGGCTTACGAGGATCGTATCTTGATTCGCTATACGTTAGAGGATGCCCATTCGGCTACCACGTTGCGTTTCCGTCCGTTCCTTGCTTTCCGTTCGGTTCGTCAGTTTACGCATGAGAATTCGACTGCAAGTCGTGAGTATCATGAAGTGGACAATGGTATTAAGACATGTATGTATGCCGGCTACCCCGACCTCTACATGCAGTTTAATAAGAAGAACGAATTCGTGTTCCAGCCCGACTGGTATCGCGGTGTGGAGTATCCCAAGGAGCAAGAGCGTGGCTATGCCTCTAACGAGGACCTTTATGTGCCAGGCTATTTCGAAGTGTCAATAAAGAAGGGCGAAAGTATCGTCTTTGCTGCTTCTACCAAGGAAATCAAGAGCAACACCCTGAAGGCTCTGTTCCAGAAGGAAATGGACTTGCGTCTGCCTCGTGATAATTTCTATAACTGTCTGGTGGCAGCAGCCCACCAGTTCCACTTCCGCGATCGTCGCAGCGGTAGTTCTCCAGAACATCTTGACGATAGCGACGACCGTTATCTGTTGGCAGGTTATCCCTGGTTTAAGGCTCGTGCCCGTGATACGTTTATTGCACTGCCAGGTTTGACACTTGCCATCGGTGAACAGGACTATTTCGAACACGTGATGAAGACGTCAGAGAAGGGACTCCGTGAGTTTATGGAGGGTAAGCCTCTCAGCGTGAAGATTTACGAGATTGAGCATCCGGACGTGCCCCTATGGGCTGTCTGGGCTATCCAGCAGTATGCCAAGGACGCCGGTCTTGAGAAAGGCTATAAGATGTATGGCAAACTGGTGAAGGATATTGTTGACTATATAATAAAAGGTGGCAACCCCAATATGCGCCTCGACGAGAACGGTCTGTTGTTTGCTGACGGACGCGATAAGGCTATCACATGGATGAACTCTACAGCCAACGGTCACCCCGTAGTGCCCCGTTCCGGCTATATCGTTGAGTTCAATGCCCTGTGGTATAATGCCTTGAAGTTCTGTGCTTCGCTGGAAGAAGAGTTCGGCAACAAGAAATATGCTGCCAAACTGGAACAGCTGGCTGAGCTTTGCAAGACCTCGTTCGTTGACACCTTCCTGAATGAATACGGTTATCTGCTCGACTATGTAGATGGCAATATGATGGATTGGAGTGTTCGTCCGAACATGATCTTTGCAGTAGCCCTCGACTACTCTCCGTTGTCGCAGGAACAGAAGAAGAGCGTGCTCGACATTTGTACCCGTGAGTTGCTCACACCGAAGGGACTGCGCTCGCTGTCGCCTAAGAGCGGAGGCTACAACCCCATGTATGTAGGACCGCAGGCACAGCGCGACTATGCTTACCATCAGGGTACTGCATGGCCTTGGCTGGGTGGATTCTATATGGAGGCCTGTCTGAAGATTTACAAGCGCACCCGCCTGAGCTTCGTGGAGCGCCAGATGGTGGGCTATGAGGATGAAATCAACTATCACGCACTGGGAACTATCAGCGAACTGTTCGACGGTAACCCGCCATTCCACGGACGTGGTGCTATGGCGTTTGCCATGAATGTCGCAGAAATCCTGCGTACGTTGAAACTGTTGGAGAAATATTCATATCAAAAGTAAAATAGGAGGAGAAGACTATGAAAGTGTTAATGTTTGGATGGGAGTATCCTCCTCACGTATTCGGCGGACTTGCTACCGCTAACTATGGTATCTCTCAGGGCTTGCATGCCCAGGGCGATATGGACATCACGCTCTGTCTGCCGAAACCTTTTGGTGATGAAGAGCGAAATGCTTGTAACATCGTGGCTATGAATGCTGTGCCCATCGCATGGCGTGACGTCAGCTACGACTATGTGCGCGACCGTGTGGGTAACATCATGGATCCCGACTTGTATTTCAGATTGCGCGACCATATCTATGCCGACTTCAACTATATGCACGTCAACGATCTGGGTGCTATGGAGTTTGCCGGCGGTTATCCGGGCAATCTGCATGAGGAAATCAACAACTACTCGATTATCGCCGGTGTGGTAGCCCGTAGCTTTGATTTCGACATCATCCATGCTCACGACTGGTTGACTTATCCTGCCGGTATTCATGCCAAGCAGGTAAGTGGCAAGCCACTGTGTATCCACGTGCATGCCACCGACTTCGACCGTTCGCGTGGTAAGGTGAACCCAACGGTTTACTCGATTGAGAAGAACGGTATGGATTGGGCCGACTGCATCATGTGTGTATCGGAACTGACACGTCAGACCGTTATCCATCAGTATCATCAGGATCCACGCAAGTGTTTCACCGTACACAATGCTGTTTATCCATTGCCAGATGAGTATCAGGCTATTCCTCGTCCTGACCATACGGGTAAGGACAAGGTGGTAACTTTCTTGGGTCGTATCACGATGCAGAAGGGACCTGAGTATTTCGTTGAGGCTGCCAATATGGTCATTCGCCGTACGCGCAATGTCCGCTTCTGTATGGCTGGTTCTGGCGATATGATGGATGCCATGATTCGTCTGGCTGCTGAACGCGGTATTGCCGACCGTTTCCACTTCCCGGGCTTTATGCGAGGCAAGCAGGTTTATGAGTGCTTGAAGGACAGTGATGTCTATGTGATGCCTTCGGTATCTGAGCCTTTCGGCATCTCGCCGTTGGAGGCTATGCAGTGCGGCACGCCTTCCATCATCTCCAAGCAGTCGGGATGTGCTGAGATTCTCCATAACTGTATCAAGGTTGACTATTGGGATATTCACGCACTGGCCGACGCCATTTACTCCATCTGTGCCAACGACTCTCTCTTCCAGTATCTCAAGGAGGAAGGTAAGAAAGAGGTTGACCAGATTACGTGGGAGAAAGTCGGTGCATGGATTGCAACGCTCTATAAGCGAACCCTTGGATGGGAACAGTAATTAAATTGATAATTGATAATTGAAAATTGATAATTATGAAAACAATTTGTTTATATTTCGAGATACATCAGATTATTCATCTGAAGCGCTATCGTTTCTTCGATATCGGTACCGATCATTACTATTATGATGATTATGAGAACGAGCGTAGTATCAGTGACATCGCCGAGCGTAGCTATATGCCTGCCCTGAATGCCATCGGCGACATGATTCGCGATAATGGCAAGGACTTCAAGGTGGCTTTCTCGCTGTCGGGTGTAGGTATCGAGCAGTTGGAAATGCATGCACCACAGGTGCTGGAGAAGTTGCAGGAACTGAACAACACCGGTTGTGTCGAGTTCCTGGCTGAGCCTTATTCTCACGGCTTGTCATCACTGGCCAACGAAGAGACTTTCGCTTTGGATGTGAAGAAGCAGTGTCAGAAGATTGTGGAATACTTCGGCAAGAAACCTACTGTGCTCCGCAACTCATCGCTCATCTATAGTGACGACATCGGTGGCCAGGTGGCTGCTATGGGCTTCAAGGGTATGCTGACCGAAGGTGCCAAGCATGTGCTGGGCTGGAAGTCGCCTCACTATGTTTACAACTGCAACATTGCTCCTAACCTGAAGCTGTTGCTCCGTGATGTCGTGCTCAGTGACGATATCTCTCTGCGTTTCAATAACAGCGACTGGGATGGCTATCCCTTGTTTGCCGATTCTTATATCGACCGCATTGCCCGCTTCCCGGAAGAGGAACAGATTATCAATATCTTCATGGAGTTGTCGGCACTGGGTATTGCCCAGCCATTGAGCTCTAATATCCTCGACTTCCTGAAGGCTCTTCCTGCTTGTGCTAAGGCTAAGGGCATCACCTTCTCTACACCTACTGAGATTTGCATGAAGGTGAAGAGTGTCGGCAGTCTCGACGTACCCGACACACTGTCGTGGGTTGACGAGGAGCGCGACGTATCGTGCTGGTTGGGAAATGCCATGCAGCGTGAGGCTTTCAACAAGCTGTATAGCGTAGCCGATCGTGTACGTATTGCCAACGATCCACGTATCAATCAGGACTGGGATTATCTGCAGGCCAGCAACAACTTCCGCTTTATGACCACCAAGGCTTCTAACGTAGGTCTCGACCGTGGCATCTATAGCGGTCCGTTCGATGCGTTCACCAACTATATGAATATTCTTGGCGACTTCATCAACAGAGTAAATGCCCTGTATCCACCTGAGATTGACAATGAGGAGTTGAACGCTCTGCTGACTACCATCCGTAACCAGGGTGACGAGATTGAGTTTAAGGATGAGGAGATTACCCGTCTGAAAGCTCGTCTGGCCCAGTACGAGGGAACAGAGGAGGAGAAGCCTGCTGCCAAGAAGGCTCCAGCCAAGAAACCTGCTGCTAAGAAACCAGCTGCCAAGAAGGCTGCCCCAAAGGCTGAAGCTCCTGCAGCAGAAGAGAAGAAATGATGTGATGTCATGATAGAAAAAAGAAATCCTCTCCGCAGTGTTGGAGAGGATTTCTTTTTGTGTCTTATTGGATAGTCACGTTAAACTTCTTGAGGTCGATATCGGCACTCGACGAACCAACCATCAGTTCATACGTACCGGGGACAACACGCATGGCGTTCGTCTTTACATCCCAACCCTCAAAGCGCTCGCGTGGGAAGTCAATCTCTATCGTCTTGCTTTGTCCAGCCTTCAGGGTAACACGCTGGTAGGCACGCAACGTCTTCAGCGGTCCTTCCTTATCGGCAGTGTTACGCATATAAACCTGTACCACTTCCGTGCCTTCCTGCTTGCCGGCACCTCTTTTCTGGTCCATGTGCGTTAGCTGTTGCGCATAGTCCTGTTAAAAGGACAGTCAGTAGTTTTTGTTTGATTCTCATGTTGTTGTTATAGGTGTTTGTTAAAGAAATCCAGTACTCGCTTCTGTGCTTTCCTGTCACAGCTGTGAGGAATGTCCCAGAGTTCAGTCTCCAGTTTGTCGTCAGCCCCCTGACTCTTCCATGTGTCGTGCATGATGCTGAAAGCCTTCTCGACTCCTGCTACCGGGAAGAGTTTGTCTTGCGAGCCGTTGATGAAGAGCATGGGCTTCGGACAGGCAATGCTGGCGATATGCGGATAGTCAAGCCAACGGCGCAATCCCGGCAGACAGTTGGCAAAACCACCGTTCTCCGTCCGTTTATACTTGAAGGTCATCTGCTCGTCGGTGGTTACCATCCAACACACTGCAGCACCCACTTTGATGCGGTCGGAGAGGGCAGCGAGTATCCAGGTGCGGTAGCCTCCCATCGACCATCCGGTACAGCCGATGCGCTTGGCATCCACCTCGGGCATCGTGGCGAGATATTCCGTTCCGGCAATATCGTCGTAGGTCATATAGGCCGAAAGGTCAATGCCGTACATCATCATATTTCCGGCTATCATGTCATACAGGTTACGCTTCATACCCTCCTTCAGTCCGCGCTCTCCCCACATCGGGGCGTCGGCAGAGAATACCACGTAACCGTGCTGAGCCAGATAATCGCCAAAGAACTGCCCCTCGTATCCTTTCGCCCATTCCTTCGCATCCTTGATGACGGTGGAGTCTTCACAAGCCAAAGGACGGATGCACTTCTCCTTGCCGATGAAGAAGTGGCCTCCGTGGTCGTGCAGCATGTTGACAGCAGGGAAAGGTCCTTTGCCATTGGGAATCAGCACGTAGGCTGGCACCGTATAATACTTAGAGAGTCGTATCTCTATCTTGCGAGCCTTGTAACCGTCGCGCTGTTCTTCATAGATGACCTTCGCCTCGTAGCCGTTAGTAGGTGCAGGCGGAGGTGTCAGCATACAGTCGAACACCTTTTGGCGCGCAGCTTCTCGCCACTTGCCGAAGTCTTTGATATCGCTATTGCCCCATGCCAGCGGATAGGTCAGGTCGGCAATCAGCGAATCAGCGTAGGCAGGCAGATTGCGCACAAACTCATACCGCTCCCTGTTTTGGGCAGAACTGCTGATGGTGATACCGCAGATAAAGCAAGTCAGTAAGATGATTTTCCTCATATTCTATTTGATAGCTGTTAACTTGACACGTGTGAATTGCACGTCTTCCTTATTCGTTGAATAGCCGACATATAGCCAGCCGTTATGAATCATAGCCTTCGGATAGTTGTACCCTAACGTCTTATATTTCCCCTCGTAACGTAGAGGAGGCAGATCGTCGGCTTTGCCGTTTCGCAACAGGTAGCCTCTGTCAAAACAGCGTCCGTCATTACTCAGCAACAGCACAAGAGGATGGCGCTGTTTGCCGTTGACGGGGCAGCACACCATAAACGCAGTGCCGTCTGCCAAGTTGCCAGCACACTGTTTGGTACGGGCATCGGGAATGTTAGTCACTTGCGGCTTAGTCCATGTTGCACCGCTGTCATGACTAAAGGAAACCAATTTTCGGAAACTGCTGCTCTGGTCGCGGAATATCATTGCAATGGTGCCATCGGCTTGCACAAACTGACTGGGTTCCAACTCGCGTGACTGATTGCCCCGATCGACGCCCTCGAAATGGCCTTTCACCCATCCCGATCTGCCGGATTGGTCGTCCGTAAATGCCGGTTTGACATGCAGGCCCGGTTGGAAGTGTATGGCACCGACGAGTCGTCCGTCTTTCAGCCGATAGGGATCCTGTTCCAAAACCCCCGTCATCTCACTTCCGTCAGCCATCTTGACGGGTTGAGGCTCGCTCCATTGTTTACCATTGGTAGTATATATAAAATAGGTGTTGCCTCCTCGTGGTTCCAGTCCCTTCTGCCACGTGTCGATAAAGGCAATGAGAGTGTCGCCATTTACCAGCCATCCGCCCGAGGTGTAATATGCCTGCCGGTTAGCTTTGGCGAGTGGGCGAGGGGAGCACCATGTCTTTCCCTCATCCTCGCTGATGCTATAGGTCACCCAAGTGTCGTTGCTGTCCTCGTCCTTCGGAGAACTCTGCCACATACAGAAGAGTTTCCCCTTGAAAGCCGTCATCACCACACCGTTGGCATAGTGGTCAGTACCCTCAGTTGCCGAAAAGACAGTGATAGTTTCAGTGCCTTTGGCATAAGAAAGCCCCAGCGTCTCCGTCAGTGTGCTGTCCAGCACCCCCTCAGCGAGCCGGATATCCTCATTGTCAGCTTGTACAGCCACACAAAGGAGGAAAGATAATAGAAGTATTATTGTTCTCATCGCTACAAAGATACAAACTTCTTTCTATTTCCGCAAATATTTAGGCCAAAAACCCATATACTCTAACTCGTAAACGTTTACGATGTAAAAAGTCTAAAAATTATTTGGGGATTTCATTAATTTTATCTAAATTTGCAACGTAAACTATGTGTCTCCTCTTGCAAGGAGGTGAGCATTGAAAGAGAAACTGCCTATATATATAATAAGGTGGAACTAATCGAAAACAGAATCAAATATAATATTTATTAATTTTTAAAACTACTAATTTATGTCTGTTAAAATGAAGAGTATGCGAATTGCGCTTACACTTGCTTTCCTGCTAATAGTAGGTAGTTTGTCGGCGCAGACCGTACAGGTCAACGTGAAAGATGCGACAGGCGAAGCAGTTATTGGAGCCAGCGTTATCGAACAGGGTACGCAGAATGGCGGTGTGACCGACTTCGACGGTAATTTCACAATCAAGTTAACGGCCGGAAAGCCAATCGTGATCTCATACATTGGTATGAAGACTCAGACGATTAATGCTGCTGGTAAGTCATCTATCAATGTAGTACTGGAGGACGACGCTACCACACTGAATGACGTGGTGGTGATTGGTTACGGTGCTGTTCGTAAGAAGGATTTGACAGGTTCTGTTGCTACCGTCAAGGGACAGGACCTCGTAAAGGTGCCCGTAGCTAACGTCAGTGAAGCACTGACTGGTAAGATGGCTGGTGTGAACATCACGACTACTGACGGTTCTCCTGACGCCGAAATTCTGATCCGCGTTCGTGGTGGTGGTTCTATTACTGGCGACAACTCACCTCTTTATGTTGTTGATGGTTTCCAAACTAGCAGTATCAGTGACATTTCGCCCAATGACATTGAGGACATCACAGTTTTGAAGGATGCTTCGTCTACTGCTATTTATGGATCTCAAGGTGCAAATGGTGTTATTCTGATTACAACCAAAAATGCAAAAGGTGGTAAGACTACCATTAACTATAATGGTTTCTTACAAACGAAGAAAGTTTCTAAGCGTCTGAGTCCAATGAATACTTATGATTACGTAATGTCTAACTATGAGTATTCTTTAATTCGTGGCGAAAGTGCCCTGAACTCTTTTTATCGCCAGTTTGGTGTTTATGATGACTTGTATCTTTACAAAAGCATAGAGCCCATTGACTGGCAAGATGACATGTTCGGTCACAATGTAATGTCGCAGAGCCATAACCTCTCTATCACTGGTGGTTCCGAAAAAACGAAGTTTACACTTTCAGGAACTTACGACTTCAACGGTGGTTTGATGCCTAACAACGACTTCAGCCGTTACGCATTCCTCTTCAAGTTGAACCATGAGATCAACAAGAGTCTGACTTTCTCGGTCAATGCTCGCGTTAGCGATCAGATTGCCAACGGTCAAGGTACACAGGGTGGTACTTACAAGGTGCGCACAGAGCAGGCTATCTACTCTGTAGCAACTAAGGGCCTTTCTGGTATGATTACACCTGACTTCTCAACAATGTCGGATGACGAAATTACAGAATGGCAGCGCGCTAATATGTCGCTGGCCGAGCAGTCGGAACAGTATTGGCGCAAGCGCAACAACCGCAGTTTCAACTTCAACGCAGCCCTTGACTGGAAAACTCCCCTGAAGGGACTTACCGCTCATATTGAAGGTGGTTATGCATATGGTTTCAATGAGGTAAAGAACTGGTATGGTTCTACAACCACTCAGGCTTCTTACGTAGGTGGTCTTCCTTTGGCTGATTGGACAAAGACAAATACTCGCACTATTCGCGAAAGTGCAACTTTGACCTATGACAAGCGTATTAAGGATACTCATCATTTCAACGTAATGATTGGTCAGGAATATCGCTCTTATCGTACAGATAATAGTTCGATGGGAGGCAATAACTACAGCGCTGCCTACACTCCAGAACAAGTATTTGCTAATTTTGGCTCTGGTGTTATGCAGAACATCGGTAGTGTGGTATCTCCTAACGAAAATACAGTATCTTTCTTCGGACGTATTAACTACGATTATAAGGATCGTTACCTCTTGACATTGACTTTCCGTGAGGATGGTAGTTCTAAGTTCGCAAAAGGCAAACAGTGGGGTTTCTTCCCTGCAGCTGCAGCATCTTGGCGTATTATTGAAGAGCCATGGATGGAGAAAGCAAAGTCTTGGCTGTCAAACTTAAAACTGCGTGTGTCATTTGGTAAGACTGGTAATAACAAATTGCCAAGCTATATGTTCTCTCAGCTCTACGCTTTCAACAGCGGTTCTAAACGCTATGGTGTTGGCGAAGAAGCTAACGTACATCTGGCAGTTACCAACATATTGGCTAACCCCAACCTGACTTGGGAGAAGCGTACAACCCGTAACATCGGTTTGGACTTCGGTTTCTTTAATGAGCGACTCACTGGTAATATTGATTTTTACTGGAATAGCACAGATGACTTGCTTATTAACCATTCTATTGCAGCCCCTGGTTACACTTCTGTATACGAGAACTCTGCTTCTACAAGCAATAAGGGTGTTGAAGTCTCCTTAAATGCAGCTATTGTTCAGAAGAAAACTTGGAGTCTGAATGCATTCTTCAACATTGGTTTTGACAAGTCTAATGTCAAGAGTCTTGCAAACGGCATCACTCAAATGACATTCCCCTCCGGATGGGCAAGCTCTGATAACAAGAACCAGCAAGACTATATTGTACGCGTTGGCGATCCCATTGGTTTGGTCTATGGATGGAAGAGTGACGGATATTATACTACCGACGATTTCCAAAGCTATGATCCTGCAACTAACACCTACACTTTGAAAGATGGTGTTCCTTCAACAGCCCTCTTAGGTGGAGCTATCGGTATTCGTCCTGGTACCATGAAACTTGTCGACCTGAACGGTGACGGTGTTGTTGACGGTGACGATGTTACTGTTATCGGTGACACCAATCCCAAGTTCGCCGGTGGTTTCGGATTCAGTGGTACTGTTTATGATTTCGATTTCCAGGCAAACTTCACATATACTGTTGGAAACGACATATACAATGCTAACAAGATTCAGACCTCGTCTCGTTATCGCGCAGGCACATATCCTAATATGCGTGACGACATGCGCCCATCTAATGCCTATTCTTATGTAAATCCCGAAAATGGTACTTTGCTGACCAGTTTAGAAGAATTGGCATACTGGAATGAAGGTGGTAACGGACTTGCAAAGAAAGCAATGTGGAGCCCGTTCTCTACTGGTGATGCTGTTGTAGTTCCTACAGATTGGGCACTGGACGATGCTTCATTCCTTCGTCTGCAGAGCGTAACTGTAGGTTATACTTTGCCTGCAAAGCTCACTCGTAAAATTGCTATTCAGCGTCTGCGCTTCTATGTGACAGCAACAAACTTGTTCTGCATTACCAGTTATCCTGGTTATGACCCTGAAGTTAGCTCTTATGTTCGCAACTCCAGCTATTCTGGTCTGACTCCTGGTATAGACTTCTCGTCTTATCCCAAGAGTCGTGCATGGACTTTCGGTGTTAATGTCACCTTATAATTAATTACAAACAATGAATAAAGTTATCATTATGAAACTTAAGAATAAATATATAGCATTAGCAGCTGTTGGGGTTGTAGCTCTCACTTCATGTAGTGATGTGCTAAACGTAGATGCTCCATCTCAGAATAATGCCACTATGGTTTACTCCTCAACAGAGTTTGCTACAGACGCCATAAATGGTGTATATGTATTGTTCGGTGAAGACCCCTACTCTTCTCGTATGATGGGCGTATGGATGCAAAACACCGATGTAGAAGCTATGGGACCAAATGCAGGTCTTCCTTCTGCTCACCGCTCGTCAGTTTGGTCTCTTCAAGGACCTGCACTGGAAAGCTTCAATGATGTATATAATGTTTGGAATAACAACCTCCAGGCTATTGAGCGTGCCAATCAGGTTCGTGCCGGTATTGATGGTAGCCCAATAGGTAACAGTGAAGAGATGCAACAGATTAAAGGTGAAGCAACCTGTTTGAAAGCTTTCCGCTATTACCTGATGTGCGGCATCTTCGGTGATGTTCCTTATTACGATGAAGCTGCTAAATGGGGAGATCTGATTGATAAGCCTCGCACAGATCGAAACGTTATTTACAGTCGAGTTCTTCAGCAATTGGTAGACATTGAACCTAACATGAAGTTCTCTGATGTGAATACGGGTGGCATTGAGCGTATGAATCGTGACTTTGCAATTGGTCTGATTGCACGTTTGGCATTGTTCCGTGCCGGCTATGGAAAAACTGTAAACAATGAGATGAAACGTGCCGATGAATATCTTGATGTTACCGCTGATTCTTTGACCGTAACTTATACAGATTTAAATGGCAACGAGAAAACTGCTCAGACTTATACACAGTATTATCAGATGGCAAAAGATTACTGCCAGAAACTCATTCAGCTTAAGCCACGTGCTCTGTATGCTAATTTCGATCAGTCGTTTGTAAATGAGATGAACTATACTCACGACAATAACAGTGAAGTTCTTTATGAAGTTGCTTTCGTTCAGAACTATGGTGGTGATGTGGGTTGGAGTCTTGGTGTGCCTAACACTGGTTCATGTGCCAAGGGTAATACCACTGCACAGGTAGCTGTTACTCCTACTTATTACATGTCATTTGCTGATACTGATACACGTCGTGATGTATGTTGCGCTAAATATGCGCATGCCAACGACACTGTTGCTGCTGCCAGAGCAACTGCTATTTATGCAGGAAAATGGGATCGTGCTTTAGCTGCCAAAGACTTAGGTTCTGGCTCTTCTAAGGGTACTGGAATCAATTTCCCATTGATGCGTTATTCTGACATATTACTGATGCTGGCAGAGGCTGAAAATGAGCTAAATGGTCCTTCTGCGCTTGCGAAAGAAGCTTTGACACAGGTTCGTGCACGCGCTTTTGCCGGAGCTGCGGATTACGACGATCAGGTAACAACATATGTTAGCAACCTGAACAGCAAAGAAGACTTCTTCAACGCTATCGTTGACGAACGTGCATGGGAGTTTGGAGGCGAAGGTCTGCGTAAGTTCGACCTCATCCGCTGGAACCTCTATGCTAAGAAGATTGAAGAAACCCTACGCACTATGATTTGCTGGGGTATATCTACAGAAGAAGACTTGCTCAATGATGCTAGCGTTATGGCAACTTATCCTGAGGCAGCAAACTATGTAAACTGGGCTAACAAACTTTGGTATGCCAAGAGTGGAACAGCAAACAAAAAGACTGACATCAAGTGGTACAACCAAAAGTTCAAGATTACTGAGGATGATGCCTCCATGACAGCCGATGGATGGCAAAGTGTAAATTGGGGTAGCGACTGTATCAAGAAAGTTACCACTTACACATACAACGGCACTGACTATACTGCATGTACTAAGACTTCAAATGCAGACGGAAGCACAACCTATGTATTAGGCGTTGAACCAAGTCAGGTTACCGTTCAAGTTGCTGCTGGCGACAAATCTGGTATTACTCGTCATCAGAAGTTCCAGTCTTCCGACTATGCAACACGCCTATTCCGCGGATATGCAGGAGGCGCATTGAAAGGAAGCGGAATTGTTCCCTATCTGATTCCTATCAACATTACGACACTTAATGCAAGTTCAGTACTGAATAATGACGGTTACGGCTTCTCGGCAACTGATATGGGCGAAGGTGTGAATATTGATATAGCTACAATTGACAAAGAAAACTATTAATAATAGAATGAATATGAAAACTATATTTAAATCATTGCTATTCCTTATGGCAGTCACCACAGGGATGACACTCTCCAGTTGTAGCAGTGACAACAATCTGCCTGCAGCCGATGCATTGTTCCGTCCTGTTCTGACAGAGAACAACAACATCGAGCATGGCTTGGATGAAAATCTTTCGCCCTACATGATTGTTACGTGGGACAATTTCACTGATGCTACTCAGTATGTAATCACCGCTGTTGCCAACGATGGTAGCGATAGCCAGACCATCACAACTGACACCACTATTTGTCAGTTCAACAACTTGCAGTACGACAAGGAGTACAACGTCAGTATCCATTGCGAGAACACCACAACTGGTCTTTCCTCTAAGGATTTCACTCTGACAACTACAACGTTGGATTATCCTACGAAATTATCCTCTGTATCGACCTCCGATGTTATAGATACGCAAGTTCGTATCTCATGGAGTGATGTATCTTATGACGTACTCGAAATTGTCAAAGATAATAACGACGAGGTTATCGCTACTATTGAACTGACTGACGAAGATAATGAAGCTGGGTCTATCATTGTTCGTAATCTTGATCCTTCAACGTCCTATCGCGTACTTGCTTATGCCAACGATGAGTATCTGGGTAAGAAGCGTTTTACTACGACTGGTGAGGAAAACTACGGTGATGATGTTGTCATTGACTTGCGTAGTCTAACGGAAGAAGAAAGTGCAAAGTATATCACTACAGATTTGATTACAGCAGACATTGAGGCTAACCCCGACAAGAATATTACATACGTTCTTCAAGGTGGAGTTAAGTACACGATTTCTTCACTCGCCATCCCTGCATATGCAAAACGCCTGAAGTTTGTTACGGGTCTTACCTTAGCTGGTAATGCTGAATTTATCAATAGCAGTGCAATAACCGTTGCCAAAGGTGTAGAAATTGAAGCAATTGAGTTTGAGAAAATTCATTTCTATGCAGGTAATGGCGAAGAAGATGTTAAGACCAACACTAAAAAAGGATTCAGCAGTAAACAAGTATTCAACATCAATGGAACTGGTACTACTGTAAAATCTTTGTCATTCAAGAGTTGCCGCGTTGACAACTATCGTGCCGTAGTTCGTGGACAGACTGTAAATGACCACATCCAGAATACTGTTTTTGATGACTGTATTATCAATGGTATCGGTGACCAAGGTGTAATTACAAATGCAGATAAGGGAGGTGACTTCCAGTCAATGAAGGCGACCAATTGCACATTCACAAACATCGTAATGTTTGCTGACCTTCGTAAGACAAAAGGTGCCGTGACAATGGACTTCGAGAACTGCACATTCTGTTATGCTCCTGTTGAGACAACAGCAAATGCAAATACTCCATTATTCCGTTTCGGCAGCAATACTGTAACTCTTAACATAAAGAAAACACTTTTTGGACCATCAATGTTTACAAAAGATGGTAAAGGGGTAGATGCTGGAATTACAACTTACAAAGCTGGTGAAAATGGGTCTATCCTTCTAAATGCATCAAAGACCACTGTTAACGTAGAGAATAGCTACAAAACAGATTTCACCTATACTCCATTTGGAGAAACAGCAACCATCTATCCTATTGAAGGTCTCACCGAAAGCAAGTTGAGCGAGACGGGACTTTGGAAAGCTCCTGCAGAAGGCATCTTTAATGTTATAGGTAAACTTGATGAGACAGGCATCGGTGATGCTCGCTGGTTCTAAATTTTAATACCTTTATATTAATCGGAAGAGTGGTTAACGCTATCTCTTCCGATTTCGTTTTTCTGCAGAATGTTTGGCTGTTTGAAAAAAATATCTTACCTTTGTAAACTATAAATAATAAACTAAAAAAAAACAAATCATGAATATGAAAAGATGGATTAAGACTTTTGTTATTATAGCCCTTGCCATCTGCTGTGGAAACTCCATGATGGCCCAAGTTATCAGTTTCTCCATGGAAGAAGAAAAAAGTGTTAAGAATACACCCGATGGATGGGCTGAAGTTAACCTGCCAAAGGATTTGCCTACTTTTACAGAAGCAAACACATTCTATATCACCGACTTTGGTGCGTCACCAACCGCTGCTGACAATACAGAAGCTATTCAGAAAGCGCTCGATGCTGCTAACAGTGCCCACATGGATGTTCGGACGTATCACCGTTGGTTCAAAAACGGTATTGCACCTTTGTGCAGAGGCTACATTGAAACTACTTGCTTATAGTGATCAGCCTGATCATACAACAAAGACACCCTATATCACAGGAAAAAGCGGAGCCTCTGATATTGTGATAGAAGGAGAAAACAATGAGACATCAATTATCGAAGGCCAAGGCGGTCCTTGGTGGGATGCAGTAGAAGCCAAAGTATCAGGTTTGCAACGCGGTTCTATCATCCGTTTCCATCAAGGCGAACGCTATCTGTTCCGCAACTTCCGTATACAGAATGCACCTGGTACCAATCTGACTATCGGACAGTCTGGCAAGGGCGCACACAATACTGTTCATGATATAAGCATCTATGCTCCTGCCTCATCAGACTCAGACCCCTCACATAACACTGACGGTATTCCTATCTGGACACAATATGTTAACATCTACAACTGTTACATAGATACTGGTGATGATAATGTGGTAACTGACAGCGATGCACAATATGTCCACGTTTGGAACTGTAATTTCAAGGCTGGTCATGGAGCATCTCTTGGCAGTTTTACTGTGAATATGCATCACATCATTTATGAGAATTTGGTCTTCGATGGCACTGAGGCAGGTTTCCGCTTAAAGTCAAACAATGAAAGAAGCGGTAAAGTGCATGATATCATCTTCCGAAACTGCACCATGACAAACGTCGCCAATCCTATCAGTCTAACCTGTTGGTATGACCTATCTTATGACAAACTGACCCCAGAGACATTCGATGCTAATCCTGAAGCAAAAACTGAGACCACTCCCGAATACTACGACATCCTGATACAGAATGTAAAGGCCGAGGGGTACGACAGCAAAAACAGCAACAACAAGAACTATAATGGCATTTATATTTTCGGTCGTCCTGAAAGCTATGTTCACGATGTGACTTTCGACAACGTTCAGATATCTCATCGTAATGGCGTACGTCTGTTTTTCTGCAAAGACATCAAGTTTATCAACGGTTGTTCATTTACGAAGACAAAAACAAACACAGAAGTTTTGGCTACTGATACGGACTTAAGTACAGTTATGGAAAATTCGTATAAGGCAACCTATACTTGGAACATATCCACTAAGATAAATAGTGTTTCCACATCGGATGCCTTATTCAAATCCACAGAATACTACAACATGCAAGGGCAAAAACTCAATTGTATACCTAGTAAACATGGGATATACATAAAAAGTGGCAAAAAGATTTTTTATTGAGTATTCTACCATCTCCCCTCAACTACAATCGGGCAGATGCGCAATCATCTGCCCGATTTGTTTTTCTGTAAAATTCCGCAAAAGATTTTCTTTCAAAGGAAAATTCCTGACATAGCTAAATACACGAGTTAACGTCTTAAATCGATTGAGTTAACTCGATTTGCCATTTGAGTTAACTCATTTGATCAATCGAGTTAACTCAGTTTTTTGAGGCGTTTTTTGTTACATAAAGATTTGTTGACAAAACCTGGGTAGAAATATATAAAATTATCAAGAATAAACTGAAAGAAACGGAAGGAAACTACTTTATCTCGCAGAAACTGGCATATCTCGCAGAAACTGGCGTAAACCCGCAACAAGGTTTTCCAATGTTGTACCTTTGCATCGTCAGTTCACAAGAACAATGGTGTTCAAGTGGAATATATAAGTCCCCTACTGACAAGGGGCAAAGATAATGGCATTAACAGTACAAATGTACAAAGTTCACAACCACTTAACTAATGAGGACATCGTTATTCCTCGTCTGGTGCATCAGCAGACAATGGATTTCAACCAGCTCTGTGAGTACTTGGCTGATGGCTCAACTGTGACAGCAGCAGATGTGTCAGCGGTGATGAAACAGATTGAGTCACGTTTGCCCTTGGTTTTAGGCCTCAATGCGAAGGTCATTTGCTCACCAGAGGGATTGACTTTCCGTCCGAAGGTGTCAGGAAGTATTACACAAAAGCAACTGAAGGAGAAGTTGCAGGCCAAACTGGCAGAAGATCCTTCACTTGACATTGATGTGGACCGTGCTCTGACGGTGTCCGACTTGACAACAGGTGACCTGACGGCGAGTATAGACATCTCGCTGCCAAAGAAATGGACGGAACGTTTCCATACGAAGGCAGAGTTCAAGCGTATTATGAAAACACCAGAGGAGGAAGAGCAGAACTCTGATAACGATACGCAGGGTGGTGGCAGCAACTCTGGCGGTCCTTCAACGGAAGGATAAAGCACGGATAATTAAAATCGGACAGATGCGCAATCATCTGTCCGATTTGTTGTTTATGCATCAGCAGTTGTCTTTTTATTCGCACAATTCCAAAGCCATTAGATTCATCAGCCTGCATTGCTCAGCAGTAAGCTTTCTTTTCTCATTATGGTGCTCCCAAGGAGAAAGCATCAGCAGCTTGCCTTGTGCGCAGGCATCAAACTGCTCCCCATGAGGCTTCGACAATGGGGTAAAGCCGTTTTCCAATAACACGATTGTGGGCAGTCCTGCGTTGAAAGCTTCGCGCATAACCCTTTTCTCGCCTGGCGAGATGGCTGGTGAAACGAGGATAGTTCCCTTCCTTGCTGCTTCAAGATACCTCTGCACCTCCCTTTCCAAATCGCAGCCAACCATTCGGCGCGACACCCGAACAAACATACGCTGGGGCGCATTCAGGAGTTCGCGATTGCCAATGCCATTATACTGCTGGTCTCCTTTTCTTAAGTTGAAGAATGGTCGCAACCAGTCTGGTCGGGCACGCTTCATCATTAATCGTCGAGGATTATCGCGAAGGTAGTTCTGCCAAGTGGGTAGTTCATCATAGGAGCGAAGCACCAAGTCATTATAGCCTTTAGCAAAGAGGGGCTCGTAAGGCTTGCTTTCTTGCGAGGGGAGGAGGCTTTCTTGCGACGGCACAGCCGTCACCTGCAGAGAAGACTGTGCCTCTTCCTCAGCCCCGTCTTTCTCTGTGGGCTGCGGTTTGGCCGCTGCTATTGCGTTTATCATCCGCTGTGCCTTCCTGCACCCAGCCTTGAACCCAGAGATCACTTGCCCTAAATGCACAGGCAGTGGAGCAGTCACAAAGAGGATGCCATGCATGTGGTCAGGCATCATCTGCACAGCCTTTATCTCTATCTGCGGGTAGAAACCAGGAATGCCCATCCATTCGCTCTGTACGGCTTTACCCAGTTCCGTCAGTTCAATTCGTGGTTCCTCATTGCTTCCTCGTTCAGCAAAAGGATTGCCCACAATACGACCAAAGAGCGGTCTGCGTCCTTCCACTTCCAGCGTAATCATGTACATACGTCGTTCCGTGTAGTCGTGATGGTCATCACGGCGTTTCATCGAGGCTTTCTTCTCTCCTGCGTATTTCTTCTTTGCAGCTATTTGCTCTTCAGTCATTTTGTTACGTTATGACTTCGTAATGGGGCTTCTTTTGTATTCTACTTTTGCATATATTTTCTTCCACCTTGAATGACGAGTCCTTTGTAGTTGCTGTCTACCTGTTGGCCTTTGATGTTGTAGCGTGGCATGTTGGGGTTCAACTCGGAACCTTTGATGCTGATGGCATTAATGCCGGCAGGTGTGCCGTACTCATAACAACCTAAATCTGGAGCAGTACCATTGAAAGTGACATAATCGGCAATCTTATCACCGCTGAAATCGGTGTAAGCCTGTCCTTTGTCAACCAAATTGGTAGCTGTGCTCTTTAGATGGAACTCTGTAGTAGAAGGCAATGAGCCGTCTGCATTACGAGGCGCGAGAATGATACTCTCTATATCAAGTCCTTCGAAATCAGATTCTGTTACTGAGAATCCCTCATTCCAAGTGTTGTGGTCATCTGTGATGGTTGCACTGGCATATTTGTCAAAGTGCGAATTTGAAGGCGAGAGGCTTATGTTATTCTTAATCACAAGTGTGTAGTCATAGGGATTCCCGAAGCCATAGTTGTGCTTGTTTTGATATGCAGTACAGTTGATGACCTTCATGTTGCCGGCATTGTTGTTCTGGTCGAACCCTTTGCTGCGATGTCCTACAGCAAGACAACGATAGAGCTCAACATTGTGCAAGGTTCCTTTGCCGCCAACCTTGAAACCGTTGGGGTTGCCACCATTAGCAAAATTGGAGAGATCCTTGCCAGCAAAGCACGCTAAATCTTTATCTACACCAGTCACACGTGGATGGGCAGAAAGATCATAGGAGGCAGGTCCGTTGTTGAAGGTAATGCAGTTGATATAGACCGTAGGTGCTCCATCAGTGACACGTTCAAAGGAATCCCATCCGTCATCAGAGTTGTTCCAAGAACGACAGCCGATGTAAACGTTTCCTGAGCAGGCATCTCCCTGTTTGTCTGCAAAGCCGTCGGCATTACCTCCATTGTCCTGATAGTCGAAATTGTCGTGTGAATCACAATTGACGACAGTATTATGACCTCCGCTACGCAGTTGAATACCGGCATTGCAGCAACCATACACTTCAAGTTGTTCGAGTATGCAGTACTTGGCCTTTTCCAGCCAAATGCCCTTGTAGCCAGAGTAGCGAATGGTAATCCCCTTGATATGTACATAGTCACCACTGACTGTTACACCATTCGTTCCGTTAGCAGCCTTCTGAAAATCCAGAATGGGTTTCTCGTCTTGATAGGCACTGATGGTTATCATGTTGTCGGCAGTTCCAGCCTTATTGATTTTAAGATTGGCAGTCAGATCATATTGTCCTCCCAATAGATAGAGAACATCGCCAGCCTGTAACTTGCTGACAGCAGAGGTTAGAGAGCCAGGCATCGCCTTTGAATATGTAGAACCGGAACCAGTGGGCGATACGTAATAATCAGTAGCCCATACTGTTATTGCTGAAACGGCAAGCAGGCAAAGTGTTGCTATTCTTTTCATTTCTATCAACTATTTTAGGGTTTCTGTTGTATATCCAAGCATTTCCATTTCAAGTGATGCCCAGAGGAACGGACCGATGCCCTTGGCATCATTGTCGCGGATGGGTTCGCTCAGGTAGTATGCATAGCTGCCGTCGCGCTTCGTGTTCTCATTGACACTGCCTTTCGGATTGATCTTCTTCATAGCAGCCTCTACTTCCGGGGTAACGGCAGGACCAAGACCTGCTACAGAACAGCAGTTTGTCAGCGAGATGGTCTTGTCGGGGTGCACCTTGATGAAGTTCTTGATGATGCCTTTGTAGGCCTTGATGCCTGCATCTTTGTATTTCTCGCTGACATAACCTTTGCGATAGGCTTTCAAAAGGGCGTAGGCGAACATGGAGGAACAAGTAGATTCCAAGTAGTTGCCCTCACGCTTGGGAGAATCCATCACCTGATACCATACGCCGCTCTTCTTGTCCTGCCATTTCAGGATGGCATCGAAGTCTTTCTTCAGCAAATCGATCAACTCCCCACGTCGTGCATAGTCTTCGGGAAGGGCGTCGAGCACTTCGACGAGTGCCATTGTGTACCATCCCTGCGCACGTCCCCAGCAATGCTGGCTGAGTCCAGTCTCTTTGTCAGCCCAGAATGTCTTGCGTGTCTCGTCGTATGCATGGCGGTTGAGCTCGGTCTTGGGGTCGAAAGTACGCTGATAGGTAATCTTCAACTGGTTGACGGCATCATCGTAAATGGCCTGTATTTCTTTGTCAGCCTTAGCTTTTGCAGCCTTGGTGTTCTTAGCAGGTTTGCAGGTGATGGGAGCAGTCAGTGTGCGGAAGGGAAGTCCCATGAATATACCGTCGAGCCACACCTGGTAGGCATAGATGGCTTTGTGCCAGAACACCTTGTCGGCGATGGTGCGGGGCTGTTCCTGCAGTTGTTTCATCATGAGCTGCATGGCGAGCAGGTTCTTCTGTTCTGGATATTTCTGATACATTCGGGTGACGAAATGTCCTGTGCGGATGTTGTCGAGGTTATAATCCAAGATGTTGAACCCACGGATATTGCCATCAGCATAAATCATAGTGTCGGTGTATTCCTTGCAATACTTCAGGATGTCTTCTCCGCCATAGCGCAGATAGGTGTCGAGCATACCTTCCAGTTCGATTCCCATCACATAGCTCCATTTGGGCTTCGAGGAGAAATCAAGAAGATATGACTTCGGGACACGTTTCATTTCTGAATAGGTGAGCCACTCGCTGTAATGCTGATAAGGCATCTGCTGGAGAACGAGCGAGCCATTGATGAAGAGGTTGTCGAAGTGTACATCGCGGGTCTGTCCCTTGCTGTAATTGCCATCCTTGACACCATTGAAATGACAGTCCTTGACGTTGATGTCATAGACATTGCAGACAGAGTCGAGCGCAATAATCTGTACACCATACTTTGACTTCTCGCAGGTAATGTTTTCGATGTTTACATTGCGGACGGTAGGCACGAAACCGCGACAGCATATTTCCTTGGGCTCGTAGTCGAGATTGATTTTCAGGACGCTTTCCTTGCAGACTCCCACCTTGATATTGCGGGCATTGATGTTTTCAATGACACCGCCGCGACAGGTGTTGGTCTTGATGCGGACAACGCGTTCCAGTTCAGGAGAGTCCATCACATTGTTCTCGGCATAGACATTACGGCATCCGCCGGAGATTTCAGAACCGATGACAACACCGCCATGTCCGTTTTTCATTTCGCAATTGCGAATGATGATATTCTCGCTGGGTTTGTCCCACAAGCGTCCGTCGTTGTTGCGTCCACTCTTGATGGCAATACAGTCGTCGCCTGTGTTGAAGTAACAATTCTCAATCAGTACACCATCGCAGGATTCAGGGTCGCATCCGTCACCGTTAGGACCGTCATTGATGATTTTCATGCCACGGACGGTGATGTTTTTGGAGAGCAAGGGATGAATAACCCAGAAGGGGGAGTTGAGCAGTGTGAGGTTCTCCATCAGAATGTTCTCACAGAGATAGAAATTGATGAGCTGTGGACGCAGACCGTCTTCCTTTGTGAAGATACGCTGATCCATAGGTACACCATCCTCGGCATTCTTCAACAGTCGGGCACGCGATCCGCCTCGTTGGCTAATCATACCCTCCTTGAAACCAAACCGCGGATTGCCGTTCCAAGGCCACCAGGTGTCGTTGGCACCGCTGCCGTCAATAGTTCCTTCGCCGGTTACGGCAATGTCAGTTTGCTTATATGCATAGATGCAAGGACTGAGGTTACGGCAGTCGATGCCCTCCCAGCGTGTGGGAACGATAGGGTAGAGGTCTGGCTCGAAGGCAAACTTCAGTACAGCATCCTTCTCCACCACCAGATTGACATGACTCAATAGCGTGATAGCTCCCGTGACGAAGGTGCCTGAAGGAACGATGACACGTCCACCGCCTTTCTTTGAGCAGGCAGCAATAGCCTTGTTGATGGCCTTCTGGTTCTGAGCGGCACTGTTCGTCGTCTTGGCTCCATACTTGGTAATCAGGAAATCCTTCTCAGGGAAAGTGGGAGCCTTGATGCTCTGTTCGATACGTTTGTACTCCTCCTCGTCCCATGCTTTGGCGTGGGCAATAGAAGGCACAATAAGACATAATAGTAGCAGTTGTAGAATTCTTTTCATTTTTCTTTGCTTTAGTAGATTATTCGGCAAAGGTAATGAAAAAGAATGAAATACCCACAACTTTTACATTATTTATATATATTATCGCTGCAAGGCGTCAAACAGTTTGTCGAGTGCTTCGTCTGCATTTTTGCTTTCACTGAGCAGTGTGACGAACTTTGACCCGATGATGGCTCCGGCAGCATTGTCCTGGGCAGCTTTTAGCGTCTGTGCATTACTGATGCCAAAGCCTATCATGCGGGGATTGCGCAGGTTCATGGCATTGATGCGACGGAAGTATTCTTGCTTTTGTTCGTCGAAACTCTTCTGTGCGCCAGTGATGGCAGCCGAACTCACCATATAGATGAAACCGTCGGTATTGGCATCAATGAAACGGATGCGCTCCTCAGAGGTCTCGGGCGTGATGAGCATGATGACACGCAGGTCGTAGCGATCAGCCACTGGCTTCACCATCTCCTGATAATCCTTAAAGGGCAAATCAGGGATGATCATTCCCGACACGCCACTTTCCACGCAACGCTGGCAGAAGGCTTCCATACCGTATTGCATGATGGGATTCAGATAGCCCATGAGCAGCAAGGGTATCTGCACTTGGTCTTTTATGGCTTCCAGTTGTGCAAACAGTTTGCTGAGTGTCATGCCATTCTTGAGGGCGAGGGTGGCAGCGTCTTGGATGACAGGACCGTCTGCCATAGGATCGCTGAATGGAATACCTACCTCAATCATGGAAATACCACGGCGCTGGAGTGTGAGGATGACATCGGCAGTACCGTCGAGGGTGGGGGCGCCGGCGCAGAAATAGAGCGACAGCAGTTTCTCGTTTTTGTTCTCAGAGAAGAGGGTGTTGATTTTATTCATTGTTTTCGTTCTTTATTGTTTCTATGAATGTTCTTAATAGGTTGACGTCTTTATGAGCGGGAACGGTCTCAAAGCGGGAGTTGAGGTCAATGCCTGCAAGCATGGGATGGTGGAAAGCCTTTACTTTCTCTGCATCATCAGGTCCGATGCCTCCACTGAGGATGAAGGGTGTATTCCCCTGGTAGTCGTTGAGTACCGTCCAGTCGAACTGTGTGCCATTTCCACCCACCATCTTAGCCTTCGTGTCGAAGAGGAAATAGTCGGTGATACCTTCGTAGGACCCTGTTTGTTCTAAATCCTCGGGAGTGGCGATATTGAAGGCTTTGATGATGACAGCGACATGGTCGCTGCATAGGGAACGGAGGTGCTTGATATAAGCAGGGCTCTCTTTGCCGTGTAGTTGGATGATGTCAAGACAATATTCTGCCGCTGTCTCCCTGACAACCTCAATGTCAGCATCGACAAACACACCAACGCGCTTTGCACTTGCAGGCAGATAGGTAGGCCTTTCGTGTACGAAACGGCTGGACTTCGGCCAGAAGATAAAACCAAGCCAGTCGATGCCTAAAGCTTCTACCTGACGGATGTTATCAGCCTCGCGCATGCCGCATACCTTGATTAGTCTGGAGTTCATCGTTCAGAGTTTTGTGATGAATTGGTTAAGAGCCACACCTGGGTCGGATTCCTTCATGAAGGTTTCGCCAATGAGAAAACCGCGAAATCCCACAGCACGGAGGTCGCGGATAGTCTGAGGTGAGGAAATGCCACTCTCGCTCACTTTGACGGCATCGTCTGGTAGCAGTTCGGCTAAGCGGAACGAGTTCTGAACATCGGTAACGAACGAACCGAGGTTGCGGTTGTTAATGCCACAGAGGTCGGGCTCCAGTTCGGCATATTCCAGTTCAGGTTCACTATGCATCTCGAGAAGCACTTCCAGTCCCAGTTCATGGGCGGTGCGCAACAGTGTTTCACACTGCTGCTTGGTGAGGCAGGCTGCAATGAGTAATGCTGCCGAGGCACCGCAAAGACGGGCTTGAAAGAGCTGATATTCGTCGATGATGAAATTCTTATAGAGAATAGGAATGTTCACACCGCTATGGCGTGCCGTACGAATAAATTCGTCGGTACCACCAAAGTAGTGCTCATCCGTCAAAATACTCAGAGCTGCCGCTCCATTCTGCTGATAGGAGAGGGGAATCTCTTCGGCTAGTCCTGCTTCCTTGATCCATCCTTTGGAGGGTGAACGCCGTTTGAACTCAGCTATGATACCGCTTTCTGATGCGAGTAATGCCTGCTGAATAGATGGCACGTTGAAATCGAGGAGGGCTTCAACGCGACGATGGATTTCCTGTTCAGGCAATTGTTGCTTGAACTGTTCCACTTCCAAGCGCTTATGGGCGACGATGTCTTGCAGAATATCCATACGTTATGAGTTGATGGTGGCAAATTTCTTGAATGTAGCCAAAGCACTGCCGCTGTCAATAGACTCACGTGCAATAGCGATGCATTCCTCAATGTTCTTCTGACCTTTTTCCAGCACTTGGATGCCGAAAGCAGCATTGGCAAGCACAATGTTCTTCTGTGCTGGTAGCGCACGGTTCTCAAGAACAGCATCGAAAATCTGTGCAGCCTCTTCTTCGGTAGCGCCGCCGACGAGTTCCTCAGGCTTGGCAATCTCGAAACCTAAATCACTGGGTTTAAAGATGCGCTCATACTGATTCGTGGTCACCTTGAAATCGCCAGTGAGAGAAATCTCGTCGTAACCGTCAATACTGTTGACAATACCATAGTCGATGCCAATGCGCTGGTACACATTGTTGTAAAGGCGCATCTGGTCGAGATTGGCAACGCCCAGCAATTGGCACTTAGGCTGACTGGGATTCACTAGTGGACCGAGAAGATTAAAGATGGTAGGGAATTGCAGTGCCTTGCGGATAGGGCCGACAAACTTCATGGCCTTGGCAAACAGCTGGGCATGCAAATAGACAATACCAGCCTCGTCAAGAGAACGGTTCAACCGGTCGAGGTCGTCGGTGAACTTAATGCCGTGATGCTGGATGACATTAGAAGCTCCGGAAACGGAGGTGGCAGCATAGTTGCCATGTTTGGCCACCTTATATCCTGCACCGGCAATGACGAAACATGCAGTGGTTGAGATATTAAAGGTGTTTTTGCGATCACCACCTGTTCCTACTACATCGATGTAGCGGTCGGCATTAAGAATAGCGGGAACGCCAGTCTCGAGTATGCCGTCGCGGAAGCCAAGCAGTTCGTCGACGGTGACACCGCGCATCTGCAAAGCTGTGAGCAGGGCAGTAATCTGTTCGTTGGGATATTCACTCTGTGTGATTCCAATCAGGATATTTTTCATTTCTTCACGGGACAGTTCCTCGTGGTTCAGCATCCTGTTGAGGATGTCTTTCATTGTTTGTGCCATATTTTTTTCGATGTTTCGTTATTACGTTATTGTGTTATTTCGGATTTAGAGGAAGAGCCAGTTCTGTAACATCTTACGGCCGTCAGGGGTGAGGACGCTTTCGGGATGGAACTGGATGCCACGGATGTTGTACTCACGGTGGCGAAGTGCCATGATCTGTTTGTCGTCGCTTTCTGCGGTCACTTCCAGACAATCGGGGAAACCGTCCCTGGCGACAACCCATGAGTGATAACGCCCCATTGTGATGCGGTTTGGAAGACCGCTGAATATTTCGTCGTTGCCAAATTGAGTCCCCTCGGTAGCCACACCATGATAGACGTCGTCTAGATTCACTAACTTGGCGCCGAAAACCTCACCGATAGCCTGATGACCCAGGCAGACGCCAAGAATGGGCTTTCGACCGGCATAGGCCCGGATAACATCCAGCAGCAGACCTGCTTCAGAGGGAATGCCAGGGCCGGGCGAGAGGATGATTTTGCTGAAAGGCTCCAATTCGGACATTTCGAATTGGTCGTTACGCAGTACTGTCACCTCAGCACCCAACTCGCGTACCAGATGGGCCAGATTATAGGTGAATGAGTCGTAATTATCTATAATGACGATTTTCATAATTCTTCAGCTTTTAAAATAGCGCGGCGCAGGGCACCGAGCTTGTTGTTGACTTCTTGTAATTCGTATTCCTCATCACTCTTGGCTACGATGCCGCCTCCTGCCTGGAACCAAAGTTCACCGTTGCGTGAAACGAAGGTGCGGATAGTGATGGCTTGATTGAGTGAGCCGTTGAGTCCGATGTATCCGATGCATCCTCCGTAGGCGCCTCGGTTGTGGGGCTCGTATTCTGAGATGAGTTGCATCGCTCTTACTTTGGGGGCTCCACTCAAAGTGCCTGCGGGGAAGGTGTCGATAAATGCCTTGATGGGGTCTTTTTCAGCATCGAGTTCACCACTGACGCGGCTGACCAGATGAATCACGTGAGAGTAGTATTGCAGGTCTTTGTAGAAATCAACCTTTACATCGTGGCAATTGCGTGAGAGGTCGTTGCGAGCCAGATCGACCAGCATGACGTGCTCGGCATTCTCCTTGGGGTCATTGCGCAGATACTCAGCTCCCTCACGGTCTTTTTCGGCATCGCCAGTACGTTTCGTCGTGCCGGCAATGGGGTCGATATAGGCTTTCCGTCCCTCGATTCGGCAATGTGTCTCAGGAGACGAACCGAAGATGCGGAAACCACCGAAGTCGAAATAGAACAGGTAGGGTGAGGGATTGATGCTTCTGAGGGCTCGGTAGAGTTTGAAGTCATCGCCTTCGTAGCGCTGAATGAAGCGGCGTGAGAGAACAATCTGAAAGACATCGCCGCGAAGACAGTGCTTAATGCCTCGACGGATATTCGCCTTGTGCTCCTCGTCAGTCAGTGTGGAACGCACCTCGCCGACAGGGTGAAAATCGTAAGCCTGTACATTTGACTTGTTCATAGCCTTGAAGACATTGTTCAGGTCGGTATCGTCACCAAGTGTTACGATAGTCAGTTGACTGTTGAAGTGGTCGAAGACGATGACTACCTTATATAAGATGTAAAGCATGTCGGGAGCGTCGTTCTTAGCCTGTGTCTCGTCTTTGACCTCAATATTCTCAAAATAACGCACGGCATTGAATGATGTGTATCCATAGAGTCCGCAATACTCCGCATGTTCTCCCTCCACTTTGATGTGGTCGATGAGGGTGTGGATGGCTTCGGCTGTGGTGTAGTTGCGGTCGATGGAATGACAATCCTGACTGCCGTCGGGAAAACGGACGGTAGCCTCGCCGTGGCCAATGGCAACAGAGGCAATGGGGTTGATGCCGATAAACGAACGGGCATTGTCCTTGTCGTGATAGTCGGAACTCTCCATGAGAGCACTCTGCGGATAAATGTCGCGCAGTCGCATGTAAACACCCACGGGTGTGTACAAATCCGCCAAAATGGTACGGCTTGTGGTAGTATAATTAAAAGTATTCATAATCCTCAATTCTTTATTAGAAATTCCCATATTCTCCAGCCATTTCTTTATGCGACAGATAGGTTTCTACGTCCTTGTCGCCACGTCCACTGACTGTCAAGACGACCACATCGGTGGGTTTGAACTGTACTTTGCTGAGGGCGGCGATGGCATGGGCACTCTCCAAAGCAGGTATGATGCCCTCCATACGGGTCAGTTCATAAGCAGCCTTCACTGCCTCGTCATCGTTGATGCTATAGACGGTAGCGCGATGCTGGGATGCCAAATTGGCATGCATAGGACCGATGCCGGGGTAGTCCAATCCGGCAGAGATAGACTCCGCCTCGATGATTTGACCGTCAGGGGTCTGCATCACCAGCGTCTTGGAACCATGTAGGATTCCCAAGCGTCCGGCATGGATGGTTGCGGCAGTGTGACCAGTGTCTGCTCCCTGTCCACCAGCTTCTGCTAAGATAATCTTCACCCGCTCGTCGTCAATATAGTGGTAAATAGTTCCTGCAGCATTGCTGCCACCGCCTACACAGGCCATGAGGACATCAGGATAGTCACGTCCGATTTTCTCCTGCAGCTGTTCCTTGATTTCTGCAGAAATGATGCTTTGTAGTCTTGCAACCATGTCGGGGTAGGGATGAGGCCCCACCGTGCTACCTATTATATAAAAGGTGTCGGCAGGATGGCAGCACCAGTCGCGTATGGCTTCGTTGGTGGCATCCTTCAGAGTCCAGTTACCCGTCTTGACAGGTCGTACTTCGGCGCCCAACATCTTCATGCGTTCTACGTTTACATGCTGGCGCTCTACATCCAACGCTCCCTGATACACCACACAAGGCATGTCCATCAAAGCGCAGACAGTAGCAGTGGCCACTCCATGCTGACCAGCCCCCGTCTCGGCAATAATGCGTTTCTTACCCATTTTCTTTGCCAGCAGAATCTGACCGATGGTGTTGTTGATCTTGTGGGCTCCAGTGTGGTTAAGGTCTTCGCGCTTCAAGTACAACTGGCAACCATACTTCTCGCTCATGCGCTTGGCTAAATAAAGGGGAGAAGGTCGCCCTACATAATCACGCAGCAGTTGCATGTACTCTTTCTTAAACTCATCCGACTCAATAATCGGCAGGTACTCGTTCTTGAGCTTCTCGACGGTAGCATAGAGAATCTCCGGAACGTAGGCTCCTCCAAATTCTCCATAGAATCCATTCTCGTCAACTAAAAAAGATTTTCTCATATTATTTTTGTTAAGTTTTTGTTCTTACGTGAAAAAGGCCCGTCGCGATAACGACGAGCCTTTTATATGTGATGAATAACTATATGGCTTCGTACCCCGCGACTATTTCAATCTCGAGTTACGCCACCACCATGCATTCATTAATTTCGTCATGTTCTTATATTAGAGCTTTTATGTTTACGACTGCAAAAGTATATATTATTCTTTTATTCTGCAAATATTTTCGGGATTTTTTTATCGTTTTGATAGAAAATAATTAGTTTTACCTCAAAATTGTAAAAAGATAGTTAAAAATTTGCAGATATGATGAATAAGTACTATATTTGCCCCCGATAAGCTGTTGTCAGCCATTGCTTGACTATCTTATCATATTTATGAAGTGAGGTTGGTAGCGTCCTGCACCAACCTCTTTTCTTCATAAATATTTTAGTATAGAAACTTAAATCTCCCAGCCGATAGCTGAAGCTCCGAGAACAGCAGCCGACGCACCGTCCAAACCGCTGACTAAGAACTGGGCCTTGTTGCGGAATATTGGGAGAACATGTTCGTTGTATGATCTCTTGATAGGTTCCATAATCAAGTCGCCAGCCTTCACCATACCGCCGAAGAAGATGAATGCCTCAGGAGAAGAGAAGGCTGCAAAATCGGCACAGGCCTCACCTAACATGTGACCAGTGAACTCATAAATCTCTTTGGCCAGTTCGTCGCCCTTGCCTGCTGCAATACTGACATCAAGTGAGGTGATGTCTTCTGGGTTCATCTCACGCAGCAAAGAAGGACGGTCGGTCTTGCTCAGCAGTTCGCGGGCTGTACGAGCTACACCTGTGGCTGAGCAGTAGGCTTCCAAGCATCCTGTGCGTCCGCAACCGCAACTGCGGCCTTCGGCACCACGAACCATTGTGACATGGCCTAACTCACCGGCAAAACCGTCATGGCCATAAAGTAACTGGCCGTTGACAACGATACCAGAGCCTACGCCTGTACCCAATGTGATGACAATGAAATTCTTCATACCGCGTGCTACACCATATACCATCTCGCCTATAGCTGCAGCATTAGCATCGTTGGTCAATGCTACAGGAATGCCTAAGGCATCACTGAACATTTTGCCCAATGGAACGATACCGTCGTGCGCCCATGGGAGGTTAGGGGCAAATTCAATGGTGCCGTTATAATAGTTACCATTAGGAGCTCCGATACCCATCGCTTTCACTTTTTCGATGCCACCAACCTGGTCGATGATTGGCTCCAAAGCCTCTACACATGCTTTGACATAATCTTCTACTTTCTCGTAGCCTCCGGTCTTGATAGCTGTCGTAGCCTTGATGTCGCCACGGGCATCAACAATACCGAAAACTGAGTTTGTTCCTCCTAAGTCTAAGCCGATAACATACGGCTTGATGTTTGCTTGATCGTTCATAATATTATTAGTTTATGTTTTTTTTGACAGACCTAAAACAGCTACAAAGGTATGAAAAAAGCACGATAATGCAAAGTTTTATTTCTAAAATCTTATTAATTCACATAAAATTTGTACCTTTGCAATCGATATGCCGTTTCATGTACCTATAAATATATTGGATTTCATCGTCAAAGGCATGCTGATAGGTATGATTGCCTCTGCGCCGATGGGACCGGTTGGCATCCTTTGTGTACAGCGCACGTTGAACAAAGGACGCTGGTATGGTTTTGCCACTGGATTGGGAGCTTCCGTCAGTGACATTATCTATGCCGGTATCGCTGGTTTTGGTATGTCGTTCGTGATGGATTTCATTACTAACGATCAAAATCGCTTCTACCTACAGATTGTGGGAAGTGTCATGTTGTTGTGCTTCGGTCTTTACACCTATCATACCGATCCGACACGCAAGATGCATCGGTCTGGTCAGCAAAAGGGATCGCTATGGTATAATACATGGACGGCTTTTCTGGTTACATTTTCTAATCCATTGATTGTGTTCCTCTTCATAGCCATGTATGCGCAGTTTGCGTTCGTGTTGCCAAACCATCCGTTTGAGATGGTGGTAGGTTTCATGAGTATTGTAGGCGGTGCTATGCTTTGGTGGTGGGGACTGACTTGGTTGGTGGATAAGATACGTACGAAGTTTGATGATAATGGTATTCGTATGATCAATCAGGTGATTGGCGTGGCAGTGATTATCGGTTCAATTATCATGCTTTTAGGATTGACAACGAATTTGCTGAGATTTTAGAATATGTTGATAGCACAGGAATTAAGACGTAAGAATATAGCAGAATACTTACTGTATATGTGGCAGGTGGAAGATACCATCCGGGCCTTCGGCTGTTCGTTGGGTCGTATTCGCCGGGAGTATATTGACCGTTTTGATTATACTGACGAGCAGAAGGAAGATGAGGCAGACTGGTTTGGCAACCTGATAAGAATGATGAATGAAGAAGGGTGCCGCGAAAAGGGACATCTGCAGATTAATAAGGTTGTTTTGCAGCAATTGGAAGAGTTGCATGTCCAGTTGCTGGGCAGTAGCAAGTTTCCTTTCTATAATTCTGAATATTATAAGGTGTTACCATATATAGTAGAGTTGCGGAATCATGGTGCCAATAAGGAGGAGAATGAGGTGGAAACCTGTTTTAACTCCCTTTACGGGGTGATGATGCTTCGTTTGCAGAAGAAGGAAATCTCCTTGGAGACACAGCATGCAGTGAAGGAAATATCTACGTTTATCGGTATGCTGAACGACTATTATTTAAAGGATAAACAGGAACCCTTAGAATTCGAGTAAGATGAACATATTGATAACAGGTTGCAATGGCCAGTTGGGTAACGAAATGCAGTTGCTGGAGAAAGATTTTCCCCAGCATCAATGGTTTAATACCGACGTGCAGGAGTTGGATATCAGCAATCAATCGGCTATCGAGCAATTTGTGGCTGAGCATGAGATTGACGGTATTGTGAACTGTGCCGGCTACACCGCAGTGGACAAGGCTGAAGAGAATCAGGAACTCTGTTCCCTGCTTAATACTACTGCACCTGCTTACTTGGCTGCAGCGGTGAACAAACGCGGTGGGTGGATGATTCATATATCGACAGACTATGTCTTTGACGGAACGAAATATTTGCCTTATGTCGAGACAGACAGTCCTTGCCCTAATAGCGTCTATGGCTCAACGAAACTGGCTGGTGAGAAGGAGGTAGCCAAAGCCTGCCGGCAGTCGATGATTATCCGCACGGCATGGATGTATAGCACTTTTGGCAATAATTTCGTGAAAACAATGATACGTCTGGGACAGGAACGTCCGGAGTTAGGTGTTATCTTCGATCAGATCGGAACTCCGACCTATGCTCGCGACCTCGCCCGTGTTATCATGACAGTTATCAATAAGGGAATTGCCCCGGGTGTTTACCATTTCTCCAACGAAGGCGTCATCTCGTGGTATGATTTTACCAAGGCGATTCATCGTCTGGCAGGCATTACCACCTGTCGGGTACGCCCCCTTCATACTTCAGAGTATCCGACACCGGCTAAACGTCCACATTATTCAGTGTTAGACAAGACGAAAATCAAGCAGACTTATGATATTGAAATCCCATATTGGGAAACTTCTTTAGAAGAGTGTATTGGAGAATTGAAGAGTTGAAGAATTGAAAAATTGTAGTATTAATGAATCAGGAAATAGAAAGAAGACGGACATTTGCGATTATTTCGCACCCCGATGCTGGTAAGACAACTTTGACGGAGAAGTTTCTGTTGTTTGGTGGTCAGATACAGGTAGCAGGAGCAGTCAAGAACAATAAAATCAAGAAAACTGCCACTTCCGACTGGATGGACATTGAGAAACAACGTGGTATCTCTGTGTCAACGTCGGTAATGGAGTTTGACTATACGCCCGAAGGCTCAGACATAGAATATAAGGTGAACATTCTCGATACACCAGGTCACCAGGACTTTGCGGAGGATACTTATCGCACACTGACGGCGGTTGACTCTGCAATCATCGTTGTTGACGGTGCAAAGGGTGTTGAGACGCAGACACGTAAACTGATGTCTGTCTGTCGTATGCGTAACACTCCTGTTATCATCTTTATCAATAAGATGGACCGTGAAGGACGTGATCCGTTTGACTTGCTGGATGAACTGGAACAAGAACTGGAAATCAAAGTCCGTCCACTGTCGTGGCCTATTAACCAAGGCGCCAAATTCAAGGGCGTGTATAATATCTACGAACAGAAACTCGATTTGTTTACACCTGACAAGCAGCGTGTGACAGAGAAGGTCAGCGTAGAGGTCGGTTCTCCCGACCTCGATGCTCGCGTCGGCGAACAGGACGCCGAGAAACTGCGCGAGGATTTGGAATTGGTAGATGGCGTCTATCCTGAGTTTGATGTCGAGACATACCGTAGTGCCGAAGTGGCTCCCGTTTTCTTTGGTTCTGCTCTCAACAATTTCGGTGTACAGGAGTTGCTGAACTGTTTTGTTGAGATAGCTCCGAGTCCCCGCGACACCAAAGCCGAAGAGCGAATGGTGAAGCCCGAAGAGCCTAAGTTCACTGGTTTCATCTTCAAGATTACAGCCAATATCGATCCCAATCACCGTTCATGTATCGCCTTCTGTAAGGTGTGCAGCGGAAAGTTCCAGCGTAATCAACCCTATCTGCATGTCCGACAGGGAAAAACACTCCGTTTCTCCAGTCCGACTCAGTTTATGGCTCAGCGCAAATCTACTATCGATGAGGCTTGGCCGGGAGATATCGTAGGTTTGCCAGATAATGGCATTTTCAAGATTGGTGATACGCTGACAGAGGGAGAGCAGTTGCATTTCCGTGGACTACCTTCCTTCTCGCCCGAACTCTTTAAGTATATTGAAAACGATGACCCGATGAAGTCAAAACAACTTCAAAAGGGTATCGACCAATTGATGGACGAGGGTGTAGCCCAGCTGTTTGTCAACCAGTTCAATGGTCGCAAGATTATCGGAACGGTAGGCCAACTGCAGTTTGAAGTTATCCAGTATCGCCTGGAAAATGAGTATAATGCCAAATGCCGTTGGGAACCCGTTCATCTTTATAAAGCCTGCTGGATAGAAAGTGACGATGCTGCCGAGTTGGAGAATTTCAAGAAGCGCAAGTATCAATATATGGCGAAAGACAAAGAAGGACGTGACGTCTTCCTTGCCGACTCAGGCTATGTGCTCTCTATGGCGCAAGAAGATTTTAAGCATATCAAGTTCCATTTTACCAGTGAGTTCTAATGACAAAAGAACAGGATATAAAGAATGCCGTTGAAGTGTTACGGCGGGGTGGGGTGATATTGTATCCCACTGATACTGTGTGGGGAATAGGCTGCGACGCAACGAATGCGGAGGCGGTAAAGAGAGTATATGAAATCAAACAGCGTGACGATTCCAAGGCGCTGATTTGTTTGGTTGACAGCGATGCCCGCTTGCAGCGCTATGTGAGGAATGTGCCAGATGTGGCTTGGCAGTTGATTGACAGTTTGAAGGACGCTGACAGTAAGCCGACAACACTGATACTGGACGGCGCCATTAATTTGGCTCCCAACCTGATTGCAGAGGATGGCAGTATCGGTATGCGCATTACGCAGGAACCTTTTTCACAGGAACTCTGCTTCCGTTTCCAGAAAGCTTTGGTTTCTACTTCAGCGAATATCAGTGGAGAGCCTGCAGCACAGAACTACTGCGACATAGATCCACGTATTGTTGAGGCGGTTGACTATGTGTGTTGGTCGCGCCGTCAGGAACATAAGCCCCATCAGCCTTCGAGTATTATTCGCTTGAAGGAGAATGGGGAAGTCTCGATTATCCGGAAATAACCAAACCGTTTTCAGTAGAGATGAAGAGAGTCCTGTCATTATGTCTGTCGGTTTTGCTGAGTCTGATGGCTGCTGCGCAAACTGCGGAGGACTCTATTCGTCCTGCCCGTCCATGGCGTGCTGCTGCAGAGGTGGTGGGTATCAATGCTTTAGTGCATAGTTTTGATCGTTTCGTTCTTCGTGAGGATTTTGCCCAGACCACGCTGAATAGTATCAGGAATAATTTCAAGCGGGGTTTTGTATGGGATAACGACAACTTCAACACCAACATGTTTGCCCATCCCTATCATGGCAGCCTGTATTTTAATGCCGCTCGTTCGAACGGTATGAATTTCTGGCAGTCCTATCCATACGCCTTGGGTGGTTCGTTGATGTGGGAATTCTTCGGTGAGAACACACCTCCCTCCATCAACGACTTGTTGGCTACCAGCATCGGAGGTGCGGCGATAGGCGAGACAACCTATCGTATATCATCCATCGTCCTGGACGATAGTAAACGTGGTTGGCAGCGAGTGTGGCGAGAAGTATTGGGCGGTATTGCTTGTCCGATACGTTTATTGAACCGCCTCATTACGGGAGACGCATGGCGAGTGCGCACCACGAAACATCGATACCACGATTTTGACGAAATCCCATTGGTGTTCAGGACTTCTGCGGGAGTTAGCTATCTGGCGGAGAAGGGTTCTTCCGAACATGGCGTTTATTTCCCATACGTGAAATTACTGTTCCATTATGGTGACCCGCTGAGTGACGTCAACGAACCTTATGACTTCTTTACCGCAGAGGCGACCTTTGGTTTTTCCAACAGTCAGCCTCTCGTCAATTCCCTCCATCTCATCGGACAGTTGTGGGATACCCCCATCATAACAAAGGAGAACATGCAGATGAATTTTGGTTTCTACCAGCATTTCAATTTCTATAATTCTGAGGCGGTCAGAAAGGAGAAGGATATTATCCCCTACCGTATTGGTGAGACCGCTTCGCTGGGAGTGGGTCTGGTTTACCGCATTCCAAACATCGGCAGAAAGATATCCCTGGAGCAGCGCCTTTACCTGAACGGCATCATACTCGGCGGATCGTTGAGTGACCATTATCACGTGAAAGAGCGTGACTATAATCTGGGGAGTGGTTTCTCGACAAAACTGCATACTTTTGTGGAATTAGGGAAAATCGGCCGTTTAATACTCATAGCCGATTTCTATAAGTTATACACATGGAAAGGATACGACGAGAAAGAAGTGGCAAAATTGGATAATCTCGATTTCGTCAATGCTCAGGGTGATGCGGGAAATTCCACGCTGGTAGTCCTTAACCCACGCCTGCAAGTGAAAATCGCCCGCCACCTGCTGTTCGACCTCTATGGCAGCTATTTCTATCGCCATACCACCTACTATGAGCATGACGATGTGAGTACGAGTACTTACCAGTTGCGTACAGGACTGACCTATGAGTGGTAACCGACTAAATAGATTGAGGATTGGTGAAAAAGACAATTTAATTTGGTGTTTATCTTACTTATTTGTACCTTTGTACCTGCAAAATGAATAGTCAAGACATAGAAAATAAGAGACCCGCTTGGATTCAGCGACTGCATCAGTGGCGGTTGGAACATGTAAGTGACAGGATGTTTCTACTTGTTCTGGCTTTCTTCGTAGGTCTGTTTTCTGCTGTTGCAGCTTTTGTGTTGCATGGTATGATCAATCAGATTGTTGCCTTGCTGACTGGTCAGTTCTCAGTTACCAGTTACAACTGGCTTTATCTGGTTTATCCTGTCATTGGTATTTACCTGACTTCTCTTTTTGTCAGATATATTGTCAAGGATAACATTTCACATGGTATTACCCGTATCCTCTATGCTATTTCTTCGAAGAAGTCGCGTTTGAAATCGCATAATACATGGTCGAGCGTTATAGCCTCGGCTATCACCATTGGCTTTGGCGGTTCTGTGGGTGCCGAGGCTCCTATTGTATTGACCGGTTCAGCTATCGGTTCTAATCTGGGACAATTGTTCCGGTTAGACAGCAAGACACTGATGACGTTGGTGGGATGTGGTGCCGCTGGTGCCATTGCCGGTATCTTTAAGGCTCCTATAGCAGGTCTGGTGTTTACGCTGGAGGTCTTGATGATCGACCTGACGATGGCGTCATTGCTCCCCATTCTCGTCTCATGTGTTACGGCAACGTGCTTTACTTATATCTTAAGTGGAAATGAAGCGCTGTTTTCTTTCCATCTTGAGTCAGATTGGACTGTTGAGCGGGTGCCTGCCTCCATCTTGTTGGGCATCTGCTGTGGACTGGTGAGCCTATACTTCATTCGGACAATGAATGCCTGTGAGGATATGTTTGCCCGCTTTAAGGACAAACCATACGTCAGGTTGCTGATAGGCGGCGTGATTTTGAGCACCCTCATCTTCCTTTTCCCGTCACTTTATGGTGAGGGCTATCACTCCATCAACTTGCTGTTGAATGGCAAGACGGAGGCAGATTGGAATCAGATACTGGACAACTCGCTGTTCTATGGTCATCACGAGTTCCTGATAGGCTATTTGGCTTTGGTGCTCTTTACGAAAGTTTTTGCAACCAGTGCCACTAACGGTGGCGGTGGCTGTGGCGGAACCTTTGCACCTTCGTTGTTTATCGGTTGCTTTACAGGCTTTCTCTTCTCCCGTCTGTGGAACATCCATGAGGTGGGTGTCTATGTACCAGAGAAGAATTTCGCTTTGCTGGGTATGGCTGGTGTGATGTCAGGTGTGATGCATGCTCCATTAACAGGCATCTTCCTTATTGCTGAGATTACGGGTGGTTATGACTTGTTCATGCCTTTGATGATAGTGTCAGTTTTTGCCTATCTGACCATTATCATCTTCGAGCCTCATAGTATTTATGGTATGCGCCTTGCCCGTCAGGGTAAGTTGATAACCCATCATACCGACCATGCGGTGTTGACATTGATGAGTCTTGACTCGGTGATTGACCGTGATTATCAGGGGGTCGATCCTGATATGGAATTGGGACAGATTGTCCATAAGATCAGTCGCTCCCGGCATAATGTGTTGCCGGTATTGGATGCGGCTGGAATCCTTTTAGGCGAAATCAATATTGTCAAGATACGTCACGTGGTGTTCCGTACAGAGTTATACCATCACTTTAAAGCCAGTCAGTTGATGGCTAATCCTGCAGCAGTGTTGGATGAGGGAACGTCGATGACAGAGGTGATGCATACCTTTGAACGGACACATGCCGACTGGTTACCTGTGTTAGACGCTGACCGTCATCTGAAGGGTTATATCTCCCGTGACCGCATGTATAGCACTTATCGTAAGATGGTGCACGATTTAAGCCAAGAATAAAGCGATGAAGAAAGAAGATTTGCGTATCGTGTTTATGGGAACTCCCGAATTTGCCGTGGAGACCCTGAAAGCATTGGTAGAGAACGAGTATAACGTAGTGGCTGTTGTCACACAACCGGATAAACCAGTAGGCCGGCATGGTAGTGTGCTTCAGCCCTCAGCTGTAAAACAATATAGCTTGGAGCATGGGTTGCCTGTGCTTCAACCTGAGAAAATGAAGGATCCTGACTTTATAGAGCAGTTGCGCTCCTATCAAGCCAACCTGCAAGTAGTTGTGGCTTTCCGCATGTTACCTGAAGTTGTATGGGGAATGCCGAAATACGGAACCTTCAATGTTCATGCAGCCTTACTGCCTCAGTATCGTGGAGCTGCTCCTATCAACTGGGCAGTTATCAATGGGGAGACCAAGACAGGAGTAACCACTTTCTTCCTCGACCATGACATTGATACCGGTCGTATCATCATGCAGTTACCCTTTGATATTCCCGACGATGCAGATGTTGAGTATGTCTATGACGGTCTGATGCACTTGGGTGCTGATATTTGTCTGCAGACCCTGGACCGCATCATCGCAGCAGAAGGTTGTCCCGAAACCGTCTCACAAGATGACTCTTCACTCTTCACTCTTCACCCTTCACTTCATCCTGCTCCCAAGATTTTTAAGGAGACTTGTGAAATAGACTGGTCGAAAACAGCCAAGCAAGTGTATGATTTCGTGCGTGGCCTGAGTCCCTATCCTGGTGCATGGACAACGATGGTTGCCCCCGATGGTAAGGAGACGGTACTGAAAATCTTTAAGACCCGCAAGACCGGGCAGGCGGTAACAGAGCCTCTTGGGACAATCGTCGTTCAGCAAAAGGCGTTGATGGTGGCTGCCCATGATGAATGGCTTGCTATTGAGGAACTGCAGTTGGCAGGCAAAAAACGCATGTCGGCTCGCGATTTCCTTAACGGCATGAAGGATATAGAAGCATATTGTTTAAAATAAATATTGTTAATAATATAATAAACTTACAAGGTTGTCCGTTTGAAAAGTAGAAACGTAATAAATATGTTGCCTATGCAAATTTCTACTCAAGAACAGTTAATTCAGCCTCGTGAGTCAACCATCCTGCTTATCAAGCAAATGGCAAGGATGTATAGAACAGTTAAACAATCAGATGGCACCCATGTGGTGGTAGGTTTGAATTAAAAAGAAAAGAACAATGACGAAAGTATCTCCTTCATTGCTCGCAGCCGACTTCCTTCATCTCGACCGCGACATCGAAATGATTAATCGCAGTGAGGCTGATTGGCTTCACTTAGACGTGATGGATGGTGTCTTTGTACCAAACATCTCGTTCGGCTTCCCCGTTTTGGAAGCTGTGGCTTCACAGTGTCAGAAACCCTTGGACGTACATTACATGATCGTTCATCCTGAGCGTTATATCAAGCAGACAGCTAAGTTGGGCGCCATGATGATGAATGTGCATTACGAGGCATGTGACCATTTGCATCGTACTGTTCAGGAGATTCACGATGCAGGGATGAAAGCGGGAGTGACGTTGAATCCTTCTTCGCCAGTTTCGCTGCTTGAAGATATCCTGACAGATGTGGATATGGTATTGCTGATGAGTGTCAATCCCGGCTTCGGTGGACAGAAGTTCATTGAGAATACCATCCTGAAGGTACAGCGTCTTCGCCGTATGATTGACGAAAGAGGATGTAACACCCTGATAGAAGTTGACGGTGGCGTGCAGGAAGAAACGGCTCCCCGTCTGGTGAAGGCAGGAGTGGATGTACTGGTCAGCGGCAGCTATGTATTCAAGGCTGCACAGCCCGAACAAGTTATCAAGGATTTACGAGCCCTTTAATCAAAGCTCCATATCCAGGAGTATCTGGTGTTGTCTTGCCATGCGGCGCATATTGATGAGTGCGTAACGCATTCGGCCAAGTGAGGTGTTGATACTGACTCCTGTGATCTCGGCAATCTCTTTGAACGACAGCTCTTGGTAATAGCGCATATAGACCACTTCCCGTTGATTGGCGGGGAGTGTGTCCATCATACGGCGGACGTCGTCCATGATTTGAGTGTTCACATACTCGTTCTCGCGGTTGCCTTCTCTCAGCGTATCGTTACTGAGACTGTTCAAGTCATTGTCGGCATTGGGCTCAATAATATGCTCACTCTTATTGCGACGGAACTTGTCGATGATGATGTTGTGAGCGATACGGGTCAGCCAATAAGAGAACTTACCGGAATCAGCATACTTGCCTTCCTGCAGTTTTACGATAGCTTTGATGAAGGTATCCTGAAAGATGTCATTGGCCATTTCATAGTCACGAACTACGAAGTGGATATAGTTGAACACCTTTTGTTGGTTTCTGGCTAATAACTCATCAAAAGCCTTGTTGTCACCCGCTGTGTAGAGAAGAGCCAACTCCTCGTCAGTGCGGTTTGCATATGTCTTCATACTCAAATTGTTTTAATTGAAGTAGAAGTTGTATCGATAGGCAATTTGTTTTTGGTTATTAACAATTATTATTATTTCAAGTGCAAAAATAAATAAAATAATTCTTTCTGCCAAATATTTTGGAAGAAAAATGCCCAAGAAGCAGTTTGGGGAAGTAAAAAGAGCAGCTCGCGGCTGCTCTTCTGTCGATTATTGTGCTAACTGCAAAAGATATTTTCCGTAGTCGTTTTTTGCCATCGGTTCTGCCACTTTCCGCAGTTGCTCTTTGGTAATCCAGCCTCGTTTGAAGGCAATCTCCTCCAGACAGGCCACCTTCAGACCTTGGCGCTTTTCAATGACTTCGATAAAGGTACTTGCCTCCGACAAAGAGTCGTGGGTACCGGTGTCGAGCCATGCAAAACCGCGTTGCAGGGTCTGCACCTTAAGATTCTTCTGTTTCAGATATTCTTGGTTGACGGTGGTAATCTCCAGTTCTCCACGGGCAGACGGTTTGATGTTCTTGGCTATCTCTACCACGCTGTTGGGATAGAAATACAATCCTACTACTGCATAGTTGGATTTGGGCTTAGCGGGTTTCTCCTCGATACTCAGACAGTTGCCTTCGGCATCAAATTCAGCCACGCCATAACGCTCTGGGTCGTTGACATAATAGCCGAAGACGGTAGCCTGTCCGTGTTTCTCGGCATTCTCCACACTTTGCTTCAAGAGTCCTGTAAAACCACTGCCATAGAAGATGTTGTCGCCCAATACGAGACAAGCACAATCGTTGCCTATGAATTTCTCACCGATGATGAAAGCCTGAGCCAGTCCGTCGGGTGATGGCTGCTCAGCATATTCAAAGTGTACACCCAGTTCGGAACCATCGCCAAGCAGTCGCTTGAAACCAGGCAGGTCATAAGGTGTCGAGATAATCAGGATTTCACGGATACCTGCCAGCATCAATGCCGAGATGGGGTAGTAGATCATCGGTTTGTCGAAGATAGGAATCAACTGCTTTGAGATTCCTTTTGTGATGGGGTAGAGGCGTGTCCCACTGCCTCCTGCCAATACAATTCCTTTCATAATAATCGTTTTTTATTTGATTTTCGCTGCAAAGATAGAAAATAATTATCAATTATCAATTGTCAATTATCAATTATTTTGTAACTTTGCACCGTTTAATTCAATATATTATGGGATTCTTATCAAAACTATTCGGTCGCAAGGGCGACGAAGAACAACAGAAAGTGGGAGGCATGGAGGATTTCATGACCCTTATCCGCGTATATTTTCAGGCTGTGATGGCCTCTGACTTGGGTATTACTAATCTGGCAGCGTTGCCTGACCTGCGAGTATTCAAGGCAACACTTCATGTACCCACGCAGAACAATAAACTCGGTATGGCAGAGAAGTCACGCTGTAAGAAGATGCTGAAGGAAATTTACGGTATGAGTGATGACTTTACCAAGGAAATCGACCAGAGCATCCGCAAGCGTTGCAAGAAGCCACAGGATGTTCAGACGTATATGATTCAGTTCTCAGCTTTCTCTCAGGACCTGATGATGTTGACGGGCAATCTGATGAAATTCAAACTTCGTCTGCCCAGTTTCTTCAAGAGCGCTATCCGTTCGATGACAGAGAAAACGGTGAATGATATCTTCAATAAGAACGACTTCTCGGATGCCGGTGTGATGAAGACTGTAGTGGACATTCGTCAGTATGACCAGAAACTGGGTTTTACCCAGCAGTGGGTCACCGATTTTGTTTACCGGGTAGTCATGCTTGCCAAGAAAGAAAAACGGCCGGCTGATGCCGATTCGAAATAAAAAACGTTAAATCTTTACTTAAAGGAAAGGATATAACAAAAAATATACTACCTTTGTGAAGAAAACGAGAAGTTATGACGCCTAATGAAAAAACGATAGCCGCCTTCGAAACCCGAATCAGGCAAATGATACTCCGATTTCAGGAACTGGAAAAGGAGAATCAGGAACTTTATTCGATGATTGAAAAGAACGAGCAGGACATCAAACAACTGCAGGCTAAGTTGGAACAGGGGCAGAATGACTATAACTCACTAAAAATGGCTAAGATGATTGAAATAACCGATGGTGACCTGGATGGCGCCAAGGAAAGATTGTCGAAGCTGATACGTGATGTGAACAAGTGTATTGCAATCCTCAGTGACGAAGAACAGCAATAGGGACAGTTAGTAACATGGTAGATCAAAGTAAACTAAATATCAGGTTGCACGTCTATGACGAGGAAATCGAAGTCAAGATCAACCGAGAGGACGAAGAGTTCTATCGTAATGCAGCCAAACTTATTACCGATCGCTACAATGCTTACGCTCAGGCATACAAAGGGCGTAAGACAGAGCATATCATATCGTTGATGACGCTCGTCGACATCGCGCTATTGTATGAGAAGGAGCGTTCGCACAATGATACTGCCCCCTATGATAATGTTCTTGCCCGCCTCACGAAGGAGATAGAAGAGGCGCTGGGTACGTCACGCTGACGAAATGAGAACATTAACTCAATATATATTAGATTATTTATGAACATTATTGTTGCTATTATTGCCATAGTGGCTGCCCTGGTACTGGGTGGCGTGTGTGGCTTTTTGATTTTCCGCTTCGTCATCAAGGGAAAATATAATGAAATGGTGAGTGCAGCCCAAAAAGAGGCTGAGGTAATCAAAGAGAAGAAACTCTTGGAAGTGAAGGAGAAATTCCTGAACAAAAAGAGCGAGCTGGAGAAGGAAGTGCAACAGCGCAACCAGCACATCCAGCAGAACGAGAACCGCTTGAAGCAGCGTGAAATCTCATTGAATCAGCGTCAGGAGGAGTTGGGACGTCGCAAGAACGAACTCGACAACCAGCAGAATCGTATTGACAATGAGAAGAAGATGCTGGCCCTCAAGAATGAAGAACTTGAGAAGATGCAGTTGCAGGAGCGTACAAAGCTCGAAGAACTCTCAGGCTTGAGTGCTGAAGAGGCCAAGGCCCGTCTGGTGGAAGCCATGAAGGACGAGGCAAAGACTGACGCAGCCAGCTACATCAACGAAATCATGGATGAGGCTAAGCTTAATGCCAATGCCCAGGCGAAGAAAATCGTCATCCAGACCATTCAGCGTGTAGCCACTGAAACAGCCATCGAGAATTCTGTCAGTGTCTTCCACATTGATAATGACGATGTAAAAGGTCGTATCATCGGACGTGAAGGACGTAACATCCGTGCGTTGGAGGCAGCCTGTGGTGTTGAGATTGTCGTTGACGATACCCCCGAGGCTATTGTCATCTCAGCTTTCGACCCCATCCGTCGTGAAACCTGTCGTCTTGCGCTCCACCAGTTGGTGAGCGATGGCCGTATCCATCCTGCCCGTATTGAGGAAGTGGTGGCTAAGGTGAAGAAACAGTTGGAGAACGAGGTGATAGAGACGGGTAAACGTACTGCCATCGACCTCGGTATTCATGGTTTGCATCCAGAGCTGATACGTATTATCGGTAAGATGAAGTATCGTTCTTCTTATGGTCAGAACCTGTTGCAACACGCCCGTGAGACAGCAAACCTCTGTGCTGTGATGGCTGCTGAACTCGGTTTGAACCCCAAGAAGGCTAAGCGTGCCGGACTGTTGCATGATATCGGTAAGGTGCCCGACGAGGATACTGAAGATCCACACGCTATTTACGGTGCTAAGATTGCTGAGAAATTCAAGGAGAAGCCCGATATCTGCAATGCCATTGGTGCTCACCACGATGAAATGGAGATGCAGACGTTGTTGGCTCCTATCGTTCAGATTTGTGATGCCATCAGTGGTGCCCGTCCCGGTGCCCGTCGTGAAATCGTTGAGGCTTACATCAAACGTCTGAACGACCTTGAGGCCATTGCCATGAGCTATCCCGGTGTTACCAAGACTTATGCCATTCAGGCTGGTCGTGAGCTCCGTGTTATTGTGGGAGCCGACAAGATGGATGATGCCGAGACCGAGGCACTCAGCGGTGAGATTGCAACAAAGATTCAGAATGAGATGACTTATCCTGGTCAGGTGAAGATAACCGTTATCCGTGAAACCCGTTCAGTAGCTTACGCGAAATAACGGATAATCTCAATCATGAACAAAGAAATGGGGCTGTCGCATCGGACAGCCCCATTCCTTTTTATTACTTGATGATTACTTGAATTTGATGCCCATGTTGTAGAGGATGAAGCTATAGATATCGGCCTGTTCCTCTAAGATCTTTGCCAAAGGCTTGCCGCCACCGTGACCGGCCTTTGTGTCGATGCGAATGAGAACGGGATTGGTACCCTTGTGGCATTCCTGTAGGGTGGCAGCAAATTTGAACGAATGAGCAGGAACCACACGGTCGTCATGGTCGGCTGTGGTGACGAGGGTTGCAGGGTAGGAGGTGCCCGGCTTCAGATTGTGGAGGGGGGAATAGCCGCGCAGATATTCGAACATCTCGCGTGAGTCCTCACTGGTGCCATAGTCTGATGCCCAGTTCCAACCGATAGTGAATTTATGATAGCGTAACATATCCATGACACCTACTTGAGGAATGGCAACGCGGAAGAGGTCGGGGCGCTGTGTCATGCAGGCTCCGACAAGCAGACCACCATTGGAACCGCCTACGATGGCAATCTTTTCGTTGGTGGTATAGCCTTCGTGGATGAGCCATTCTGCTGCTGCGATGAAGTCGTCAAACACGTTCTGTTTCTGCATCTTTGTTCCTGCCAGATGCCATTCCTCTCCGTATTCGCTACCGCCTCGGAGTGTTACCTGAGCATAGATGCCACCCTGTTCGAGGAAGGGAATGCGGTTGGCTGAGAAGGAGGGCACGAGTGCAATATTGAAACCACCATAGCCATACAGATAGACGGGGCGTGGTGACTTGACGTTTTTCTTGTAAGTAAGGAACATGGGGATGCGGGTACCGTCCTTGCTCTGGAAGAACACTTGCTCGGAGGTGTAGTCCTCCTGTTGGAATTTGACGTTGGGCTTTGCATAGAGCGTGCTTTCGCCCGTCGCCAAGTCATAACGGTAGATGGTGCCTGGTACGGTAAATGACGTGAAGGTGTAGAAACACTCTGGCTCGCGTTCATCGCCCGTAAAGCCCACACTGCCGACTGATGGCAGTTTTACTTCTCGTATCTGTCTGCCGTCGAGACCATAGAGATAGGCGTGGTCAGAAGCATCCTGACTATAGGTGAGGATAAGTTGGCGGTTGATGACGTCGGCATTGTTCAGCACATTCTGCTGCTCGGCTATCAGTTCCTGCCAGTCGTTGATGCCCGGGCGGTTAATGTCGGCTGTCATGATGCGGTTGCGGGGAGCACCGTAATTAGTAAACAGGTAAATCTTTTCGCCCTCCGTATAAAGAGGCGTATATCGATAGTCCATATCGGCAGTCATCTGGATGAATTGTGAGTTGGGCTTGCGCAAATCACGCACGAAGAGCGTATTGCCAGCACCGGCTCCGTCTTCATAGAGGAACATCATGGTTTCTTCCTCGTTGACTGAAACGGTGTAGAAACGTTTGGGCTGTGCCGGATTCTGGTAGAACAGTACGTCGTCCGACTGTGGGGTTCCTATCTTGTGATAGTAAATCTTCATTCCCTCGTTGACATTCGAAAACTCCTTTCCCTGTGTGGGGGCATCGTAGGCAGAATAATAGAAACCGTCGCCCTGCCATGCAGCACCCGAGAACTTGGCCCACTCGATGTGGTCGGTGGTGAGCTGCCCCGTCTTGAGGTCGATGACATAGAACTCCTGCCAGTCGCTGCCAGAGCGTGATATGGTATAGGCGGCATATTTCCCGTTGTTAGAGAAATAGACTCCCTGGAGTGCTACCGTACCGTCGGTGCTCAGTTTGTTCGGGTCGAGGAAGATGCGAGGCGTACCTCCCAACTGGTCCATGACGTACATCACATACTGGTTCTGCAGACCGTCGTTCTTATAGAAATACCAGCGTCCGTGGTGCTTGCGAGGTGCCGACAACTTCTCGTAGTTAGCCACTTCAGTCAGTCGTTTCAGCAGTTTCTGCCGGAAGGGTATTTTTGAGAGATAGGCATTGGTGATTTTGTTTTCGGCTTCAACCCATGCTGACGTCTTAGCGCTTGTGTCGTCCTCCAACCATCGGTAGGGGTCTGCCACTTCGGTGCCGAAATAGTTATCTACGGTGCCGTCTTTGTCGGCCTTTGGGTATTGGATACCTTGTGCAGAAGCACTGGTGGACAGCAATACGGTTGCCATTGTCATAAGCAATTGTTTTTTCATACCTTATTATATATATATTAGTGAACTCATTACATAATCGCTGACGAAGAGCCCTTGGCGGGTCAGTATCAACCTGTCGCCTTCACGTCGGAGCAGTTTGCCGTCGATGAAACGCTGTGCCTCTTTTTCGCAGTATTGGCGATGGACGGCAGAGAGCGTGGTGAGGTCGAGTCCCTCGCAAGTGCGCAGGGCAGTGGTGATGCAGTCGTTATAGTGGGTGTCGTCATCAATCAGCTCCTCTTCATAGGGTCGTTCGCTCCGCTCAATAGCCTCCATGTAGGTCTTGAGGTCGCTGACATTCCAACTGCGGCTCTTGCCGTCGTAGCTGTGGGCTGCTGCTCCTATCCCGATATACGGCACATTCTGCCAATAACTGCTGTTATGGCGAGAACGGAAACCTGGTCTTGCAAAATTAGATATCTCATAGTGCTCGTAGCCGGCAGCAGCCAACTTGTCTATCAGCAGTTCATACATCTTTCGCTCCAGTTCTTCATCCATGGTCCATTCGCCATTGTCGGTCGTCCATTTGTGAAGCGGCGTTCCCTCCTCGATGGACAGGCAGTAAGCGGAGATATGCTCGACATTGAGAGCCAGAGCAGCCTCAATGTCGTTCGCCCAATCGGCGAGCGTCTCATGGGGAAAACCGTATATCAGGTCGATACTGATGTTACAGATGCCGGCATTCCGTAGATGCTGAACCGCCATTGATACCTGGCTGGCTGTATGGCGGCGGTGCAGGAAGCTAAGCCGTTGATTGTCAAAAGTCTGGGCACCCATGCTCACGCGGTTGATGCCCAGTAGGGGCAATGCCTCCGCATACGCTTCTGTCACATCGTCGGGATTCATCTCAATAGTCACTTCCTGTGCTTGGTTATCATACACCTTATTAATATATAGGAATAGCTGACCCAGTTGCTTCGTTGTTAACTGGCTGGGGGTGCCACCTCCCACATAGATGGTCTTGAACTTTTCACTTTTCACTTCTCGTTTTTCACTTCTAAGTTCCATCTCCCTACACACCGCATCAACATACCTCTGCTGCCATCTGGAATCGGTGGTCGAATAGAAGGCGCAGTAGATGCAACGGCTCTTACAGAACGGGATATGTATGTAAAGACCAGCCATTCGCTTACATTTTTCCCACAAAAGTACTAATAAAGTTTAATATTTGAAAGGTTTTTGTTGTTTTTTGCGTGAAAATGCCTAAATTTGGCTTCGCTTATAGAAATTATTAAACCTAGAACATAACCGATATGAAAGTTTATCAAACAAACGAGATCAAAAACATTGCACTCATTGGCAGTGCGGGTAGCGGCAAGACGACTCTTGCCGAATCAATGGTTTACGAAGCCGGTATCATCAAACGTCGCGGCGCCGTAGAGAGTAAGAACACCATGAGCGATTATTTCCCTGTTGAACAGGAATATGGCTACTCGGTGTTCTCTACTGTTTTTCATGTAGAGTGGAATAACAAAAAGCTGAACATCATCGACTGCCCAGGTAGTGATGACTTCGTAGGTGGTTCTATCACTGCCATGAACGTGACCGACCAGGCCGTCATCCTCGTCAATGGACAGTATGGTCCTGAGGTGGGTACGATGAATGCTTTCCGCAATACAGAGAAACTGAAGAAACCTGTTATCTTCCTGGTGAACCAGTTGGATCGTGACAATTGCGATTACGACCAGATTCTGGCTCAGTTGAAGGAAGTGTATGGCAACAACTGCGTTCCCGTACAGTATCCTATCCAGACCGGTGCCGGTTTCAACAGCGTTATCGACGTATTGCTGATGAAGAAATATTCATGGAAGCCCGAGGGTGGTGCTCCTATCATCGAGGACATTCCTGCCGACCAACTGGCTAAGGCCAAGGAGTGGAAAGCTGCTCTTGTTGAGGCTGCCGCAGCAGGTGATGACACACTGATGGAGAAATTCTTCGAGAGTGAAGACCTCAGCGAGGACGAGATGCGTGAAGGTATCCGCAAGGGTTTGGTAACCCGCTCTATCTTCCCCGTCTTCTGCGTATGTGCAGGACGTGACATGGGTGTACGCCGTCTGATGGAGTTCCTGGGCAACGTTGTGCCTTTTGTCAGCGAGATGCCAGTTATCAAGAATGCTGCCGGCAAGGATGTTCCTGCTGACGCCAGCGCTCCCACATCGCTCTATTTCTTCAAGACAGGTGTTGAGCCCCATATCGGTGAGGTTCAGTACTTCAAGGTGATGAGTGGTGTCGTAAAGAGTGGCGACGACCTGACCAATGCCGATCGTGGCTCAAAGGAGCGCATCGGAACTATCTATGCCTGTGCAGGCGCCAACCGTATTCAGGTTGATCAGTTGGTAGCCGGTGACATCGGCTGTACCGTGAAACTGAAGGATGTGAAGACAGGCAATACTTTGAATGCTAAAGATGTAGAGAATAAGTTCGACTTCATCAAGTATCCTAACTCTAAGTTCTCACGTGCCATCAAGGCTGTCAACGAGGCTGAGACCGAGAAGATGATGGCAGCCCTGCAGCGCATGCGTCAGGAAGACCCGACATGGGTGGTTGAGCAGTCTAAGGAGCTGCGCCAGATTATCGTTCACGGTCAGGGTGAGTTCCACCTGCGTACGTTGAAGTGGCGTATGGAGAACAACGAGAAGATTCAGATAGAATATCAGGAGCCAAAGATTCCTTATCGTGAGACTATCACCAAGATGGCGCGTGCCGACTATCGTCATAAGAAACAGTCGGGTGGTGCAGGACAGTTCGGTGAAGTTCACCTGATTGTGGAGCCTTATACCGACGGTATGCCTGATCCAACCAGCTTCACCATCAATGGTCAGGAGTTCAAGATGAACATCAAGTCGAAGGAAGAGAAAGACTTGGAGTGGGGCGGCAAGCTCGTATTCATCAACTCTGTTGTTGGTGGTGCCATCGATATGCGCTTCATGCCTGCAATCCTGAAGGGTGTGATGGAGCGTATGGAGCAGGGACCTCTGACTGGTTCGTATGCCCGCGACGTACGTGTTATCGTATATGACGGTAAGATGCACCCGGTTGACTCTAACGAACTCTCGTTCATGCTGGCTGCACGCAACGCCTTCTCTGCTGCCTTCAAGGAGGCAGGTCCAAAGGTGCTGGAGCCTATCTACGATTTGGAAGTACTCGTTCCTGCCGATTACATGGGTGATGTGATGAGTGACCTGCAGGGACGCCGTGCCATCATCATGGGTATGGACAGCGAGGCTGGCTATCAGAAGTTGACGGCTAAGATTCCTTTGAAGGAGTTGGCAAGTTACTCTATTGCATTGAGTTCATTAACTGGTGGACGTGCATCGTTCTCAACCAGTTTCTCAAGCTACGAACTTGTTCCCAACGATATCCAGCAGCAGCTCATCAAGGAGCACGAGGCTGAAATCAAGGACGAAGACTAAAAATGTGTTTGGCGGTTCTCCCGCCAAACACTCGGTTTATCACAATAAAAGCCAGCTGCAAAGCTGGCTTTTGTTGTTCGTCGTTCTGCCTATTACCAAGGCATCATGTCGCGCTCGTCAGGGCGGTGTGCCTTGCCGTCTTCGTCTTTGATATAGACCTGCAAGTCTTCCAGATAACCACCAGTTTCCTCCTGCAGTTTCTTCAGGATGGCTTTGGTCTCCTCGAAGCCGTGGAACTCCTTGGCAGAGCCGATATGGTTAGTAAACTCCAACTTCTTTTTCTCGGTGTCGAGAACTGAGATGTACTCATCTTTCGTACGGTCTCCAATAACGAATTTCTTGCTCATAATAATTAGTTTTAATAGTTTATCGTGTTGCAAAGATAGTAAGATTTTGCACATCTTGGTTCAATAATTAAGAAATATTTAACGTAATCGTTGTAGGTAGTCAAAAAAAGTAGTACCTTTGTCCCCATGACAGAAACGATTACAAGTTTACAGAATCCAAAGATTAAGCAACTGCTGGTGTTACAACAGAAGTCGTCAGAGCGTAGGAAGACTGGTCTGTTTGTGGTAGAGGGACAGCAGGAGATGGCTCATTGTCTGCATGCGGGCTATGAGGTGGATACGGTGTTCTATTGTCCGTCGCTGCTTCCTGACTTCCAAGTTCCCCAACATGCCCGTTGCTTTGAAGTGTCGCGTGAAGTGTATGAGAAAGTGGCTTACCGTGGCAGCACGGAAGGGGTGATTGCCGAAGTGAAGACAAAGCATCTCTCTCTCGACGACCTGACGCTTAGCAGTCATCCGCTGATAGTGGTCTTGGAGAGTGTAGAGAAACCAGGCAATCTGGGTGCCATCCTTCGTTCTGCAGATGCTTCAGGGGTAGATGCTGTTGTCGTGTGCGACCCGCTGACCGACCTCTATAACCCCAATTTAATCCGTTCTTCTGTCGGTGCAGCTTTTTCCGTTCCATGTGTGGCATGTTCGTCAGAGACCTGTATCTCGTTCCTGAAGCAGCGTAACATTAAGATTCTTACTGCGCAACTGCAGGATTCCCATCTTTATTACGATACCGACATGACCTGTGGCACAGCGATAGTGATGGGTACCGAACATGACGGACTCACCGACCTGTGGCGCCGGGCGGCTGATGCCCATATCCGTATTCCGATGCTCGGACAGATTGACTCACTCAATGTCAGTGTCAGTGCAGCCATTCTGATGTTTGAAGCTGTCAGACAGCGACAAAATAAAAAGACGGACAACCGATAAAAGTTGTCCGTCTTCTGTTATGTATGTTATCAATGGGATTACTCGCCCTTGATAGCAGCAACACCTGGGAGAACCTTACCCTCGATGGCCTCGAGCAGAGCACCGCCACCAGTAGAGATGTAAGAAACCTTATCGGCCAGACCGAACTTATTGACACAAGCTACAGAGTCGCCACCGCCAATCAGAGAGAATGCACCCTCGGCAGTAGCCTGAGCGATAGCCTCGCCGATAGCACGTGAACCAGCGGTGAAGTCATCGCACTCGAATACACCGGCAGGACCGTTCCACAGAATGGTCTTAGCACCAGCGATAGCCTTGCGGAAGTCCTCCTGAGAAGCAGGACCGGCGTCAACACCCTCGAAACCAGCGGGAACATTGTTGGCAGGGCAGGTGATAATCTCAGAACCTGGCTTAACAGTCATCGTGTCGAAGTCGAGACCGTTGGTAGCTGTGCAGTCGCTGCCCAGAACGAGTTCTACACCGTTCTTCTTAGCCAGCTCCTCAACACCGAGAGCTACGTCCAGCTTATCGAGCTCAACGATAGAGTTACCAATCTCACCGTTGTGAGCCTTGGCGAAGGTGTAAGTCATACCACCGCAGAGGATGAGCTTGTCAACCTTGCCGAGCAGGTTCTCAATGATACCAATCTTAGAAGAAACCTTAGAACCACCCATGATGGCAACGAAAGGACGCTTGATGTTAGAGAGAACGGCGTCAACAGCCTGAACCTCTTTCTCCATCAGCAGACCTAGCATCTTGTTGTCAGCGTCGAAGTAGTCGGCGATAACGGCAGTAGAAGCGTGCTTGCGGTGAGCAGTACCGAAGGCATCCATCACGTAGCAGTCAGCATAAGAAGCCAGTGTCTTGGCAAACTCCTTCTGGCTGGCCTTCATGGCCTTCTTAGCCTCGTCGTAAGCGGGATCGGCCTTGTCAATGCCAACGGGCTTGCCTTCCTCCTCAGGATAGAAACGGAGGTTCTCGAGCAGCAGAGCCTCGCCCATCTTCAGGGCAGCAGCCTGCTCCTGAGCCTTAGCGCAGTCGGGAGCAAAAGCAACGGGTACACCGAGTGCCTTTTCAACAGCAGCGCGAATCTGACCCAGTGACTTCTTCATGTCAACCTTTCCTTTGGGCTTACCCATGTGCGACATGATGATGGTGGCACCACCGTCAGCCAGAATCTTCTTCAGTGTGGGCAGGGCACCACGGATACGAGTGTCGTCAGTGATGTTTCCGTTCTCATCCAGGGGTACGTTGAAATCTACACGTACGATTGCCTTCTTACCGGCAAAGTTCATTTCATTGATAGTCATGATGTAATTTACAATTTAATGAATTAATATTTATTTCGTTATCTATCTTTTTCAATGCACAAAGGTACGAAAAAACGTCGAATAATGAATACACGGCCATTAACATTTAATACTTTTTTGCGAAGTATTATTAATAATGTAAAACGGAGTTGACAAAAATCGGAGAAAATGAGTACCTTTGCAGCCGCAAGTACAAATTAATGGAAAAAAGATATGAGTATCAAGAACATTCCCGTCCTGCTGCTTACGGGTTATTTAGGCAGCGGTAAGACGACACTTCTGAACCGCATACTGCAGAATAAGAAGGGCATTAAGTTTGCCGTCATAGTCAATGATATCGGTGAGGTAAACATCGATGCCGACCTGATAGAAAAGGGTGGAGTAGTGGGTCAGCAGGACGACTCGCTGGTGGCTCTTCAGAATGGCTGCATCTGCTGTACGCTGAAGATGGACCTCGTGAAACAGTTGCAGGAGATACTGGCAATGCACCGTTTCGACTATATCGTCATTGAGGCCAGTGGCATTTGCGAACCCGGTCCGATAGCCCAGACCATTGTGAGCATTCCATCGCTGGGACCTGAGTATATCAAGGACGGCTATTTGCAGTTGGATAGCATTGTGACGGTGGTTGATGCACTGCGCATGCGTGATGAGTTCAAGAGCGGTCACGACTTGTTGCGTCAGAATATTGACGAGGAAGATATTGAGAATCTGGTGATTCAGCAGATTGAGTTCTGTAATACGATTCTGCTGAATAAGGCTTCTGAGGTGACCAAGGACGAGTTGGCTCAGGTGCGTCAGATTATCCGTACGCTGCAGCCGAAGGCAGACATCATTGAGTGCGACTATTGTGATGTTGACCTCGACAAATTGGTATATACCGAGAAATTCAACTTTGACGAAGTAGCCACTTCGGCAACTTGGATTCAGGAGATAGAGAACCACCACGATGATGACGACGATGATGACGATGACGACGAAGAATCCCATCACCATCACCACCACGATCACTCCCCCTCGGGGGAGAAGGAGGGGGGGCATCACCACCACCATCACGACGAGGGCGAGGCAGAAGAATACGGCATCGGCACTTTTGTTTATTATGCCCGTCGTCCGCTGAATCTCGGTTTGTTCGACGAGTTTGTAGCCCGCAAGTGGCCTAAGAGCATTATCCGTGCCAAGGGTATCTGTTATTTCAAGGGCGAGGAGGACATCTGCTACGTCTTCGAACAGGCAGGCCGCCAGGTATCGTTGCGCGATGCCGGTCAGTGGTATGCCACAATGCCGAAAGACGAGCTTCAGAACATGATGGCCACGAACCCCCAGTTGCAGAAAGACTGGGACGAACAGTATGGCGACCGCATGCAGAAACTCGTCTTTATCGGTCAGCATTTAGACCGTGAGCAGATTACCGCCGACCTCGACTTCTGTCTGGCTTAAAGGCCGAAGTGCCATTTCATGCCAGCCATTACCCAGAGTCCGGCCTGCGGCACATTGCCGTAGTCCACATAGCGGTGACTGGTCAGATTGTTACCTTCTATATATATAGATAAGGTGTGACTATTCCACGATAGACGTGCATCTACCACTGAATAGGGGTGGTAGTTGCGCGTTTTTCCTTCCGTGTCGGTGTATGACCCCATGCGGTCTTGGTAGCGATACTTCAGCAAGAGTTGCAGTTGAGTGGTCAGATTCAGTTGCAAGGATGCCGTCAGTTTGTGGCGCAGGTATTCCAGCGAGTACTGCGACTGCAGGTAGTCGGCCTCTTGCTTCTGCTGATGCAGATGACAGTAGGCTAAGTGAACATTGACCATTGACAATTGACCATTAACCGAAATTTCTTGTCCGAAGGTGTTGACCTTGGTATGGTTCACGCTTTGCCAAATGGGATCCTGCTCTCTGGTGTCCATCACCCAGTCAATCATGTTGCGGGCATGGTGATAAAACAGACTGGCTGAAGCACTGAAATGGGCACTGCCGTATTTGGCGCCGGTTTCGAAGGCATGCAGCTCCTCCGGTTTCAGGTATTTGTCTGCCTTATGACCGCCAACGCTGTAATAGAGTTCGGTGAACGACGGCATTCGTAGCGACGAATTATAGGAAGCATAGAGTTTCCAGTGCGCACCGATACGATAGCTCATGTCAATGCCGGGATAGAGTTTGAATGGCATTTGGTTCCATGTATTCTTGATGGCAATGAATCCAGCTGAGAGTGTGAAGCGTCGCAACAGGATATTATGCTCAAGGTGGAACGAGAGATTCGATCGGTTCAGTCCTACCTTGTAATGGCTGAAGGGGTTGGAGAGTGGTTCGCCCAGATTGGTGCTGACAATGTCTTCGTTGCGGAACTCGGCACCCACAGCAGTGCGCCCCAGTTGCCAGTCAAAGTAAGAATTGAGATTGATGCCGAAGACGTCGGTGCGGTGATAGTTGAAGGGCACTTTTTCTTCCGTGCCGCGTATCAGTTCGAATCGGTCGTGCGAGCGATTCCAATAGATAGCAGGTCGGATGTGGAACCTACCGGTGGTTATCTCGCCTTGCACAGCGGAATATATTTTAGTCGTCTTTTCGTATTGCTCGTCGAACTTCGCACTATAGAACGTGTTTGAACCGAAGCCCTTGGTACTGAGACCTAAATGAAATTTCAGGATTGAAGATTGCGAATTGAACGTGGTGCTTCCTTGATAGAAAGCTTTGAAACTGTTGTAGTCGCTATTCAGATTCCCTGCCTTCGAACGACTATAACCGTCGTTTCGGGTATAATTAATTGACAATTGAGAATTGAGTGTTGACAATTGAGCATTGATGCGCCCTGCAGCCGACAGGTAGCCAAACGAACCGCCCTCCAGTCTTACCCCAGCTGTACTTCCCCTCTTTTTGGAGGGGGTCGAGGTGCGGCTTACGATATTAATCGCTCCCACCAACGACGAGGTACCATAGGCGCGTCCTGCAGGACCCTCCAGCACTTCTATGCGCTCAATGTCGCTGATGTCGCATGGCAGGTCGAATGCGTTGTGCCCTGTTTGTGGGTCGCAGATGTTGATGCCGTTCAGCAGGATTGTGATTTGCTCGCTGGTGCTGCCCCGTATGCCGATGTCGGTCTGTGCTCCAATTGGTCCGCGCTGACGGACATCGACGCCTGCTGCATACTTCAGCAAATCGTTAATACTTTGTACTGGCGCCGCCTGAATTTCCTCGCGGCTCAGTACAGTGACCATTCTCGCTGCTTGCCCCAATGCAAGCGGTGCGCGCGATCCCGTGACCTCTACGTCCTGCAGGGTCGCTTCCTTGTCGGTTTGGGTGGTGTCAGCGACGGAATCGCTAACCACGGTGGTAGCTTCGTCGGTGGTGGTGACGGCAGCGGCTTTTACCGTTGCTACGCTCAGTACACCGATGGTAACCACGCGTCCCAAACAGGCAAAGAGTGCATAGCGCTTCCTCGTAAACTGGCGGAAGCGGAGTGCCTTGCGCTGGTTGAAATTTGGTTTGTACATACTGTTTATTGTTGAAAACGAATGCAAAGGTACAAAAATAATGGAACAGAGACAAGAGAAACTAAGAAATTTATTATGACTCCTACTCCAAATTCCCTGCATTACCAGAGCTGAAATCCACAGCCCGTTAGATCGTCCCCCACGAGATTACGGCTCACTCTCAACGAGATTACGGCTCGTTGGCATAGAGATTACGGCTCGTTCCCATACTCTAGCCATACTGTTGAGTAAGCCTAGGAGCAGCCTAGGAGCAGTCTAGGAGCAGGCAAGGAGCAGGCTAGAGTATGGCACAGTTGCGCAAGGACTTCGAAGAGCAAAAGCTCGACATTCAAAAATTCTCAGGCATAAAAATCACTGCTGATACCGATATTAGCAGTATTTTTTTATACTTAAGATAAGGCTTTATGCATTTTGTTGTAGATTTTTATATTCCTTTTTATTGCAGAATCAGAAATTATAATTACCTTTGCAGCATGTGACGGAATAGCGATTCTCGTTCCATGACTTATTTTGATATTGGACTTATAGTCCATGTTCTAGATCATCGAATAACCGCCAAATCATTCGTACGCAGGAACATGAGACGATTAGGTTCATGCCCATTGTGGGCGTGGGCCGTTCGTGCTTGTTTGTGTACATGGTTTGCTTGGCGGTTTACCAGATGATTGATAAGCATTGAATGGGCCCGCCTTTTTCGTTACACCTTATTTAATAATAAACAGCGTGTGACATGGTAAACATTGGTCAAAAGATTAAGGAAGAGTTGCAACGTCAGGAGCGAACCGTCAGTTGGTTGGCTCGCAAATTGAATTGTACCCGAGCTGCAGTTTATCGTATTTTCGATAAAAACAGTATTGATACAGCCCTGCTTACCAGCATCTCACAAGTACTGCATCATAACTTCTTCGAGGAGCTTTCGGATGAAGTAAAAAATGGCATGACCGAATAATGATACGATAGTGTATCATTTACGATACGCAAAATATTTTAACGTTCGTTACAAAAAGTTTACCTTTGCAAAAAATTTAGAGTTAAATCTATTGTATTAATTAAAAAGCAAGAATTATGAAGAAAATTATGATGATCGCTGCCATGATGGTAGCAGCCGTAACAGCAAACGCTCAGAATGAGGTTGGTCAGATTACTCTGAAACCAACTGTTGGTTTGAACATCGCCACTATGACTAAGATTGATGGCTCCAAGGTTCGTCCTGGTTTCATTGCCGGCGTTGAAGCAGAGTATGGTGTTGCAGAAAACTTTGGTATTACTGCAGGTATCTTCTATTCTCAGCAGGGTGCGAAAGAAAGTGGTGAAATTAATATTAACCGTTGGGTAGAAGGAGAGCGTGTTGGAGTTAAATTTAAAGGTGACGCTACTAATAAACTTGACTACATCAATATCCCCATCATGGCTCAGTACTATGTAGTTCCCGGCTTGGCAATTAAAGCAGGTATTCAGCCTGGATTCCTGGTAACCAAGAAGGCAAAGTATGATGGTACTCTCACCGCTGTTGTTGCTGATGAATCAGCTAGTAAGCCATACACTGAGAGTGTGACGATTTCTGATGCTAAAGGATTTGCTTTTGCTATCCCTGTAGGCCTGTCTTATGAGTATGCAAACTTCGTTTTGGACGCTCGTTACAACATCGGTGTAACAAAGGCTATTAAAGAATATGATTGTCGTCACTCTGTATTCAGCTTCACGCTGGGTTACAAGTTCGCCCTCTAAATGAGATTGACATATTCCTATTCAGGAATTTTTAGTGAATAAATTTAATTTAGTTGCCACTACTCTGTGAAGAGTGGTGGCATTTTTCGTATGGTTAGGTATGCCTAAATAATGATACAATTGTGTATCATTTGCGATACGCAAAATAGTTTAATATTCGTTGAGAAACGTTTACCTTTGCAACATGATTAATGTTTAATTTAAATGATACAAATATGAGAAAAACATTACTAATTGGTATTGCTTTGGGTTTCAGCGTAATGGGGTTTGCACAAAAAGTACAGTTTGAACAAGCTCAGTCACGTATTATGGAACCTATACAGGATGTTTTTGTGCGTCCAATGGTTGCAGAAATGAAGATGCTGTCTACGGAATTGAAAGTCTATATGGCTTCCTGGCAGTTTCAAGAAAAGAAGATCACTGATCTTACTTGGCAAGATTTGAGGGATGCCAAGGCAAACGCTGCTTTCCATGCAGCAATTTCTGATGGTGCAGATGTTATAGTCGGTGCTACTTATTATGTTCGCAATCATATTGACGCTAAGGGTAAGGCTACTGATTATGGTGTAGACGTCATTGTTCGTGGCTATCCTGCAAAATATGTCAATTGGCATCCATTGGGCGATTCAAAATATTCTGCATCTGATGAAAAATGGGTTAACCAGTTGATAGAGGCAAAGAAAGCTCGTACATGGCATAACAACAATGCCGAAAATCAAGCAGATGCTATTGAGAACTATACGAAAAATTAATTGTTTTACATTAAATAAAAAAAGATTATGAAAAAGATTTTATTTGTTGTTTTGATGGCAGTATTTGCAGTTTCTGCAAATGCACAGTTAGTTACCTCTAATCGTACCATACATAGCGATGCTCACAATTTCTGGGTAGACCTTGGTCTTGGTGCTTATACTGGTGACTACAAGAATGGTGGTTTAGGTATGGATCTTGGCTTCCGTTGGAATAAGATGTTCCACGAGTATGTTGGTTGGGATATCATTAAGGTTGCTGCACAGGCAGATACTAAGCACTTTAAGGAGTCAATCACTCTGAAGGCCATGACTGGTGTTCGTTTTGAATCCCCTGTTTTGTTCGGCAACTCAAAGGCCTATGCTAACTTTGCCGGAGGTTATGGTTACACTTTTGATCCAAAGAAAGGCGCTTTCACTTGGGAGATTGGCGCTGGTTTGAAAGTAACTCCGCGCTTTAATGTTGGTGTTGCTTATGACGCTTGGAGCAAGAATAGCTTTACTACAGGCTTCATCAATCTGAAGGTTGGTTACGCATTCTAATTGGTGCATAAAGATTAATCCATCTCCCCCTTGTGAGATTATCTAGGGGGGAGATTCTTTTTTATAATTGACGATGAAAAGAATTACATCACTATTTTTATTTATCTATACGCTTCTCCCCTTGATGGCTCAGAAACAATATTCTTCTACTGTTGTAGAAAAGAAGCGTGTTGTGACAGGAATTGAAGACTTTTCTCTGCCAAGTCAGACGATTCTTGGGAATGCTATGCTTTGGGCCGTTAATGAAGGTCCGCAAGGCAAGGAAGAAATCGTTGATATTGATTTTGGTAAGGAGCGATTGTCTATGGTGTACAATTTGAGGCGAGAAGATGATGAAGACCCCGCATATACTTGTCGCCTGCAGTTGCAAGTAACAGAAGGTCAACTGGTATTTACTGTCAAAGACGTTAAGATGCATGGAGGACTAAAGAGTATGTTTTCTAATTTTGACAAATTGGATCCAGTGAAGAAAACAAAACATGCTGACATTATTCGTGAGTTTGAAAGATTGAATGATGCAAAACTAAACAACCTCTTTAATTTCATCAAGGAACATCAGTTACAAGTAACTAATTGGGATAACATTCGTTCTGGGAGTCTTCAGCGTGGAATGACGGAGGATGAGGTCATGCTAATTTATGGGAAACCAGTAAGCAAACAGAGTGACGGAACCACCACACAGTATATGTTCAATAGCTTTGTCCGCGTATTCATTGAGAACGGCAAAGTGAAATCATTTGTCAATTGACATTCATTTATCCCAAATAATAAGAGTATGAAGACAAAATATTCAATAATTATGATGTTTGCCTTCATGTGTATGGCAGCAGTAAGAATTTAACCTTCGGGAAAATTCCTGTGCGTTTGTGCACGCACAAACGCACAGGAATTTGTCGACAAGTCTGTAGAAATGACATAGACATCGGGAATTGTTTCATTTGACTTAACCTGATCTTGGTTGACGAGTGTGTGAAAAGCCAGATTTCCCAATAGACAAAAGATTATTTCATCCATGAAACAGGTTCGAAAAGGTTCAATTAAAGAACAAAAATCAGAGAAAATATTAATTCTCTCTTTTCTAATGATGTTGTGTATCGTTTGGACACATTCACGCATTCCTATCCAAGATAACGTTCCTAACTATTTTAGCAAGTTATTGATTCTTAATGAAATAGGCCAGGATGCCGTTGCTCCTTTTTTTTCTTATCACTAGCTTTTTGTTCTTCCGTTATTTTCAGATGGACATTTGGTTAAAGAAATTAAAGACCAGATGGCACTCTTTATTTGTTCCTTACCTGATATGGAATTGCATTGGAGCTTTTTCTTGGTGGATTATAATTCAACAATTTGGGAGAGATGAATTTGTAAAAAAATATCAGAACCGACACTTCTGTGTCATGAAGAAATAGTGACATTAATGGAATTCTTCACGATTCGATGCAGGAAAAAGTCCGAAAAACAAACTGAAGGTGGTGCAATAAGGGCACCTTATTCATCAATAAAGGTACCTTATTCATCAATAAGGGCATGTTATTCATTAATACGGAAGTATTTTTATTTATTACGGACATATCGTTCGTTACTAACGGAGAAAAATAAATTCCCTCCCTGGGTAAGCGGAGAAATTCTTCGGTTACTTCTGGCCGTAATGGGAACGCAAGGAAATAACAGCAACATAGACTTCAGCATCGTGAATCTCGTAAATCATGCGATATTGTTTGTTGATACGACGAGACCATGTTTCTTCAAAGACATAGTGCTTCAAGTGCTCTACCTGACCAGTGCCTGTACGGGGATGCTCCTGAAGTTCCAAAAGCATATTTGTGATTTTCTTGATGGTGGGTTTGTCGCCACTCTTTTTGATGGCGGCAATCTCTTTCTTGGCCTGTTCAGAAAGCAGTATAGTGTAAGTCATTTCTTACAGCGAATTGATAAATTCAGTAATGTCTTCTTTGTTCTCAAGACGCGTGAATTTTGCCCCAGGCTGATGAGCCTTAGCTATATCTTCCTCTACAGCTTTTACATTACGAGAGTCGGCAAAGAAAGAATCGCCCGAAGGACTTATCTCATAGGGATCAACACGGTACGAACGCTTCTTGGGCTTACTGATTGTAACCCCTTCTATCGCACCCAAAATCTTTTTAAGGCTTGGGATAAGACTTGCATTTTCGACGTTAAGAATTATCTGTGTCATAAGCAATCACTCTCTATTTGTCTGCAAAGATAAACAAAATAAACGAAATAACAAGATAATAAACAAAAAAAGTACACAGGTTCCGAACGATATGTCCGTAATAAATAAAAATAAATCGTTCTTTGACCTTCGGTCGAAGATACTCACGTTCGGAAAAACTCAAGAATTTCTTGGTTTTTCGCTCACTTAATCGTATCTTTGCAGCAGAACAATGGAAATGTAGAAATTATGAAGAGATATAATTTGTTTCCGATACTGCTGTTGGCTGTTATGTTTGCAGCATGTTCGAATGACGACAGTCCTGTAGTTCGCGGCATGCACCCCAAGAAGCCATACGCAACACCGGAACTCATCGAGAACATCATTGCCGTTTTAAAACAATACAAGTAATTATGAAAGATAGTGTATTAATCCTCAGCGGTGGCGTTGATTCTGTCACCTTATTATATGATGAACAGGAGCGCATAGCCCTTGCCATCTCGTTTGACTATGGTTCAAAGCATAATGCACGGGAGATTCCTTTTGCCCGACTGCACTGCCAGCGACTGGGTATCAAGCATATCACCATTCCGCTGGACTTCATGACGACGTATTTCAAGAGTTCGTTGCTAGAGGGTGGGGAAGAGATTCCCGAAGGTCATTATGCCGATGATAATATGAAATCGACGGTGGTGCCATTCCGCAATGGCATCATGCTGTCAATTGCCGTCGGCATTGCTGAATCGAATGGACTCAAGTATGTGATGATGGCGAATCACGGTGGCGACCATACCATCTATCCCGACTGTCGTCCGGAATTTGTAGATGCCTTCGACAAGGCTGCTGAGGCGGGCACTTTTGTCAATGTGCATCTGCGCTCGCCCTATACCAACATCACAAAAGCTGACATTGCCCGGCGCGGCAAGGCGTTGGGCATCGACTACAGCGAGACGTGGTCGTGCTATAAAGGCGGTGAGCACCATTGTGGCAAGTGCGGCACCTGTGTGGAGCGTCGCGAAGCCTTTGCCGAAGCGGGTATCGAGGATGGAACGGAATACGAGGGCTGATGGCTGATGTATGAGGACTGAGGGGTGATGTGTTAGCCGAAAAGGGCACGGAGGGCTTCCTCCACCTTTCGGACGGGAACGAGTTCGATCTTAAATTTCTTGCGATTCAAGCCACCGAGATTATACTTGGGAATGATGATGTGCGAGAAACCTAATTTCTCTGCCTCGCTGATGCGCTGCTCAATGCGGGCTACGGGGCGCACCTCGCCACTCAAACCTACCTCGCCAGCCATGCACCAGCCCGACTCAATCGGTGTATCGACATTGCTTGACAGGACGGCAGCTATCACACTCAGGTCCATCGCCATATCCGTTACGCGTAAACCACCGGCAATATTCAGAAACACGTCTTTCTGCATCAGCTTAAAACCGACTCGCTTCTCCAACACCGCCAACAACATGTTCAGTCGGCGCTGGTCGAAACCCGTTGCCGAACGCTGTGGGGTGCCGTATGCAGCCGACGACACCAAGGCCTGCGTCTCAACCAAAAACGGACGCACACCCTCAATGGCACTCGAAATGGCTACGCCCGACAGACCGTCGTGATCTTCAGTCAACAGCAATTCAGACGGATTGCTGACCTGACGCAGTCCCGTCTGCTGCATCTCGTAGATGCCCAGTTCAGACGTCGAACCGAAACGGTTCTTGATACTGCGCAGAATGCGGTACATATAATGCTGGTCGCCCTCAAACTGTATCACTGTATCCACGATATGCTCCAGAATCTTAGGACCTGCCAGTGTGCCCTCCTTCGTGATATGACCAATCAGAATGACCGGCACACCACTCGACTTGGCAAATCGTAACAGCGCCGATGCGCATTCGCGAACCTGGGCTATCGACCCCGCCGACGATTCCACATCCTCAGTCTCAATGGTCTGTATGGAGTCGATGATAATCAGATTGGGTTCCACCTCCTTGATATGATCGAAAATGGCTTCCAGCGAGTTCTCGCAAAGAATCATTAGATTGTCGGCGACGGAATCGCCGACCGCTAAGCGCTCCGCGCGCATCTTCAACTGATGGGCGCTCTCCTCACCGCTCACATACAGTACGCGCTTCTCCTTCAGATTCAGCATTGTCTGCAGTGTCAGCGTAGATTTGCCAATGCCGGGTTCGCCACCCAGCAAAACGATAGAGCCTGGCACCAGTCCGCCGCCCAACACGCGGTTCAGTTCCTCGTCATGCATGTCGATGCGAGGGTCGTCGTGCCCCTCAATGTCGCGCAGTCGCAGCACCTTAGCAGCATCGCGTCCACGACTTGATATCGAGACACCTGCACCAAAAGCCCCTCGCCCTTTGGAGAGGGGTTGGGGTGAGGTTTTAATCTCCTTGAACGTGTTCCACTGTCCGCACGACGGACACTTTCCGATCCATTTAGCCGACTCCTGTCCGCAATTCTCGCAGACATACATTACCTTGTCTTTTGCCATTATCTGAGATATAAGAAGTTGTTATCGTAATCTAATACAAGCTCTACTTCACTTAAGAACTTATAACCTATAGCACCAACAAAGTCTTTTCCTATTTTAGTTGGAAGGATGGGGAGTATCTTTTTCTCCATATTGACCTTCTTGCCTAACATCTCGGCTGAATCCATCTTTATGTATTGAATTTTCTTTCCTTCCCACGTCCTTTCTATAAGTTCAAACCCTTGTCTGTCGAGCGATTCAATCACTCCTTCGCTTTTCCCCCATAAAACGAAAAAGTTTGCATCGCCAGTGTTAATTAGGAATCTCCCGATAATCTGCCCTGACCTGTAGTTACTGTCCATGATACGCAGAGGAGCATCTGTTCCTACAAACCCTTTTTTGTCGATAGTCATAATGCCGCGCTTGTATTTCTTCTCGGGCAAGTCACGCTTACCGTATTCCACATAACCTTTAGCAATATTCAACGTCAGCATCTGACTGCCGTCTTTTGCCATATAGCAACTGCCCATCACCATATCGTATTCTCCGGCTTTAAACCATTTTCTGGCCTGTCTCAAATCGGCGATATAAACAGGTTGGGTGTTACGTAAACCGTCAACATCCAGTGTGTCGGATATTACTTGGTAACACCATAGCATTTTGCCAATTGTGGGTAGTCGTAAAGCGTGATGACAGGCAGTCGTATTCAGTTCCAATCCGGAAGAGACGACAAAAGTGCTGTCAAGAACGGTGATAGACGAGCCTGTATCAATCATTGCACGAGCTTTCACTTGCTGGTTCACACTTACTTCTGCAATCATGTGATAGTTTACCTCCTTGAAGCGAATGCGCTGGGCAGTTACGCTTTGGGTTGATAACACTAATATAAGCAATAATAGTTTTTTCATATCGCCATTTTGTTTTTAATTCTTCATGCAAAGATATATCTTTTCGTGCAACTTTGCAAGAAAAAGTATGATTTTATCTTTTGGTATCACAAAGAAATGGAACGATTTTGTTTTCATTTGAAATATAATGTGTATCTTTGCACTCTGATTATGAAGAAGTTTATTTTTATCATGATAAGTGTTGTGCTGTTGTCTGCATGCGGACAGTCGTATGAAGAGACTAAACGGCAGAACAGACTGCAGCGCAAGGAAGCGTTGCGCAAGGATTCGGCTGCACTGAAGATTGCTGTCATGCCAACGTTGGCTTGTCTGCCCATGTTTGTTGCCGAGTATCATCAGTTGTACGATACACTGAACGGTGGCGTTCGCCTGAAATACTTCAAGGCTTATATCGATTGTGATACGGCTTTGGAGCGCAAACGGGTAGAGGGCTCGGTGAGCGATCTTGTGAGGGCTGCATGTATTGAGAAGCGCGGTATGAAACTGCGCTATGTTGCAGCAACCAATGCCTATTGGCAACTCGTCACCAATAAGAATTCGCGTATTCACCAACTGAAACAGTTGGACGACAAGATGATTGCCATGACGCGATTCTCAGTGACCGACATGTTGAGCGACCTCGTTGTTGATTCTGTAAAACTGCGCGATGAGCACGTTTTCCGTGTACAGATAAACGATTTGGACGTTTGTATGCAGATGTTGCAGAACAACGAGATGGATGCGCTGTTTTTCGAGGAGCCATTGGCAACGATGGCCATAAAAGCCAAGAATCCTGTGGTGCTCGATACCCGTAAGTTGGATATGCAGATGGGCGTGATAGCCTTCCGTGAACAGGAGATGCGCCATCCCGAGCGACAAAAACAATTAGATTTGTTTGTCAAGGCGTATAATAAAGCCTGTGATTCAATTAATGCAAAGGGAGTGCGGCATTATCGTGATTTGATTGTCGAGAAATGCGGTGTGACTAAAGCCGTGGCCGACTCGCTGCCGTCGGGCATCAAGTTTCAGCATGCTGTCGGTCCACGTCAGAAGGATATCGACACCGCCCAGAAATGGATAAGTAAAAAGAAGAAATAGTAGGGATGACAGGAACGAATATGCAATTGCAACAGGTGGCAGAGCAGCTGTACACCGGGAATGTGGGAAAGGCTATTGCTGAGATGGAAACATATCTGGCTGCCTATCCCCAGCAGCAGACAACAGAAAAACTGAAGGGCATTAAAACGGAATATCAGCTGATGGAGGACTATTGGCGCAAAGGTGTGGTTGACCCTCAGCTCACGCAACTCTATCAGCACTTGCTTCAGCGGCTCTACGTCTTGTTCGGCAATGTGGCATCATACTATCATACGCTGTCGCATCCAACCCTCTCGGGTATCTATAGCCGGGTGAGATTGGAGCACCAGGACTGGTCGCTGAAGATGATACGCAAGGAGATGGAGGACTTTGTCAGCAGTGTGGCGATGCTGGAGTTTGAGACCGAGCAGGCGAGGGAGGAAAAGAAGGAACTGCTTTACAGAAATCACCAGCTGCAGATGAATGCCCTCTTCAACTATATCCTGACTTCAAGGATGTGGTCGGACGGTGTAGGCCATGACTTTGAGGAGATGCTGATATCACCCACGATTGACGGTAACGACCAGCAGTTGCTGGTGTCAGCGGTGACACTGTCGTTGTTAAACCAATTCGATATGGCGAAATTCCGCACGTTGGTAAATGTCTATCGCCGCTCGCAGGAAGAAGCCGTCAGGCAGCGAGCCTTAGTAGGGTGGGTGTTGGCTATGGACGACAATGTGGACAATATTTATCCCGAACAGGCGGAAATAGTGGTGCAACTGCTGAAATCAGAGAAAGCATGCGAGGAACTGACGGAATTACAGATGCAGTTGATATACTGTCTGAATGCGGAGAAAGACACGAAGACCATCCAGAAGGAAATCATGCCCGACCTTATGGCAAACCAGCAATTCCAGGTGACACAGTTCGGTATCGTGGAGCGGGAAGAAGACCCGATGGAGGACATCCTACATCCAGAAGCGTCGGAACAGCGTATGGAAAAGTTGGAGGCTACCTTCGGCAGGATGATGGATATGCAGAAGAAAGGCTCGGACATCTATTTCGGTGGTTTCTCGCAGATGAAGCGGTTCCCCTTCTTCTATGACATCAGCAACTGGTTTACACCGTTCTTCTTTGAGCATCCCGATATCATTCACTTTGTCAAGAGAGCGAAAGGGAATAAGTTCCTGGAGAAGATGATGCGTGTAGGACCCTTCTGCGACAGCGACAAATACTCGTTTGTGATAGCTTTCCAACAGGTGATGGAACAGATTCCCGAGAGCATGCGTAAGATGCTGGACAGGGGCGAGGCCACGATGGGGGAAGTACCTATGGAAGAACTCACCACACCGGCATATATGAGAAGGGCTTATCTGATGGACCTGTATCGTTTCTTCCGTCTGTATCCCAATCGCCAGGAGTTTGAGAATCCTTTTGCTGTGAGCAGTTCGTCTTTAGGACGTTGTGAGTTCTTCAGCAAGTATATGTTTATACACTCTCCGTTAGAGGCCCATAAGGATCAGATAGTCCGTCTGTTGATACGCCAGAAATTTCAGGAACCAGCAAATCTCCTGTTGGATACCTATGATGAGGACCATCGTTCGGTGCAGTATTACATCTGGCGTGAGGAGTATGACAAAGCCTTGGAGTTGGAACCCGGCAACGAACGGGCTATGCGTGGAAAAGCGCGTCAACTCTTCGACATGGGCATTTATGATGAGGCAGAAGAGGTTTATGACGAGTTGCTCCTATTGCATCCCGATGACGCTACCTATCTGTTGTATAAGGCTATCTGCCAGATTCGTATGAGGGAATTTGACAAGGCACTGAAACTGCTGTATCGACTGAATTACGAGAATCCAGACGACGACAAGGTGAATCGCGTGTTGGCATGGACTCTTCTATGCTGTCATCAGTTGGAGCAGGCAGATAAGATATACCAGCGTCTGACAAGTGTGGAAAAGGTATATCCTGAAGACTGGCAGAATGCAGCCTATTGCTACTGGTTCTCAGGGAAGATAGACAAGGCTATCGATTACTTTAGGAAATATATTGATGCAGGAGGCGAAGAGGTCAGAAAAAGGTTCTGTTTCGACCTGATGTTGCTGGAGAGATACAACATCAGTCAGCCGCAGGTAAAGATGATGGAGGCTGCTGTGCTTTCCTAATGTGCTGACTACACCAGGTGAATCCTAAAGGAATCCCCACGCCCACGATGGTATAGAGAATCCAGAAGAAATCGTCTTTAGCATGATCGTGAATGACCATGTGGCATCCTATCTGCGCAAAGTCTAAGTCGTAATACCATATCTTGAGCAGACTGACAAGTTTAAAGCTGATGATATGGAACACGAAAATGGGCAGTGTGTTATCGCCGCAGAACACCAGGAAGCGCTTGACGACACCATCGTACCGGTTGAGCCAGGTGGCGATATTATAGGTCATCAAGAATCCGCAGATGGCTGGGACGGGCAGACTCAGGAATTGGATGAAGGAGGAGCGCCAGTTCATGTTCGCTGTCAGGTATTGGGAATAGAGAGCGACGATGACGGCAAATACAATGGTCATCCACCACGACACGCGATAGTGTTGTTCCCATTTACGGAACAAGAATCCCACACCAAAGAAGAATGTGCCCATGATTTCACGATAGCCCCCCTGTATGAGGGTGATAATGCGCAAGCCCTCAGAGGTCTTCCAGGCTGCCAATAGCAACATGAAGACACAGACACCGATGGGGGCAATGAGTTGGCGGTGGGGAAGCAACCGGGGTGACTTGCCTATCAGGTAGTCGATACCTTTATATATAATAAGGTATGCGATGCTGGCTACCAAGAGTCCTCTGAAAAACCAGAATGCGCCACAGAGAAACTGATCGTAACCACCCATGGCAGTAACCATCGTCCACAGGTTCTGTTGCACTTGGTGCCAGGAGTAGGGGTGGGTCACACCGCCTGTCCAGTTGCCATACTGCTCGTTGAGGATGCCGAGGTCGAACATCCAGTTATGGATAATCAGAAAGAATACTGCCCATTTGAGGAAAGGCACATATAGACCTTTGAAACGTTTCTTGACAAAGGTAGCCTCGTCGGTGAGGTAGCGCAGTGAAAAGAAAAATCCTGCCGTTATAAAGAATACGGGCATGTGAAACTCGTAGAGGAAGAGATGGATAGCCTCTGGCGCATCGGCATGTCCGATGACCATCAGGATGATAGCCAAGGCCTTGCAGATGGAGATGACGGTATTGCGCTGCATGGGTAATTTACAGGAATGGGGCTATGATATGCGACAACCATCCGCGGAACTTCTGCCAGGGAGTGCGGAACTTATCCCATGACTCTTCGGTGAGCAGGAAACACTTCTTCGTGTCGCGAGCAAACATATCGTCGAGTTCCTTGGTGGTTGCCCGATCGATGATGACGGCATTTTCCTCGAAGTCGCATCTCAGACTGCGGGCATCGAGATTGGTACTGCCTACGGTGCAGAAGAGTCCGTCAACCATCATGATCTTTGAATGATGGAAGCCTGGTTCGTACATCCAGATAATGGCACCGCGCTTCATGAGTTTGTGGGCCTGATAATAGGCACAGTCGGGTGTCAACGGGATGTCGCTCTTGGCCGACTGCATGATTTCTACCTTGACACCTCGTTGCAGGGCACGATTCAGAGCACGGGTAACGGTGGGTATCAACGTGAAGTAGGGATTGATGATCTTGATGGAATCCTGTGCTGCATCAATGGCACTGATGTAGAACTCACGCATGATTTTGGGGGTAAGATGAGGCTCGCGATTGATAATGCCTACCATCTTGTGACCGGCTGTAGCTGTTGTGTCAGGTTTCAGCCCTTCGAACTTGGTGCCGGTTCCTCCACGGTAGTATTTCATGCCGTGCACATTTTCACCAGTGGTGCGATTCCATATCCTGAAGAATATTTTCTGCAGTTCGTTGACAGCATCGCCCTCAATGCGGCAGTGCATGTCGCGCCATTCACCAACTTGCTCAGTACCCTTGATGTAGTAATCGGCTACGTTCATGCCACCCGTATAGGCTATCTGTCCGTCGATGATGACTATCTTACGGTGGTCGCGCCCGAAAATCTTATTCAGCCAGGGGAAACGGATTGGTTCGTATTCCACAATTTGGATGCTGTCGTCGCGCAATGCTTTCAGGTGGTGTTTCTTCAGTGGCTGGTTGTTGGAATCGTTGCCGAAGCCGTCGAACATCGCACGTACTTCAACCCCTTCTTTACGCTTTTCGCGAAGCAGGTCGAAGAGTAGGGAAGCGATGGAGTCATTGCGGAAATTAAAATACTCCAAGTGGATGCTGCTCTTGGCTTGGCGGATGGCACGGAACATATCGTCGAACTTCGCCTGTCCCGACATGAGGAGCGTGACGCTGTTATTGTCGGAAAAGGTGATGTGCTTGGAACGTAATGTACGAACAATCAGCGAGTCGCTCGTCTGAGGGCTCGCTGATTGGAATATACATAGCAGTAGTGCGAAAAATAAGAGTCGCAACATTTTCTTACTTTTTGTTCTTTAGTCTGTACTCAAGTGGCGTCATGCCGAACTTGTCCTTAAAGATGTTGATGAAATTCTCAGCGGTGGCAAAACCTACATTGATAGCCAACTCACTCATATTGATATTGGTCTGGGTGAGGAGCGTGCAGGCATGCTTCAGACGAATCTCACGTACAACCTCGGCAGGTGTCTTAGTCGTGATGCTGCGAATCTTGTGGAAGAACGGAACGCGGCCCATTCCCATCACGGATGCCATTTCCTCTAAGTTGATCTGGCCCCGGCTCATATTCTGCAAGACATATTGCTCGACATTTTTCATCAACTGACGGTCCATCATGCTGTTCATGGAGTAGTTGCCGAGGGTCTCGTCTTCTCCGTAGAACTGCTGGGCAGGTGTTCCGCCTTGGGTGGTAGGAGCATTGTCGGTTGATTCCTGTGGCGTTTCTTCTGCAGCAGGCTCTTCCTCCTTCTGCGTCTCGTCCATCTTGATGTCGTCATATACCATGGTGGCTGTGGTCATACTTGCGTTATGGCCTTCCAGCATACGTGTCTCGCGTCCCTCGATAGTGTTCTGTTCCATCTCAATAGGACCTAATCCCATCAGCTTGTTGAAACGCATCACTGCTTCCTGTACATTGAACGGCTTGGCGAGATAATCATCGGCAGCCAAAGTGATGTTCATATCGCTCATCATTTCAGGCGTTAGTACGGCATCAGTCATCAAGACAAACTTGATGTTATGGGTGTGTGGATTGGACTTGAGCTGGTTGCACAACTCACTTCCCGTCATGTGCTTCATGTCCTGCTTACAGATGACCAAATCGGCTTTCATCGATTCGATGTCAGGGATAGCCAGACGAATGTCGTCATAGATATGGAAGTCATAGACCTCGCATAGGTGGGCATGCATGAAGTTGTTGAATTCACGGTTGCTATCAATGAAGACCACATTGAACTTCTGGGTCTTCTTGTCAAGACGCAGAGGCTGAATGGTGGCTGTCAGCTCTGCATTGGAAACAGCGGCAGGCAGGCTGACTTCGCCTTGATCGTTGAGCTCCAGTCGGTCTTTGGCAGTTGACTCGGCTTTGGCTTCAGGATTTTCAAGGATGGTCTGCATCTCAGAGATACGTGTGATAACCTGCAACATCTGGAAGTGGAGGGAGTTGAGTTGCTCACGTCCTTCCAAATCGTTCTCCTTTTCAGCCATATTGCCGATAATCGTAGTCATGCGGGCCATTGGCTGGCGCAGTTCATCACTGGTCAGTTTGATTTCCTCGCGCTGACGCTTCAGTTCTTCGACAACGGTGCGTTTCCTGTAGATGAAGTTCTTAATCTTCTTATAGCCATAGCGCCAGATAATCAGGGCGATGATGGCAAAGAGTACATAGACAGAGAGCATCCACCAGGTGAGCCACCAGGGGCGGTCAATCGTAATCTCTAACTGACGTTCCTGATTACTTACGGCACCTTCTGCACTGACGGCTTTGACGTGGAGGGTGTATTTGCCACTGCCAAGATTCTGGAATTTCACACCGTGTAGCAGTGCATCGCCATTCTTCCAGTCGTGGTCGAGACCTTCCATCCAGTACATGAACTGAAGGCGTTCGCCTTGGTTGTAGTTTCCGGCAGCAAACTTGATGGTAAAGGTGTTCTGCTTGTTTTTCAGTTCAATCTTATTACTCTCGTTGAGTGCCTGCGACAGTATGACATTACCTTCATATTCATGTCCAACCATAATCTCCTCTTCTCCGATGAAGAGTTGGGTGAGCATGACTCTTGGCAGACTGTTCTGGTCTTCCTTTCCGCCTCGGCGAACCCAGTTGACACCGAACAGACCACCGAAGATAACCGTTCCATCGGCACGGGTAAGGATAGAACCTGTGTTGAACTCGTTGCTCTGCAAACCGTCGCTGGTGCTGTAATTGTAAAGACCATAGCCGAAGGTGCCCTCTTCACGATTACGCTGTACAACGATACGGCTGATACCATTGCTGGTGGTAATCCACATATTATTGGTGATATCCTCGGTAATACCGCAGATGGAGTTGTTGCAGAGTCCGTTCTTCTCTGTGATGTAGCTCAAGGAGTCGGTCACGATATTCAGCACATTGAGTCCTTCGCGTGTACCAACCCAGATAAGACCGCGTGAGTCTTCGTAAACCTGTGTGATGTAGTTGTTGGTAAATGTCTTGATATTGGTAGAGTTACCAGTGAGAATCGTTTTCTCACGGTTCGACAGATTCAGAATCACCATTCCCTCGGACGTACCAATCAAGAGGGTGTTGTTCTTGCCATAGTGAAGACAGGTAACGTTGTTCGTGTTCAACATGCCGTTCTCACGAGTATATGACGAGAAGGTGTTCATCTTGGGGTTGTAAACCTGCAAACCACCGTTTGTCGCAATCCAGAGGTTACCGCTATTATCCTTTGTGAGGTCGTTGATGTGGTCGTCAATGAGGGTTCTCAGACTGTCTCGGGCTGCAGAGAAAATATGTGATGTACCATCCTTGATGCGTGTCAGTCCGTTCTGGCGCGAGCCAACCCAGATGCTTCCGTCAGCGGTGGTGGTCATACAGGAAACCTTCTGACTTGCCAAAGCACCGTCATAGCCGATGACACCCTTGTCGCTGGTGCCATACCACATGTTGCCTTCCGTATCTTGGGCGATGGCAGTGACGTCGCCATTGAAGGAGGCTTCAAACTTATAGATGTTGTCGCCATAGAAAGCTACACCCGATTTCTCGGTTCCTACCCACAGCAAGTCCGTATCGTCAACATAAACGCTCTGAATACCGATAATATCCTGAGTCAAGTCGTTGGTTCTGCCACTATGAGGCTGTACGGATTCTATCTGGTGGGTGTTGACGTCCATTCTGAGAAGTCCCATTCGGTCAGTTCCTACCCAGATGTTACCCTTCTGGTCGCGCGTCATACCGTTGACGCTATGGTCAACGGCGATGCTGGTCAGTCCCAAACTGTTGCCAATGGTTGTGTCCCATACATTCGTACTCTTATTATAGCACATCAATGTGCCTTGTCCGTAGAGCCATACATTATCTAACTGGTCGGCAAAGACTCTCAGGGAGGAACTCTTTCTCAGGTGTTGCTGGGCAATGTGGTCGGTAGCCCAGACGGTATGCTGTTGGTGCATAATGTCGCAGCAAACCATTCTGCCGTCTTCATAGACGATGATGGCACCGTCGCGACACTCTCCGATAGAGCAAATAGCTCCTTGAGGTACTCCGTGACTGTCGTCCGTGTAACCAAACTCATAAAGTAACTGTTGCTGCATGTTGTAGGCTACGACACCTTTGTTGGGAATTGAGGCCCATAGGTTCTTATGACGGTCGAAGAAAATAACATTGGGTTGTCCTTCAATGCCCATTTGGCCCAGCACTTGCTTCATGTCGCGCTCGAAGGTCTCTGTCTGAGGGTGATAGACACAATAGCCTGCAGATGTCTGAATCCATAGGTTGCCATCCAGTGACTCCTGAATGCTCTTGATATAGCTGTCGGGCAAAGAGGAACCGTCTTGCGAGTTGCTCTGGAAATACCTGAAGGTATAGCCGTCATAGCGATAGAGACCGGCAGGGGTGCCAAGCCACATGTAGCCTCGACTGTCTTTCAGGATACAGTTAATCTGACTGCTGGTCAGTCCATCTTTGATGTCCAGCGTCTTAAACAGATAAACGCCTGCAGCAGCCAGTGGGAGTGCAAGCATCAGCATCAATAGTATTTTCTTCAGTCCTTTCATAACCTGTTTTTAATTTTCTATTACAATATACATGCATACCGGTCAACAATACCCAATAGTTTGTTGTCACTATCGGAAACCAGCACGTTGTGTATTTTATTTTTATTCATTATTTTCTGTATCTCGGAAATCTTGGTCTGTGGAGAAACCGTCTTGGGCGTTTTGGTCATAATGTCCTTGACGCAGCGATTGAAGAAATCGGCTTTCCACTGTTCCATTGCGCGACGGATGTCTCCGTCAGTGATAATACCGGCAATGTGGTCCTGCTCGATAGCCACACCAAGTCCCAGTTTTCCTTTGCTTACCAGGATAATGGCCTCGCCCAGATTCATCTCTGGAGCCAGAATGGGCAGATTCTCAGTAATCATCACATCTTGAGCCGTTGTCAGAAGCCGTTTTCCGAGTTCTCCACCAGGATGGAACTGGGCGAAGTCCTGAGGTTGGAAATGACGTTTCTTCATCAACGCTATGGCCAAGGCATCGCCCATCACCAGTGTAGCTGTTGTACTGCTGGTAGGTGCCAGATTGAGCGGGCAGGCTTCTTTCTCCACGCTGACGTTAAGATGGCAGGTGGAGTATTTTGCCAGCAGCGACATGGGATTGCCACTCATGGCAATGATGGGAATCTCCATATGAAGTACCATGGGGATGAAGCGAAGCAGTTCGTCAGTCTGCCCGGAGTTGGATATGGCCAGTACTACGTCTCCTTTCGACATCACTCCGAGGTCGCCATGAAAGACGTCCAGGGGGTTGATGAAAAAAGACGGTGTCCCAGTGGAGGCAAGCGTCGCTGCTATCTTGGCACCGATATGTCCGCTCTTACCAACGCCTGTCACAATCACTTTTCCAGTGCAATGCAATATCATGTCGACAGCTTTGTCAAAGTTGTCGTCAATCTTGGGAATCAGGTCAAGCACTGCTTGTGCCTCATCTTTTATGCATTGTATGGCATTCTCTTTATCAGTCACTTTAATTGCTATTTATTTAGTTGCTGAATCAATGATTCAAGTTTGTTAAGTTCTAACATGTTGGCTGCGTCACTGAGTCCCTTGTCGGGGTCGGGGTGAACTTCGAAGAAATAACCTGTTGCGCCGAAGGCCTTGGCTGCTAATGCCATTTGTGGCACGAAACGACGATCACCACCTGTCTTTCCGCCTGCGCCTCCGGGGCGCTGCACACTATGCGTACAGTCCATGATGACAGTAGGGACAATATCCAGCATATCGGGTATGTTGCGGAAGTCAACCACCAGGTTGTTGTATCCCATCATGTTGCCTCGCTCCGTCAGCCATATATCTTGAGCGCCTGCGTCACGGGCTTTTTCTACCGGATAGCGCATGTCGCAGCCGCTTAGGAACTGGGCTTTCTTGATGTTAACCGTTTTTCCGGTTCGGGCAGCAGCAATGAGCAAATCTGTCTGGCGGCACAGGAAAGCAGGAATCTGAATGACGTCCACCACTTGTCCTGCATGTTCAGCCTGCCAAGCCTCGTGAATGTCTGTGAGAATACGGAGTCCGTATTTCTCTTTGATATCATTGAGCATGAGCAGTCCTTTGTCAATGCCAGGCCCTCTGAACGAACTAATCGAGGTGCGGTTAGCTTTGTCGTATGAAGCCTTGAAGATGATGTCAGTCCCAAGACGCTGATTGATGTCCACCAATTTTGCTGCGACAATGTCGAGCAATTCGGCTGATTCAATGACACAAGGGCCGGCAATAAACGTTGTTTTCATATTTGCAGTAGACATTTTCCTGCAAAGATAGTTATTTTCTGCCAATTATCCTTCTTTTCAAGAATAATTTTACATAAAAAGGTAAATTTTTCTCATTATTTAATATGAACATCCTGTTGTGGGAATGGTATTTCAATACCATTTTTGTTCAGCGTGTCGTAAATGGTGTTGAGAACATCGCTGATGACATACGACTGTTTTGGGGCATCGGCCCATACAAACATCTTCAGATTGATGCCCGAGTCTGCCAGTTCGCCAATAACTGATTTGGCCTTCTTCGACTTGTCCATCCATTTGTGTTTCATCTGGTTGACAGCACCGTCAACAAGTTCAATCACCTGCTGGAGATTGCTTCCATAGGCCACACCATAGTGTACTACAGCCAGAACGTAGCCGTGGTTGCGAGTCAGGTTCTTGTAGTTCTTGGTGAAGAGCTGGGAATTCTGGAAGGTGATGATCTCGCCATAGAGTGACTCAACAACAGTCGAGGTATAGCTGATGCTCGTCACCTTACCCATAGTGCCGTCCACCTGAATCCAATCGCCTACTTTAATACGGCCAGTCATCAATGTGATGCCATAGTAAATGTTCTCGATGATGTCTTTCGACGCAAAACCGATACCTGTTGACAAACCGCCAGTGACAACCATCAGCCAAGCCAGAGAGATGCCCATAATGCCCATCGTAATAAGGAACCAGGCTCCCCATACAATGACCTGTACGACGTTTCTGCCCATTACCTCCTTGCTGGCAGCAGTGGAGGGGTCGCTAATCTGGTAGTGCATTCGCATCAACTGTAAGATGGTCTTGCTGGCGTATGAGAAGAAGAACCATAGGCTGATGACAACAGCCAGTGAAATAATGCTGATCTTAAGATTCGACAGATTGATGAACTTCGCATTGAATATCTTCCAGCACAAATCGCTGAGGTTGAAGACATCGGCAGCCCAATAGATACTGATCATCACAGACATTACGCCTGTTACAGGTAGCAATACCTGGTAAAGTAGGTCGTAGGCCCATGTTTGGGTGATAGGTCTTTCGGCAAAACGATGCCTTATGCCATAGAGCTTGAGATATTGCAAAGCACAGGTGATAGTCAGTACGCAGGTCAGCTGCATCATCCACCAAATCAGCATCTGGACAGCCATCAGTGTATAGCCTGTCCAAGAGCAGATGACTGACGCAATAAATACGATGAGGGAGATGTAGCTATAGAACATGTCCGAGCGAGGAATGTTCTTGTTGTGCCTCCTGATAACCAGCCATTGCCAGAGTGCGCTGATAAGTAAAATAGGTGGAAGAAATATATTTACAACTTCATTAGGTATCAGGATGATTCGGAAGATGATGACAAGGAAACTGACAGCCAATAATGGGGTGTAAATAAGGAAAGCACTCTTGATTTGATCGCCTTTTACACGCAGTAATAACGAAATCAGGATGACACCCAAAAGCCAGGCATAATTCACCAACAGCGAAGAAGCCATCGAGATGAAATTCTGTGACGATTTGTTCATCAGAAAACCTTGGATGACGGCGAAGGTGATGGTGGTTGCAGCCATGATAATAATAGGCTGTTTCTTCTTGAATTCTTCTTTCTTGAATCGTTTTGGAAACAGGAACTTGAAGAACAGCAGGTTCAGCAGGCTGACCACGATGAAGAAAATAATGGTGGCTAAAATCATACCGAAGACCCATCGCGAACTCCATTGCGATTTCTCATCTTCCTCACTGCTGTTGTTGAGATTGTATTTCTTCTCAACAGTTTCCTTCATAGCTGTCCACCGAAGGCCCAGATTCTGCAGCAAAGCGGGGTAATTCTCTCCACCATTGATGAAGATGCTGTGCTGGATGTCGTTATAGCGCTTGTTGGCATAGTCGTTCAAGCGTGACAGCCGTTGGTCCGTCTGGTTGTAAATCTGGATGTATTCCCCCAAGGTTACACGATTCTCTTCCAATGAGTTGCGAATGCTGGTGGCCAGTGTCAGACAGACGCTACGATCGGTCTTTGTCTTGTCGTCCAGCATACTTTGGGGCATAGCCTTCAAACTGACAATCAGGGAGTCGTAACGCGCAATTTCGCCCTCGGCCTTGTCCATGAAGGTCTTGAAGGGTAGTTGCTGTCTGTGGAACTCGTGATATAGTTCTGTCGCCTCATGGCAAGCATAGGTCAGGTCGAACACATACTCGTGTTTCTGGGAATAGAGCATCAGAGAACTCTGGTTGGCGCGCCTCATGATGGAGATGAGCTTGGTGCGCACTTGGTCGCGTTGCATCTTGTCCATTTCCATACGTTCTGACAATTCACGATAGTAGTCAGTCAGCTCTGTGCGCAAAATCTGCAGCGTCTGGGGCAGATCTTTCTCCTTCAGCACGGCATGTGACTGAAGCGTTCCTATGCATAATAACAGTATGAGGAGGAGTTTCTTCATCGTTGTTCTCTTAAAAATTTGTGCAAAGTTAGAAAATAATTTCCAAAACGCAATTCAACTTTCTCAATAATTTCGTATCTTTGCAAAAATTTTAGAAAAACGAACCATTATGAAACTGATAGCAGACAGCGGAAGCACCAAAACAGATTGGACGCTCATACATGACGCTGATTGGCGCTCCGACAGTATTATCGTAGCGTCGTTCTCCACCCAAGGTATTACTCCTATTCACCAGTCACCTGCAGATATTCGGCAGATTCTGGGGCAGGAACTTATGCCACATCTATCTACATTCCCACGTGCGCAACTTATAAATTCGAGAGTGCTGGAGGCTCCTCTGCTTTCCAATATGCGGGTTTATTTCTATGGTAGTGGCTGTACACCAGCTCAAGTGCCTGCCATGAAACAGATTCTGAGCGAGTTCTTCTCCCCGCAGAATGTTGAGGTGCATAGCGACTTGATGGCTGCAGCCCGTGCTCTTTGCCAAAAGGAGGCTGGTATAGCCTGTATTCTTGGTACAGGTGCTAATTCGTGTCTGTATGATGGCGAAAATATTGTACAGAACACGCCTCCTCTCGGCTATATCCTCGGCGACGAAGGCAGTGGCTCCGTATTGGGTAAACTTTTTATGAATGCCATTTTCAAGGATCCTCAGTTTGAAACTATCAGGGATGCATATTTAAAGGAAACAAAGTTGACAATGCCTGCCATCATCAATAAGGTGTATCGCGAACCTTTGGCTAACCGTTTCCTGGCCTCTACATCCACCTTTATCCATCAGCATCTTGACTTTGAACCGTTACGACAAATGGTTGTCGATAATTTCAGATCTTTCTTCCAGCGTAATGTCCAGCAGTATCAGCATCATGATTTGCCGATACATGCTATTGGCAGTATTGCACACTATTTCCAGGACGAACTGGCTGAGGCTGCAAAACAGGAAAACTTTGCGCTCGGCACAGTCTTGAGGACCCCCATGGAAGGACTGATTCATTACCACGAGGAGGCAAGGTGATTTTTTGCTGGCTCGCCTGCAAAATTTTTTTCCCAGCGCTGGGAATAATTGTTAGTGCAGGAAGAGGGGTGTCGTCAAATCTAAATAAGTATAACATAAAACCAAATGCTAACATGAGAAAACTCTTACTACTAATGATGGTGACTGCTATGGTAGTTGCCTGTCAGGAAAAACAAGATTCCAAAGGGGATTTCGTCCGTGTGGAAGATGGCCACTTTATGCGTGGAAACAAACCTTATTATTATGTAGGGACCAATTTCTGGTATGGTGCCATCTTGGGTTCGGAAGGTCAGGGGGGCGACCGTGCCCGTCTTGCCAAGGAACTGGACGAGATGAAACGCATGGGTATCGACAACTTGCGTATTTTGGTCGGCTCAGACGGTGAACGTGGTGTGAAGACCAAGGTGGAACCTACGCTTCAGATTGCCCCGGGGGTATATAACGACACTATTTTGGCAGGTCTTGACTACCTGTTGATGGAGATGGGCAAGCGCAATATGGTGGCTGTGCTCTATCTGAATAATTCATGGGAATGGAGTGGGGGTTATGGCTTTTATCTCGAACACGCAGGTGAAGGCAAGCAGCCTCGTCCAGACGAGGCAGGCTATCCTGCATTTATGAATGCCATGAGCAAATATGCCACCAACGAGAAGGCTCACCAGTTGTTCTACGACTATGTCCGTTTCATCATCAGTCGTACCAATCGCTATACGGGATTGAAGTATGCTGACGACCCTGCCATCATGTCGTGGCAGATAGGCAATGAACCACGTGCTTTCTCGAAAGAGGCTCTTCCTGCCTTTGAGAAATGGCTCGCCGAGGCTTCTGCCCTTATCCGTTCGTTAGACAAGAACCATCTGATTTCAGTGGGTAGCGAAGGTTCATGGGGATGTGAGAATGACTTGAGTTCATGGACTCGTATCTGTGCCGATAAGAATATCGACTATTGCAATATCCATCTATGGCCTTACAACTGGGGATGGGCTAAACCAGATTCGCTGATTGAACATCTGCCTGTGGCTTGTGAGAATACGAAAAAATATATTGACGAGCATCTGGCTGTCTGCGACTCGTTGAAGAAACCCCTCGTGATGGAGGAATTCGGCTATCCGCGTGATGGTTTTAAGTTCAGTCTTGATACACCTACAAAGGGGCGTGACGGTTATTATAAGTATGTGTTCTCGCTGGTTGCCGATAATGCAGAGAATGGTGGTAAGTTTGCCGGCTGCAACTTCTGGGGCTGGGGTGGCTTTGCTGTTCCCCGTCACGAGCAGTGGCAGGTGGGCGACCCCTATACCAACGACCCGGCTCAAGAAGCTCAGGGGTTGAATTCTGTTTTTGCAACAGACACCACTACTTTGGATGTCATTCGCACGCAGGTTGACCGCATGAGTCGGGTAAAATAGTCCTCTTTTTATAAAAAAGAGACAATAAATAGTAAAAAAGAATTGCTATTTTCCGAAAATAATGTATCTTTGCAATCGAATATTATTACAACTAACGCACTTTAACATGAAAATAAGACATATCAGAGCTCTTTTGCTATTGATGATGGCGGCCTGCGCATTGCCTATACAGGCCCAGATTCGTGGCAGTGAAATCCAGGTGAATGTTGTTCCCGATCATCAAGATTGGACATACGAAGTTGGCCAGACGGCCACTTTCCAAATCAGTGTCACTCGTTCGGCAACCTTGGTTGATGGTGTTACCATCGACTACGAGGCTGGTCCGGAGATGTATCAGGATGTCAAGAAAAAGGGCGTCGTTCTGAAAGATGGTACACTGACGCTGAAAGGCAAGATGACAAAGCCGGGTTTCTATCGCGTCGATGTGAAGGCTTATGTTGACGGCAAGGAGTATAAAGGTGCTTGTGGAGCCGCATTCTCGCCAGAGAAGTTGCAACCCACCACCGTTATGCCTCAGGACTTTGAGTCATTCTGGTCGAAGGCCATTGCCGAGGCTCGTAAGGTTGACTTGAATCCCACGAAGCGCCTCTTGCCAGAGCGTTGTACGAAGGATGTCAATGTTTATGAGGTGTCGTTTAACAATATGCAATGGGACTATCGTACCTATGGTATTCTCAGCGTTCCTGTGAAGGAAGGGAAGTATCCTGCACTTCTTAGAGTGCCTGGCGCTGGTGTGCGTCCTTATGGTGGTGATATCTATACAGCCTCGCAGGGCGCTATTACCCTGGAAATCGGTATTCATGGCATTCCTGTTACGATGGAACAGAAGATTTATGACGATATCTTCCATGGTGCCTTGAACTGGTATTGGGAGTTCTATACCGATGATCGCGACAAAAACTATTACAAGCGTGTGGTGTTGGGATGTATCCGTGCTCTTGACTATATAGCAGAATATACCCCATGGAACGGGAAGGAGATGGGTGTGTCTGGTTCCAGCCAGGGCGGTTTCCTGACGTTAGCCACTGCAGCCCTTGACAAGCGTATTACCTATTATGCTCCCGTTCATGCTGCCCTTTGCGACCATACGGCTTCGCTGCAGGGCGTTGCCTGCGGATGGCCTCACTATTTTTATTGGAACAAAGGCAAGGGACAGGAAAAGCAGATTGAGGTTTCACGCTATTACGACGGTGTGAATTTTGCCCGTTTGATAACTAATCAGCAGAAGGGCTGGTTCTCTTTCGGTTATAACGATGATGTGGTGCCTCCTACAACTGCATGGGCCACCTATAATATCGTAAAAGGTCCCAAGGAAATCAAGCCTTATCAGGCTACTTGGCACTTCTGGTTCCAGGAACAATGGGACGAATGGGAGAACTGGATGTTGAAACAGATGAATTTGAGAAAATAGCATAACTATATGAAGAAAATTGTAATTATGGTAGTAGCGGCAATGTCATTGTTTGCTTGCGCTACAAAACAGTCTGAGACTCAGAAGACTGCTGCTCAGCAGTTGTTAGAGCGTTTGGACTCTCTGTGCCAGAAAGGTATTATGTATGGACATCAGGACGATCCGATGTACGGACTCACATGGGAGTATGACAAAGACTCCAGTGATGTGAAGAATGTTTGTGGCGACTATCCTGCCATCATGGGTTTCGACCTCGGAGGTATCGAAATGGGTGATGAAAAGAATCTGGACAGTGTGCCTTTTACCCGTATGAGAGAGGAAATCCAGAACCATTACCGTCGTGGTGGTATCATCACCCTCAGCTGGCATCCTCGTAACCCTGTTACTACGATTGACGGTGGTGGCTGGGCAGGTCAGAAATTCCCTGAGGGAACGGCATGGGATGTTACCGACTCTGCTGTTGTCAAGAAGATTCTGCCTGGTGGCGAGTGCCATGAGAAGTTTGCAGGTTGGATGCAGCGCGTATCCGATTTCCTTATTACACTGAAGGATGATCAAGGCCAGAAGATTCCCATTATTTTCCGTCCCTGGCACGAGAACTCTGGTTCTTGGTTCTGGTGGGGCGAGAAGCTCTGCACCGTTGAGGAATACAAGGCTCTTTGGAATATGTTGCAAGATAAATTGAAGACGGATGGTTTCGACAACCTGGTATGGTCATATTCTCCTGGTTGTCAGGACAATCTGACGGCAGAGCGATTACTCGACCGTTACCCTGGTGACGACCGCGTTGACATGATTGGTCTTGATGGTTACCAGTGGGTTCCAGAAGAGATGGATGCATTTGTCGCCCGTACGAAACAGAATTTGGAAGTACTCTGCGAAGTGGCTAAAGCACATCATCTGATTCCGGCAATGACAGAGACAGGAATGAAGAATATGACGCAGTCAGATTGGTGGACCGCAGCCCTCTTGCCTGCTGTGAAAGATTATCCCATCAGCTATCTGCTGACTTGGCGTAACTATAAGGAAGAATGGTTCGGGCCTTCAACCTCAAAACCCGATGCCAAGTATTTCGTAGATTTCTATAACGATAAGAAAACATTATTCCTAAACGATATAAAATAATTTAACGATATGAGTGATTTTCAAACAAAAGTAGCAGCGTTGCGTGCTCACCATGAGGAGCTGCTGACACGCAAAAACGAGCCCATGGAGTGGGGCAATGGTATTTACGATAAGTGGAAGAACCCTATACTGACAGCTGAGCATACACCACTGGAGTGGCGCTATGATTTCTGTGAAAAGGATAATCCCTATCTGATGCAACGCATCATGATGAATGCTACTCTGAATTCGGGTGCAATCAAGTGGAATGGCAAGTATGTGCTGGTTGTCCGTGTAGAGGGCGCCGACCGTAAGTCGTTCTTCGCTGTGGCCGAGAGTCCCAATGGTGTTGACAACTTCCGTTTCTGGGAAGAGCCTATCACTATGCCTGACGACGTGATTCCTGCAACCAATATCTATGATATGCGTATTACGGCTCACGAGGATGGTTGGATCTATGGTGTGTTCTGTGCTGAGCGTCATGATGACTCACAGCCTGGTAACCTCAGTGCTGCTACAGCAACGGCAGGTATTGCCCGTACTAAGGACTTGAAGAATTGGGAGCGCCTACCAGACTTGAAGACCAAGTCGCAGCAGCGTAATGTGGTCCTGCATCCTGAGTTTGTTGATGGCAAGTATGCCTTCTACACACGTCCTCAGGATGGTTTCATCGATACAGGTTCAGGTGGTGGTATCGGTTGGGCTTTGGTCGATGATATCACTCACGCCGAGGTGAAGACTGAGAAGATTATCAATGCACGTCACTATCATACCATTACTGAGGTGAAGAATGGCGAAGGACCTCATCCCATCAAGACGAAGAAGGGATGGTTGCATCTGGCTCATGGTGTTCGAGCCACTGCTGACGGCCTGCGTTATGTATTATATATGTATATGACATCCTTGGAAGACCCCACTAAGGTGATTGCACAACCCGGTGGATTCTTCCTCGTACCTACAGGCGACGAATATCTCGGTGATGTGATGAACGTTGCTTTTGCCAATGGCTGGATAGCCGACGAGGACGGTAAGGTGTTTATCTACTATGCTTCTGCCGATACCCGTATGCATGTTGCTACCTCAACCATCGATAAACTGGTGGACTACTGTATGAATACTCCTGAGGACGGATTCTATACAGCAGCTTCTGTCGAAACCATTAAGAAACTAATTGCAAAAAATAAACAACATGGCTAAATCTAAATTATCAGAGAAAATAGGATATGGCTTCGGCGATATGTCGTCCAGTATGTTCTGGAAGATTTTTTCCTATTATCTTCCATTCTTCTACAGTAACATCTTTGGATTGTCACTGGTTGACGCAGGTGTATTGGTGCTTGTCACCCGTATCTGGGACGCTGTGAGCGACCCAATGATGGGTGTCATCTCCGATCGTACGAATACGAAATGGGGAAAATACCGTCCATATTTGTTATGGGTGGCTCCTTTCTTCTCCATTTGCGGTATCCTGTTGTTTACCACACCCGATTTGAACTATGGAGGAAAACTGATTTGGGCGTATGTCACCTATATCTTGATGATGACGGTCTATACGGGTATTAATGTGCCCTATGGCGCCATGTTGGGTGTGATGACCGATGATACCAACGAAAAGACCGTGTTCTCGTCTTTCCGTATGTTCTTTGCATACGGCGGTTCGTTCATCTCCCTGTTCCTTTGGGAACCCTTGACCAATCTGATGGGAGGTTACAACACTCCGGAAGGATGGTTCTGGGCTATGGTGACGATTGCTGCTGCCTGCTTTGTGATGTTCATCCTATGTTTCCTCATGACGAAAGAGCATCTGAAGACTGTTTCTACTGTAAGTGTAGGAAGCGACTTCAAGGCCTTGCTTTCTAACAAGCCTTGGTGGCTGCTCATTGGTGCAGCCCTCTGCTTCAACCTGTTCAATACTGTCCGTGGTGCTACGGTGGCCTATTTCTTCCAGGACATCATCGGAGCGAATGTCAATCTGGTATTCTTTGGCTTGATGTTCGCCTTCTATGCAGGATTGTTCCTTGGTGTAGGTGAGGTGTCCAATATGGTGGGTGTAGCTTCCTGTGTCCCCATCTCCGGACGTTTGGGTAAGAAGACAACCTTCATCCTTGTCAATGGTTCGTTGGTGGTACTGAGTGTGTTGTTCTATTTCATTCCTTGTACCCCTACAGGTTATTGGATGATGTTGATATTCCAGATTTTGATTTCTATCCTGACAGGTATCATGTCTCCATTGGTGTGGAGTATGTATGCTGATGTCAGCGACTATGCAGAATTAGAGTTTAAAACAGCTTCCACAGGTCTTATCTTCTCGTCCAGTTCTATGGCTCAGAAGTTTGGCGGTGCCATTGGCGGTGCTGCAGTACTGTGGCTGCTCGACGGTTTTGGTTATATCACAGATGCCACGCAGTTGGCACAGGGCATTGCACAACCAGACGAGGCAATTGCCTGCTTGCGTTGGCTGATGAGTTTCATCCCGGCCTGTGTGGCTCTGCTCTCTATGTGTGTGGTATGGTTCTACCCATTAACCACTGAGCGTATTAATGCTATCAACGCTGAGTTGAAGAAAATACGTGCAATTGATGATTAAGGTATGACAGATTCTTTGAATAAAGGCACAGCCGAGGTTGCTGTGCTTCGTGAGGAAATGCAGGATGTTGTGGAAAACAACATCCTGCGATTTTGGCTCGACAAGATGGTGGATAACGAGAATGGTGGATTCTATGGCCGCATTGATGCTGATGAGGTGCTTCAGCCCGAGGCAGAGAAGGGGGCCATCCTCAATGCCCGTATCCTGTGGTCGTTCTCTGCAGCTTATCGTGTGCTGGGTAATCCGGAATATCTTGAGGCTGCCACTCGGGCCAAGGAATATATCATCGACCATTTCATTGACAAGGAGTATGGCGGTGTGTATTGGAGTCTGGACTATAAGGGAAATCCTTCTGACACAAAGAAGCAGTTCTATGCCATCGGCTTTGCCATTTACGGAATGTCGGAATATGCCCGAGCTACGGGTGATCGCGAGGCTTTGGAGTGTGCCTTGCAACTCTTCGACTGTATCGAGGAACATGCTTTCGACCATCAGTATAACGGCTATATTGAAGCTTGTACCCGTGAGTGGGGCGAGATAGCTGATATGCGTCTTTCGGAACTGGATGCTAACTTCCCCAAGTCGCAGAACACCCATTTGCACATTATTGAACCCTATGCCAACTTGTATCGTTGCCTGAAGGAATTCCGTGAAAAGGATTCGTGTGACTATGTACCTGTCATCGGCTCAGTACTGCCCATAGGTGTTACCGTTCCAGAGGAAACAGTCCTCCGTGTAGAAGCCGCTCTCCGTAATATAATTGGTATTTTTACTGATAAGATTCTGAATCCCGAGACGCATCATCTCGACCTCTTCTTCGAGATGGACTGGACTCGTGGCGCAGGACGCTTGGAGAGCTATGGCCACGATATCGAGTGCTCTTGGTTAATGCATGAGGCAGCCCTCGTGCTTGGCGACCAGGATGTACTGGCAAAGGTTGAACCGATCGTCCGTGAAGTGGCAAAGGCTTCTGAAAAGGGTTTGCGCCCAGATGGGTCGATGATTCACGAGGCCAACCTTGATACAGGTCATGTGGATGATGATCTCCATTGGTGGGTTCAAGCTGAGAATGTGGTAGGGTGGGCTAATCTCTATCAGCATTTCGGTGACGAGCAGGCATTGGAACGTGCCGTCCGCTGCTGGAACTATATCAAAACACAAATCATCGACTGGGAACATGGCGAGTGGCATTGGAGCCGTCATCCAGATGGTACGCTCAATACGGTTGATGACAAGGCAGGTTTCTGGAAGTGTCCATATCATAACAGCCGAATGTGTTTGGAAATCATAGAGCGCTTTGGTTAATCTATTAATATAATATAATATAGGTTCACGCGCGAGGCTTTTTTGTTCTATATATTATGTCATTCTGGGGCTTAGATAGGGCAAACTTTGCAATTTATGTTATTTTGCGAAAAAGATTTCTACAATAAAGTGCTGATATTATGGAATTTATTCTGTACCTTTGCCGTCGGAAAGTTAAGGTATAATTAACCAACACCGACAAAGACAGATGAATATAGGTAAGCACATCGAAGAAATTCTCAGGAAGCAGGGTAAGTCTGCAGCCTGGTTGGCATCGCAAATTCCCTGCGAGCGCACTAATGTTTATAACATTTTCAAGCGTAAGAGTTTGGATGTACGTTTGCTGATGCGTATCAGCGTAATTTTGGAGCATGACTTCTTCAAGGAATTATCCGAAGAGGCGTTTCCTAAGCGCAAATAAATTAAGGCCGTTACTCTCAAAGTAGCGGCTTTTATTTTTGAGCAAAGATTTTGCATATTTATCTTTATTCTTTGCATTTTTTTTTGTACCTTTGCACTCAAATTGAATTCAATATTATTATTTTATGAACTTTACTTTGTTAATTACCGTCATTTTGACGGCTGTTACTTTGGTGGTAGGAGCTTATGTAGTTGCGAAGCTGATAGGTCCTCGGTCCTATAACAAGGTAAAAGGTGAACCATATGAGTGCGGTATTCCTACCAAGGGCTCGTCGTGGTTGCCGTTTACTGTAGGATTCTATCTGTTTGCCATCTTGTTCCTCATGTTTGATGTGGAGACCGTCTTTCTCTATCCATGGGCAGTCGTTGTGAAGGATCTGGGAGCAGCAGCTCTGCTGACTATCGGTTTCTTCTTGGTTGTTTTAGTATTCGGGCTTGTTTATGCCTGGAGGAAAGGAGATTTGGAATGGAAGTAAGAAAGCCCCACATTAAGAGTATTCCCTATGATGAGTGGAAAGACAATGAGTCGTTGGAGAAAATCATCGACGAACTGCATGAGGGTGGCGTTAATGTTATCACTGGATCTCTTGACCAGTTGATAAACTGGGGACGCGCAAACTCCCTGTGGTCGCTGACCTTTGCCACTTCTTGCTGTGGTATCGAGTTTATGGCCTGTGGCTGTTCCCGTTATGACTTTGCCCGCTTTGGTTTTGAGGTAACCCGTAACTCACCCCGTCAGGCCGACCTGATTATGTGTGCCGGAACTATCACTCACAAGATGGCGCCAGCTCTTAAGCGTCTGTACGACGAGATGGCCGAGCCCAAGTATGTGATTGCTGTAGGTGGCTGTGCCATCAGTGGTGGACCTTTCAAGTCGAGCTATCATGTAGTGAAGGGTATTGAGGAGATAGTACCTGTAGATGTGTTCATTCCAGGCTGTCCCCCTCGTCCCGAGGCAATTATGTATGGAATGATGCAGTTGCAGCGTAAAGTGAAGATTGAGAAATTCTTCGGTGGAGCTAACCATAAGCAGACCAAGGAGGAAAGGAAGTTAGGTGTATCTAACGAAGAATTGTTGTCACGTATGATTGGTGACCGTCGCCGCGAAACGATTGTCGTTACTGACGTGCCTCAGGATTTCGTTGAGGAACTGAAGAAAGGAAAGGAGGATGCCGTATGAAACTTGATTTTCTGACTTTTGACTTTGATAAGTTCGCACAGGAGATGCAGAACTTGAAAGAGCAGAAAGGCTTCGACTATTTGGTGACTATCGTCGGTGAGGACTTTGGTCCTGAGGAGGGACTTGGATGTATCTATATCCTTGAGAATACGGAGACTCATGAGCGTTGCTCAGTCAAGATGATAGCCCGCACACAGATGTGTGGTGATGAAATTGCCTCTAATGGTGTAGGTGTTGCTGATGAGCAGCTGACTCCCTATTTGCCCTCAGTTATCAACATCTGGCATGTAGCCGATCTGTTGGAGCGTGAGGTCTATGACTTCTACGGAATTGTGTTCATCGGTCATCCCGACATGCGTCGCCTCTTCCTGCGTAGCGATTTCAAAGGATTCCCCTTCCGCAAGGATTGGAAATTTGACGACAGCTATACCCTTGAAGATGAAGTAGAGCCAGAATATGGATTGGAGTATTACTTAGACCGTGAAGGTTGTCTGCAGGTGAAACATAACCGCCTGTTTGCTACCGACGAATATGTCATCAACATCGGTCCTCAGCACCCTTCTACTCACGGTGTTCTCCGTTTGCAGACCGTTCTCGACGGTGAGACGGTTAAGCGCATTTATCCTCATCTGGGCTATATCCATCGTGGTATTGAGAAGATGTGCGAGTCGCTGACCTATCCTCAGACATTGGCGCTGACCGACCGTCTCAACTATCTCTCTGCCATGATGCATCGCCATGCGCTGGTTGGTGTTATCGAGGAGGGAATGGGTGTTGAACTCACCGACCGCATCAAGTATATCCGCACCATCATGGATGAGTTGCAGCGTATTAACTCCCACTTGCTCTATGTAGGTTGCTGTGCTCAGGATATGGGTGCTCTGACAGCTTTCCTCTATTCTATGCGTGACCGTGAGCATGTGCTCAACTGCATGGAGGAGACCACTGGTGGCCGTCTGATTCAGAACTATTATAGAATAGGTGGTTTGCAGGATGATATTGATCCTAATTTCGTAAAGAATGTCAAGGAACTCATTAAGTATTTGAAGCCCATCATTCAGGAGTATGTTGACGTGTTTGGCGACAATATTATTACCCACAACCGCTTCGAGAAAGTTGGTCCGATGGGTAGGGAGGATTGCATCAGCTATGCTGTCACAGGTCCTGCCGGTCGTGCTGCCGGATGGAAGAATGATGTCCGCAAGAACCATCCTTATGTCCTGTATGACAAGGTAGAGTGGGAGCAGATCACCATGAATGGTTGCGATACTATGGACCGCTACACCTGCCATATTGACGAGATGTATCAGAGTCTGCACATCATTGAGCAGTTGATTGATAACATCCCAGCGGGTGATTTCTATGTGAAGCAGAAGCCTATCATCAAGGTACCTGAGGGACAGTGGTATTTCTCTGTCGAGGGTGCCAGTGGTGAGTTTGGTGTTTATCTTGATTCACGTGGTGACAAGAGTCCGTATCGTCTGAAAATGCGTCCGATGGGTCTTTCCCTCACAGGCGCACTCGATCCCATGCTTCGTGGTCAGAAGATAGCCGACCTCGTAGCTACAGGTGCTGCTATTGACTTTGTAATTCCTGATATTGACAGATAAAAGCGAAGGAGATTATGTTTGATTTTAGAATAGTTACACAATGGTTCGACTCACTTCTTCGCCAGACGTTAGGTTTGGGAGATTTCTGGTCGATATTGATAGAATGCGTATTGGTGGGTGTTGCTATCCTTGTGGGATATGCACTGATTGCCATCGTATTGATTTTCATGGAGCGTAAGGTTTGTGCCTACTTCCAGTGCCGCTTGGGCCCGATGCGTGTCGGTCCTTGGGGTCTGTTGCAGGTGTTTGCCGACGTGCTGAAGATGCTCATCAAGGAGATATTCTTTGTTGATCGTGCTGATAAGTTCCTCTACTCCGTTGCTCCGCTCTTAGTGATTTTCGGTTCTGTGGGAGCCTTTGCCTTCCTTCCTTGGAACAATGGTGCCACAGTGCTCGATTTCAATGTGGGAGTATTCCTCCTGACAGCCATTTCTTCGTTAGGTATCATTGGTATCTTCTTGGCTGGTTGGGGTTCTAACAATAAGTATTCAGTCGTTTCGGCTATGCGTAGTGCCGTACAGATGATTTCCTACGAAATTTCTCTGTGCCTTTGCCTGATTACTGCCGTTATCTTAACGGGTACATTGCAGATGTCGGGTATTGTAGAGGCTCAGACGGGTCCTTTCAAGTGGCTCGTCTTTCAGGGACACATCCCCGCACTGCTGACCTTCTTCACCTTCCTCGTTGCCGGTAATGCTGAGGCCAACCGTGGTCCTTTCGATATGGCAGAGGCTGAGAGTGAGCTGACAGCAGGCCATCATACTGAGTATAGTGGTATGGGCTTCGGTTTCTTCTATCTGGCCGAGTTCCTCAATCTCTTCATCACCGCAGGTATTGCTGCCACCGTCTTCCTTGGCGGTTGGGCTCCCCTGAACATCGGTGTTGAGGCCTTCGATGCTGTAATGAACTACATCCCAGGCATTGTATGGTTCATGGGTAAGGCTTTCGGACTGGTATGGATTCTGATGTGGATTAAGTGGACCTTCCCCCGTCTGCGTATCGACCAGATATTGTCGTTGGAGTGGAAGTATCTGATGCCCCTGTCGCTCTTCAATCTATTGTTGATGACGGTTGTCGTAGCCCTTGGCTTATATATTAAATAAGGTATAGCAATGGAAGAAAATAAATCATATTTTGGAGAAATCGGGCATGCCCTGAAGACGCTGGCTATCGGTATGGGTGTCACTTGGAAGGAGTATTTCAAGGACTTCTTTACCAATAAGTCAACTGAGCAGTATCCCGAAAACCGTAAGACGACGCTGCATGTTGCTCAGCGTCATCGTGGCCGCTTGGTATTCAAGCGCAATGAGGATGGTTCCTACAAGTGTACCGCCTGTACGCTGTGTGAGAAGTCATGTCCTAATGGCACCATCAAGATTGTTTCCCACATGCAGGAAGATCCTGAGACGGGAAAGAAGAAGAAGGTGCTCGACGACTATCTCTACGACCTGGGCGACTGTATGTTCTGTCAGTTGTGTACCAATGCCTGCAATTTCGATGCTATCGAGTTTACCAACGATTTCGAGAATGCCGTCTTCGACCGCTCGAAGCTGGTGCTCCATCTTGACAAGGAGGTCTATAAGGGAGGTTCCCTGCCTAATCTGTTGAACGGTGGTGCCGCCTGGCAAGTTGGAACGTTTAATACTAAAACAAAGTAAGGACTATGGCTAATATCATCATGTTTTGTATTTTCGCTGTTGTCATCCTCGTATCTTCTATGATGTGCGTGACGACAAAGCGTATCATGCGAGCAGCAACATTTATGTTGTTTATGCTCCTTGGCGTAGCAGGTCTTTACTTCCTGCTCGATTACACCTATTTAGGTGCAACCCAGCTTGCTGTCTATGCCGGTGGTGTGACAATGATTTTTGCCTTTGCCATCCAGTTGGTCAGCAAACGCAGTCTTCAGGGTACGATTGAGCGCATCAAGCTGAGCCGCGTCGCTTGGGGCGGTGTGCTGTGTATCATCAGTTGTGCCGTGGTTGTGTTGGTGTTGTTGAAGAATCAGTTTATGTATGCCGCAATGGCAGCTCCCGATGTCGAAGTACCGGTGAAACAGATTGGTATGGCATTGGTAGGAACGGGTAAGTATCAGTATGTACTTCCCTTCGAGTTCATCTCGTTGTTCCTGTTGGCTTGTATCATTGGCGGTTTGGTAGTATCAAGAAAGGAGGAAGAGTAATGGTACCTGTAGAATGTTATTTCGTGCTGAGTGCACTGTTGTTTTTCATCGGCGTCTTCGGCTTCATTACGCGTCGTAACATGATTGCCATGCTCATCTCTGTCGAGTTGGTGCTCAATGCAGTCGATATCAATTTCGCCGCTTTCAACCGTCTGCTTTACCCCGGTTCTATGGAGGGTATGTTCATGACGGTGTTCATCATTGGTGTTGCAGCTGCCGAGTCGGCAGTGGCTATTGCGATTATCCTCAATGCCTATCGCCACTTCAAGAGTGATAGTGTTGACAGTATTAAGAATATGAAATGGTAAATGATTATGGAAACAATTTATAGTTATTCCTTCCTCATTCTTCTGCTGCCGGCGCTTTCCTTTGTGATTCTTGCCCTGGCAGGTATGAAGATGTCCCATAAGGCTGCCGGTCTTATCGGTACTACATCATTGGGATTGGTGACGGTATTGTCGTATCTCACGGCGTTCAGCTATTTCACGGCTCCTCGTCTTGCCGACGGAACGTTTGCCACCATTGTCCCTTATAACTTCACGTGGTTGCCTCTTGGCAATCTTCACTTCGACATGGGTGTCCTCTTGGATCCTATTTCCGTGATGATGCTGATCGTCATCTCTACCGTCTCTCTGATGGTACATATCTATTCGTTCGGCTATATGCACGGTGAGAAGGGCTTCCAGCGTTACTACGCTTTCCTGTCGCTCTTCACCATGTCAATGCTCGGACTGGTTGTTGCCACCAACATCTTCCAGATGTACACCTTCTGGGAGTTGGTGGGTGTCAGCTCTTACCTGTTGATTGGATTCTACTATCCGTTGAAGCCCGCCATCGCAGCCTCAAAGAAGGCGTTTATCGTGACGCGCTTTGCTGATATGTTCTTCCTCATCGGTATTCTGCTCTTCGGCTACTACACCGATTCGTTCAGCTTCTCGTTTGCTGGCGACATCGTGATGGGGCAGGGCACCACACCGTTCATTGAGGGTAATGCTGCCAAGGCAATGGCTGCCGGAGCCTTCATCCTGCCTACCGCTTTGGTACTGATGTTCATCGGTGGTGCCGGTAAGTCGGCGATGTTCCCACTCCACATCTGGTTGCCCGATGCCATGGAGGGTCCTACGCCAGTTTCCGCCCTCATTCATGCTGCTACGATGGTGGTAGCCGGTGTGTTCCAGATTGCCCGTATGTTCCCCCTCTGGGTTGAGTATGCGCAGCCTCAGATGTCCATCGTTGTATGGGTGGGTGTCTTCACCGCTTTCTATGCTGCTGCTGTGGCTTGTGCCCAGAGCGACATCAAGCGTGTGCTGGCCTTCTCTACCATTTCTCAGATTGCCTTCATGATGGTAGCACTGGGCGTTTCGCTGCCTGGTCATCATGGTGTGCTCGACAATCACGCACAGCTGGGCTTCATGGCTGGTATGTTCCACCTGTTCACCCATGCTATGTTCAAGGCTTGCCTGTTCCTCGGTGCCGGTTGTATCATCCATGCTGTCCATTCCAATGAGATGGCTATGATGGGTGGTTTGCGCAAGTATATGCCAATCACCAACATCACCTTCCTCATCAGCTGTTTCGCCATTGCAGGTATTCCTTTCTTCTCGGGCTTCAGCTCAAAGGATGAGATTATCACCGCCTGCTTTGCCTACAGCCCTGTGGTTGGATGGATTATGACGGGTATTGCCGCCATGACGGCGTTCTATATGTTCCGTCTGTACTATGGCATTTTCTGGGGCACGGAGAATAAAGAGGCCCATGAGCATCATACGCCCCATGAGGCACCGCTGTCAATGACGTTCCCACTCATTGTGCTCTGCGTCATCACGATGGGTGTAGGTATCTATACCACCATCGCTGGTTTTGCAGGGTGGGGTGGTTCTTTCGGTTCGTTCGTTTCAGCCGAGGGTACCGACTACACCATCCACTTCGATATGCAGATAGCTGCAACCTCTACGGTCATTGCCATTCTGAGCATCTGTTTGGCAACCTATATCTATAAAGGAGAGAGCCAGCCTATTGCCGACCGACTGTACAAGCAGTTCCCGCGTCTGCATCAGGCAGCCTACAAGCGTTTCTATCAGGATGAGATATGGCAGTTTGTCACTCACCGCATCATCTTCCGTTGCATCTCCACACCTATTGCCTGGTTCGACCGTCATATTGTTGACGGCACGTTCAACTTCATGGCATGGGGCGCCAACGAGGCAGGTGAGTCCATCCGTCCTTGGCAGAGCGGTGACGTCCGTCACTATGCCGTATGGTTCCTGACAGGAACAGTGGCATTAACGTTAATCCTTTTGTCGATTTAATCGATATAGCGTAATAACGATATAACGAAATAACGATATAACGAAATAACGATATAACGAAAATGAGTATATTAACATTATTCGTAGTAATTCCCGCCCTGATGCTTCTTGGTCTTTGGCTGGCCAAGTCGCTCAATCAGGTGCGTGGCGTGATGGTGGTTGGCGCTTCATGCTTGCTGGCCTTGTCAATATGGCTGACCGTCTATTTTGTTCAGCAGCGTGCAGCAGGCAATGCTGACGTGATGCTGCTGACGGCATCCACCCCGTGGTTCAAGCCGCTGAACATAGCATATTCCGTGGGTGTCGATGGTATTTCCGTTGTCATGCTGTTGCTCTCCAGTATCATCGTGTTCACCGGAACTTTCGCCTCATGGCAGCTGAAGCCTATGACGAAGGAATATTTCCTTTGGTTCACCCTGCTTTCCACGGGTGTCTATGGCTTTTTCATCTGCACCGATATGTTCACCATGTTCATGTTCTATGAGGTAGCCCTCATTCCCATGTACCTGCTGATTGGTGTCTGGGGTTCGGGTAATAAAGAGTATGCCGCTATGAAGCTGACGCTGATGCTGATGGGAGGTTCCGCCCTCTTGATTCTCGGCATTCTGGGTATATATTATTATAGTGGAGCCACGACGATGAATGTCAACGAGATTGCTGCTTTGCACAATATTCCCGTTGAGACGCAGAAGGTGTTCTTCCCCTTCATCTTCATCGGTTTCGGTGTGCTGGGAGCCCTGTTCCCCTTCCACACATGGTCGCCCGACGGTCATGCTTCGGCGCCGACAGCCGTTTCCATGCTGCATGCCGGTGTGCTGATGAAGCTGGGAGGCTATGGCTGCTTCCGCGTAGCCATGTATCTGTTGCCCGATGCAGCTAACGAGTTGGCATGGATATTCCTTATCCTCACCACCATCTCGGTGGTTTACGGTGCTTTCTCGGCCTGTGTTCAGACCGACCTGAAGTACATCAATGCCTATTCGTCGGTGTCGCACTGTGGCTTGGTGCTCTTTGCCCTGTTGATGATGACGAAGACATCCTGCACGGGTGCTATCCTGCAGATGCTCTCTCACGGTCTGATGACGGCTCTCTTCTTTGCCCTCATCGGTATGATTTACGGTCGCACCCATACTCGCGACATCCGCTACCTCGACGGTCTGATGAAGATTATGCCTTTCCTCGCCGTTGGTTATGTGGTGGCTGGTTTGGCTAACCTGGGTCTGCCCGGTTTCTCTGGTTTCATTGCTGAGATGACTATCTTCGTGGGTTCGTTCGAGAATCCCGATCAGTTCCATCGTGTGGCAACTATCATTGCCTGTACGTCGATTGTGGTCACGGCGGTCTATATCCTTCGTGTAGTCGGCAAGATTCTGTATGGCGAGGTGAAGAATCCTCACTATCTCGAACTGACCGATGCTACCTGGGACGAGCGTGTGGCTGTCATCTGCCTCATCGCCTGTGTTGCCGGTCTGGGACTCTTCCCTCTCTGGGCAAGCAATGTGATAAGTGACGCAGTAGGACCTATCCTCGCAAATATTATTTAAGGATTGTAGAATTGAAAAATTGAAATATATATTATGAATTACGGACAATTCTTACAGATGATGCCTGAGGTCATCCTCGTGGTAATGCTGATATGCGTGTTCTTCTGCGACATGCTGACGCGCGGCAACGAGCGTCGTGCCCTGATGGGTTCCGCCGTCATTGGCCCGTTGGTTTACCTCATTGGCCATATTCTGATTATCAGCCCCAGATATTATGATAATGTGTCGGCGTTCGGCGGCATGTATGTCAGCAATTCCTCCGTTTCGGCTATCAAGGCCATTCTCACTTTCGGAGCCCTGGTGGTGCTGATCATGGCTTATCCCTGGCTCGACAATAAGGCTACAAAGGGCCGCGCCATCAATGGCAAGTATGCCGGCGAGTTTATCATGCTCGTCCTCTCCACGTTGCTGGGTATGTTCATGATGGTGTCGAGTGGCAATTTCCTCATGTTCTTCCTCGGACTGGAGATGGCCTCGGTGCCCATGTCGTGTCTGGTGGCATTCGATAAGTGGAAGAAGATTTCTGCCGAGTCGGCTGCCAAGTACATCATCACCGCCATCTTCTCGAGTGGTGTCATGCTCTATGGCATCTCGTTCGTGTATGGTTCGGCTGGTACGCTCTATTTCGATGATGTGGCTCAGCGCTTCGCCTTCTTCGCTCAGTATAAGAGCCAGGTGCCTATGCTCATCATGGGCATGGTGTTCTTCTTCAGCGGACTGGGTTTCAAACTCTCGCTGGTGCCCTTCCACTTCTGGACTGCCGATACCTACGAGGGTGCTCCTACGCCGGTCACCGGTTATCTGAGTGTCTGCTCGAAGGGTGCCGCAGCCTTTGCGCTGATGACCATTCTGATGAAGGTGTTCGGTTCGCTGATGGAGTATTGGGAGTATATGCTCTACGTCGTCATCGTGCTGAGCATCACCATCGCCAACCTCTTTGCCATCCGTCAGAAGGAGTTGAAGCGATTCATGGCATTCAGCTCTATCTCGCAGGCAGGTTATATCATGCTGGCAGTGGTCGGAGCCTCTCAGTCGGGCATGGCATCGCTGATGTATTACATCCTGGTTTACGTCGTAGCCAACATGGCAGTGTTCACCGTCATCTCGGCTGTTGAGAACAGTCTGAATGCTCCCGACAACCGTGCTACGCAGATGTCAACCTACAACGGACTCTATCAGACCAATCCGAAGTTGGCGTTCCTCATGACGCTGGCACTGTTCTCGTTGGCAGGTATTCCTCCGTTTGCCGGCATGTTCTCCAAGTTCTTCGTCTTCATGGCGGCAGCCGAGCAGGGTTCGTTCTGGGCATACTTCGTGGTATTCATAGCCTTGATCAATACGGTAGTGAGTCTTTACTACTATCTGCTCATTGTCAAGGCGATGTACATCAAGTCGTCCGACTCGCCCCTGCCCACGTTCCGCACCGACGGCATGACTCGTCTTGCCCTCACCATCTGCACAGCCGGCATCGTCCTCTTCGGTGTTTGCTCATGCATTTACGAGTGGCTGTTTGCCAATTCGGTGATGTAAGCATCAGATTATTTAATAAGTATAATCCCCCACACGGTATCATTCTTCGTGTGGGGGATTTCTTGTTGATGTCGGCTTTCCTACTTTCCTACTTTCCGCATTACTGCATTTATATTGTCGGCAGTTCCGAAATGTCCTCGGCATCAGCCTGCTGGGCATCAAGTTGCCCAAAGAGTAGAATACCACGTTGTAATTCAGTCATATTTTACCATCCTTGGCATAGAGGGCTACTGAGGCCCGCCCATCTGACGTACGATATATGATGATATTTTGCTGGTCGTCCATATTAATTTTTCTATTTTGCATTCATTACGTCATCACTGTATTTTTCTTGTTCCGTTGCATTCCGGGTAGCTGCTGCAACTCCAGAACTCCTTGCCTGAGTTGATGCCTTTTTTCGCCATGCGTTTTATCATAGGTTTCCCGCAGATGGGACAAGCGGGCGCATCTTCCTGCACACTCTGTTTCTTGCGATAGGTCAGACGCTCAGCGGTGAGACCTTCCGTAAATCCGCCTTCCACTCTGAATGTATCCAGCTGGTTCTCAATTTGACGGCTTATCATTAGTATCAACCTGTTGCACAGCACCAGCAGGCAATTGGCAACGATGAGCGAATCATCGCTTTTGAGCCAAGTGTCGAACTTATGCTTCTGGGCGAGGATGTGGATGCTGCTCTGATGCTGCACATCGTCCTTATAGAGAGGGCGGTCTAAGGTAATGCGACTTACGGCCTTATGTTCCTGGGAGTTCACTGACCAGGGGATGCTCTCCTGTCGCAAGAGCCAGTTCTGATAGTCATGGGCCAGCTCTGACATAGTGGCACGTGCCACGTCCGTCAATTTCATCTCCGTTTCCTTTGAGGTGGCATGACGGGAATTACCTTCTGCTATATTTGCTGGTGCTGACCGAGCTGCCTGCGTCATCTGGTCATACTGTCGTCCGCAAGGGTCGTTCTTTAGGTTTAGGAATCGGGTGCAGAAGTCTTGTGTCGCCAACTGAACCACATTAGCCATTATCCATGTGTCAAGCCAAAAATATCCGAATTTGCCTATTTCAATCATCTTTATCTTGTTGTTTTGTCGTTATATCGTTATATCGTTATGACGTTATATCGTTATATCATTATCACCTTATGTCGTAATAACGCAATTTGCCTACAAATATACAAAATATTCTACACCTGACAAAGAAATTGATGTGAAAAGTAACTAAGTAGGAAAGTAGGAAAGCAGACATTAATGTGTTCTAAGGAATAAATTGTAATAATATATAATATTAATAATAATGATAATAATAATAAATATAAAAAACTTCTACTTATAATGTCTCCCTTCCGCACTCTAAAAATGCTTCATGTCCGCTTTCCGCATTTCCTACTTTCCGCATTCACTATTATCACGGGCGGGTAGCACAAAGCCTGCGAGCCGTAATCTCGCACCCGACGAGCCGTAACCTCATGAACGACGAGACTACGGCTCGTTTTTCTTGACAAAATGGTGATTAAAATAATTAACAATATCTTAGTGAAAAATAATGATGGAGATGTTTGGTAGCTTGGACTATCTTTAGTACCTTTGTAAGCAAGTAAGACAGGAAATTGCTGACCTGGGTATGGTTTCGTTTAACAATCTAATATCGTGAGTAAAACTCTTTACAAAGTTTGCAAGAATGGCCTCAAGGACCTCAAAGCTCTCCAGCCTCTCCCCCGACCCCTCTCTTGGGCGAGGGGGAAGGGGCGAGGGGGTTTGGGGGGGTATTAGTGAGCCGGAAGTTTTGTGCTTTCGGCTTTTTTTGTTGATTTTTGTTGGAGTATCGGAAAAAAGTAGTAACTTTGCAACCATTAGATAACAATCGGTTGCCAACACTTTTCTTGAAGGAATGAAAGAAACTAGCATCATTGAAAGATTCAGAGAGGTTGTGAGAAACAATCTCCCCTTGGTTGTCATCGTCGTGGCAACTGTGCTGATGGTGCTGGCAATGGGTGGAATGTATTACGCGGCACAAAAGATAGTGCAGCGCGATATGGAGCAATTGGTGGAGCGCGACATGAATGCCATTTATCTGCGCATTCGCAACCAGTTGAGCAAGGTGGAGGTGACGTTAGATAATATGGCTTGGGTGGTGGTTGACGACCTGCGTTCGCCCGATTCGTTGATTAGTGTCACGCGCCAACTGGTGCAGCACAATCCCGTCATTCTTGGCAGCAGTGCTACGTGCATCCCGAATTATTACCCCGAGAAGGGCTATTGGTATGAACCATACGCCGTTCGCAGGGATGATGGCACCATCGAGACGATGCAGCTGGGATCGGCCGAGCATGACTATACGAAGATGGAGTTTTTCACGGCTCCGATAGCCAAGGGCGGCGGCCATTGGTGTGAACCGTATTTCGACAAAGAGGGTGCGCGCGCCATGGTGACGACGTATGGCGTTCCCGTTCGCGACGGGGCGGGCAAGATAGTGGCTGTGATAGATGCCGACATATCGCTGCAGTGGTTGGAGAAAGTGATTGATGAATCGAAAGTATATAAGAGCACGAAGCGATTCCTGGTGACGGGCTCAGACCATCTGCTGGCAGGCAAAGAAACGCCTATATTCCATTCTGCCATGAAGCTGGTGGAGGCCTATGCGCATAAGCAGGGATACGAGGTGATAGAGGACGAGAATGGCGAAATGCATCATGTGTTCTTCCATCCCGTGGGAGGCAAGACCGACTGGGTGCTCATCAGTATATTGAAGGATACCGAGGTGTTCGACCAGCTGCGCCAGGTGCGCCACCTAATGTCAATGCTGATATTGGCAGGAATGTTGGCGGCATGTTTTATCGTGTATCGCTCGTTGCGCCATCTGGAGCGTCTGCGCAAGGTGAATGCCGAGCAAGACCGCATAAATACCGAACTGCGCGTGGCAGGTCGGATACAGCAAAGCATGTTGCCCCATGATTACCGGAAGGTGGACGATGTGGATATTTGCGGCATACTGTTGCCGGCACGCGAGGTGGGCGGCGACCTGTACGATTACTTTATTCGCGACGAGAAACTGTTCTTCTGCATCGGCGACGTCAGTGGCAAGGGCGCTCCGGCGGCTATGGTCATGGGCGTGGTTCATTCGCTGTTCCGTGCCTTTGCAGCTCATGAAACGGGTGCTGCCCACATCATGCAGGGCATCAACGAGGGCACCTGTCAAGGTAACGAATCCAATTTCTTCGTGACCATGTTCGTCGGTGTGCTCGACTTGCCGACAGGCCATCTGCGCTATTGCGATGCGGGCCACGATGCACCGATAGTGTTGGGAAAGGAGCAAATGAGAATGTTGCCCTGTAACCCACATCTGCCCGTCGGCGTGCTCGATACCATCAAGTACGAAGAACAGGAAACACAATTGTCGCCGGGCGACGCCCTGTTCCTATATACCGACGGACTGACGGAAGCGAGAAACGCTACCAACCAGCTGTTTGGGATGAGCAGGGTGAATGTGACACTTGACAAATGCTTCAGCCTGAAACCGGAGGAAATGCTGCAGCGCGTCATCGACGACGTACGCCTCTATGTGACCGATGCCGAACAGAGCGACGACCTCACCCTGTTGGCGCTGCGCTATACCCCTCAATCCTTTGAGAGCGTAATTTCCGAAACGCTCGTGATAAAGAACAACGTGCGGGAAATGCCGAAGTTCGGAGAATTTGTAAAGTCGATGTTTGGGAAAATGGGCTTAGACAAATCGATGAGCCGCAATATCCGACTGGCTGTCGAGGAGGCCGTGGTGAATGTGATGAACTATGCTTATCCTGCAGGCGAGGAGGGCGAGATAGAAATACGCCTGATGTCGGACGGCACCGTTCTTAGAACCGTCATCATCGACTCGGGCGTAGCTTTCGACCCAACGATTGAGAAGAAAGCCGACACGTCCCTTCCTCCCGAAGAGAGGCAGATAGGCGGTCTGGGCATCCTGCTATATCGCGAGCTGATGGACTCCATCAACTATGAGCGTGAGGGCGGAAAGAATATTCTGACATTGAACAAACAACTGTAATATTAACAATATAAAAAGAAAGAAAACATTATGAATGCTAAGTATGAAGAAATCGACAACAAGTATGTAGTAACTTTGGAAGGCGAAATGGACACAGCCGCTGCCATTGATGCTGAAGAGGTGTTGAAACCGCTTTACACATCGGATGGCAAGGACGTTCTTATCGACTGTAAAGGATTGGAATACATCGCATCCAGTGGCTTGCGCATCCTGCTCAGCATCGTGAAAGGTGTGAGAACAACAGGCAACAAGGTAATCTTGCGCGACGTGAGCAAAGAAATCAATAACATATTGAAATTGACTGGATTCATCAATTTCTTTGAGATGGAGTAATCAAGTAAAAAAACATGAAGCAGGAGCATGTAAGGACGAGTTTCTTTACATGCTTTTTTTCTTCAGATAGTTGGCGAAGATGCGGGCGGCACTTTCCACCTTGGCGGCACAGGGACGCTGCTTGTAGTATTCTGCCGTGCGAGGGGAAGCCACGTAACTGCAATGGGCGCGCTCGTGCCCCTGCAGACCTAATATCTCGGCACAGATGAGACTGCCGTTCTCTGCCTCCGACTGGGCCAGTAATTCCTGCACTACCTTATAGCAGGCAGATTTGCCCTCGCGGTCGCTGCCTTCGGTCTGACCACAGTCGAGCCCTACCAGCATGACAATGCCCGACACGGCACCGCACATCATGCGCAGTCGTCCGACACCGCCGCCGAAACCTGCCGCTATCTTCTTGGCCATCACATCGTCCATGCCGTAAAGGTCGGCAAAAGCGGCTACTACACTCTGGCAACAGCCGTAGCCTGCCATGAAATTATCTACCGCACGAGCTACACGTGCTTCTAATTCTTGATCGGTCATGTTCTTTAATTGAGAATTGAGAATTGACAATTGAGAATTATCGCTTAAGTTCTTCCTTTAGGAATTTCGGGGTGAATCCCTTCTTGCTCTTAGCCACCTGTTCGGGAGTGCCGGTAGCAAGAATGGTACCACCGCCGCGACCGCCTTCCGGTCCCATGTCGATGATATGGTCGGCAAGCTTGATGACGTCGAGGTTGTGCTCGATGATGATGACGGTGTTGCCACGGTCTACAAGTTTCTGCAGCACATCCATCAGAATGCGGATGTCCTCGAAATGCAGACCGGTGGTGGGCTCGTCGAGGATATAGAACGTCTTACCGGTATCACGTTTCGACAGTTCGGTGGCGAGTTTCACGCGCTGGCTCTCGCCGCCGCTGAGGGTGGTGGAGGGTTGCCCCAACTTGATATATCCCAGTCCCACCTCCTGGATGGTCTTGATTTTACGAAGAATGTCAGGCACGTTCTCGAAGAATTCCACAGCCTGGTTGATGGTCATGTCGAGCACGTCGGCAATCGACTTTCCCTTGAAGCGCACCTCCAGCGTTTCACGGTTGTAACGCTTGCCGTGGCACTCCTCGCAGGGCACTTGGATATCCGGCAGGAAATTCATTTCAATCGTCTTGTAGCCATTACCCCCACACGTCTCACAGCGTCCGCCTTTGACATTGAACGAGAAACGTCCGGGCTTATAACCTCGTATCTGGGCTTCGGGCAGATTGACAAACAGCGAGCGAATGTCGGAGAAAACGCCCGTGTAGGTGGCAGGATTGGAACGTGGCGTGCGACCGATAGGACTCTGATCGACATTCACCACCTTATCTATATATTCCAGCCCCTCAATACTGTCGTAAGGCATCGGCTGCTGCAGTGAGCGATAGAAATGCTTGGAAAGGATGGGGTAGAGCGTTTCGTTGATGAGCGTAGATTTGCCCGAACCGCTGACACCGGTGACGAGGATGAGTTTTCCTAATGGGAACTCGACATTGATATTCTTCAGATTGTTGCCACGGCAGCCACGTAACCACAGACTATTGCCGTTGCCCTTACGCCGTTGCTTCGGTACTTCTATGTTACGTTCGCCACTCAGATATTGCGCAGTGATGGTATTCGCCTTCAGCATTTCATCAATGGTGCCTTGGAACACTACTTCGCCGCCCTTACGACCGGCTTTCGGACCGATGTCCACGATATAATCGGCATTGAGCATCATGTCACGGTCGTGCTCCACCACGATGATGGTATTGCCTAAGTCGCGCAATTCCTTGAGCGAACGAATCAAGCGGTCGTTGTCGCGCTGATGCAGTCCGATGCTGGGTTCGTCTAATATGTAGAGCACATTCACCAGTTGCGAACCAATCTGTGTGGCCAGACGGATGCGCTGGCTCTCACCGCCCGACAGGGAGGACGACTGGCGATTGAGGGCAAGGTAGTCGAGACCGACATCCAGCAGGAAATCGAGTCGGGTACGTATCTCCTTGAGTATTTCGGCAGATATCTGCTGTTGCTGGGAGTCGAGCTTGGCTGTCGGTGTTGGCTGTTCCAAGTCGTCGAGCCATTGGCGGAGTTCGCTGAGGTCCATCGAGGCAAGTTCGGAGATGTTCTTGTCCCAGATGCGGTAGGAGAGCGCCTCGCGGTTGAGCCGCTGTCCGTGGCATTCGGGGCATTGGCATTCAGCCAGAAACTGGTCTGCCCATTTCTGTCCACTGGTACTCTCGTCGTTGTCCATCACGTTGCGCAGATATTTCACCACACCGTCGAACGATACGAAATAGTCGCTCGACGTATGCACCAGTTCCTTGTCGATGCGGATGGTTTCCAGCGAACCGTACAATATCTCGTTGAGCGCCTCGTCTGGAATATCGTTGACGGGCGTCTTCAAGTCGCAACTGTATTTCTTCAGGATGGCATCAATTTGCCAGAAAATCATCTGATTCTTGTATTTCCCCAGCGGGGCGATGGCACCGTCGTGGATGTTCAGCTTGCGGTTGGGAATCACTTTCTCCAAGTCAATCTCGTTGATATAACCCAATCCCTTGCAACGTGGGCAAGCCCCTTGGGGTGAATTGAACGAGAAGGTGTTAGGGGCAGGGTCGCTATAGGAAATACCCGTAGTCGGACACATCAGTCGTTTGGAGAAATGCTTGATGGCCTTGGTGTCGTAATCCATAATCATGAGCAGTCCTTCGCCTTGCTTCATCGCCATTTGTACGGATTTCTTCAGACGGTCGGTAGGGACATTCGAGGTGGCAGGTGTGGTAGCGGGAACGGCAAGGCGGTCGATGACAATCTCGATGTCGTGCGTCTTATAGCGGTCAACCTTCATCCCTCGGGTGATTTCCTGTAATTCACCGTCCACACGGACATGCATATAGCCCTTGCGGCGCATGCTTTCGAACAGCTCGCGATAATGACCCTTGCGCCCCCTCACAACGGGAGCCAGGATGAGAATCTTCTTGCCGGCATAGTCGTTAGTGACCATCTCGATGACTTTCTCTTCCGTGTATTTCACCATCGGTTCGCCGGTCATATAGCTATAGGCACGACCGGCACGGGCAAAGAGCAGTCGTAAATAGTCATAGACCTCGGTGGTGGTGCCTACGGTTGAACGTGGATTCTTGTTGGTGGTCTTCTGCTCGATGCTGATGACGGGCGAAAGACCTGTTATCTTATCGACATCGGGGCGCTCCATGCCGCCAAGGAAGTTGCGGGCATAAGCCGAGAAGGTCTCGATGTAGCGGCGCTGTCCCTCGGCAAAGATGGTATCGAAAGCCAACGACGACTTGCCGGAACCGCTGAGACCTGTAATGACAGTCAGTGACTGGCGGGGAATTTCAACGTCAATGTTCTTCAGGTTGTGCACACGTGCTCCCCAAACATTGATTTTTTCTTCATTGTTCATAGTTCGTGTCGCTTACCTGATTAAATTTGCGCAGCAGATTGACATCCTTTTTGATGTCATACTCTTTACCGTCGCCCCCCTTGGCGCGTACACGGACGAAATAGACGCCGTCCTTGACGGGGCGGCCCTTATACGTGCCATCCCACGAACCGTCGATTTCGTTCCAAGTATAGAGACACTGTCCCCAGCGATTGAAAATCAAGGCGCGGAACTCCGTGATGTTTTGGTATTTCTTCACATGGTATGTGTCGTTAATGCCATCGCCATTCGGTGAGAAGGCATTAGGCATCTCCAGCAGACTGGCTTGCAGTGCAGTGCTGTCGACGGCAACGGTATCTTCATCCTCGTCGTAGTCGTCATCATCGGTAGTGACAACGGCGAAAGAGGGGATTGCCAAGATGGCAAAAACAACCAGAAAAGCGTATAATAATGATTTCATAGTGCAAAATTACGAAAAAACTTTTGTTCTGCGCTCAATTTTTCGTAATTTTGTAGGCGAAAAAGAATAAATAGCTGAATTTATGAAACGAATAATCCGATATTTATTAGTGTTTGCGCTGGTAGCTTTCTCAGTGGAGACGGCTCTTGCCCAGCATCCTCGCTTCCGTGAAAGACACCAGGTGAAGCGCAAGGAAACCATCTTCGGCATAGCCCGTATGTATGATATCTCGATTCAGGAACTTATTGCGGCCAATCCGGAAATGAATGAGCCTGGCTACGAATTGAAGAAAGGTGACTATATCAACATACCTTGGTCGAAGAATCAGCCTCAGACGAATATGCAGCAGACAACGGCTAATCCCACAACATCGGAGATAGCCATGCCGGCCAAGACTCAAAAGGAAGAGGTGGACGTGCGTAACCGTGAGATAAGGGTGGGCGTGATGCTGCCTCTGCATAAGATTAATGGTGACGGAAAGCGTATGCTGGAATACTATCGCGGTGTGCTGATGGCATGCGACAGTCTGCGCCATAACGGTATCTCGACTGACATTTCGGCATGGAACGTTGCGGAGGATACTGACATCAATACCTTCCTGCAGGATCCGAGAGCAGCCCAGTGTGACGTTATCATCGGTCCCTTATATACCAAAATGGTGAAGCCTTTGGCTGATTTTGCAACCGAACATGACATCAGGGTGTTCATTCCCTTCTCCATCAACAGCCATGAGGTGTTGGTGAACAGGAATGTCTTCCAGGTGTATCAGCCCCAGACAGAGCAGAACGAGACCATCATCAACCATTTCTTGGAGCGTTTTAGTGATGCGCACCCCGTGTTCATTGATTGTAATGATACCACCAGTCAGAAAGGTATCTTTACGTTCGGTCTGCGCCGCCGTCTGGAAGCACAGAATATAGCCTATAAGATAACCAATCTGAATAGCAGCGAGTCGGCATTCTTCTCATCGTTCAGCCCCAGTAAGCAGAATGTGGTGATTCTCAACACCGGCCGTTCGAAGGAACTGACAGCTGCAATGGCCAAGCTCAACGGTCTGCGCCTTTCGCATCCCGAACTGCGTATCAGTGTGTTCGGTTATACGGACTGGATGCTCTATACGCGCTATCAGTTGGAGAACTTCTATAAGTTTGACACCTATATTCCTGCTCCATTCTACACCGATTTGTTGTCGCCAAAGACAGAGCGTATCATGACGAAGTATCGTTGGAACTACCATACCGATATGATGAATGCCCTGCCTCGGTTTGCCATTACCGGTTTCGATCATGCCTACTTCCTGCTGAAAGGATTCCACATCTATGGCAAGAACTTCACCGGCGGTTCGGGAATGGTGGGCTATACCCCAATACAGACCCCGCTGCACTTCGAAAGAATAGGCAATGGCGGTCTGAAGAATCATAGTATGATATTTGTGCACTATCTGCCAGCCCGTCATACAGAAACGATTATTTTTTAGAGTTTAGAGATGAGAAAATATATATTTTTTTGCTTTGTTGCCTTTTTACCTTTCATGGCCAAAGCACAGGTGGGTGAATACCGTACCGACTTTGCTGTGGGCGTGAACGGAGGCTACATGCTGAGCAAGGTGTCGTTCACTCCCGACGTGCCGCAAAATATGCTGGGAGGTATGACGGCAGGTCTGACATTCCGTTATAACTGTGAGAAATATTTCAAGAGTCTCTGTGCCATTGTGGCTGAAGTGAATATTGCACAGACGGGTTGGAAGGAGAAAATAGAGGGCATGGAAAACCAGCCTCTCTATTATGCCGACGATCCAGACAATGCACTGCACTATGAACGAAAGATTACCTATCTGCAGATTCCCATCTTTGCCCGATTGGGATGGGGACGTGAGCGTAAAGGCTTGCAGGGCTTCTTTCAGGTTGGTCCGCAGATAGCTTTCATGCTGAGTGAGAAGACAACGACTAATCTGGTTCCAGGCTATGCACCCACCGAGGCGCGCGCCTCCAATATCGTCAATCAGGAGACGATGCCCGTCGAGAAGAAGTTTGACTATGGCATTGCCGGTGGTGCAGGTATAGAATTCTCCATGCCCAAGGTAGGTCACTTCCTCTTGGAAGGTCGCTATTACTACGGACTCGGTAACATTTTCGGTAATTCGAAGAGCGATTATTTCGGTAAGTCAAACTTCGGACAGATTGTTATCAAGGCTACCTATCTCTTTGACATTGTGAAGACGAAAAACGATAAAATTAAATAAGAATTATGTTTGAAGGTCAACCGAAAGGATTATTCGCGCTGGCTCTCGCCAATACGGGGGAGCGCTTTGGTTATTACACCATGCTTGCAGTGTTTGCACTGTTTCTGAGAGCTAACTATGGACTGACTCCAGGTACTGCCGGTATTATCTATAGTTCGTTCCTTATGTTTGTGTATTTCTTCCCGTTATTCGGCGGAATGCTGGCCGACAAGTTTGGTTTCGGCAAAATGGTTACCATGGGTATCATCATTATGTTCCTGGGCTATCTGTTGCTGTCGGTACCGTTGGGCGGTGATTCCTTTGCTTTGTCCATCATGCTGGTGGCGCTGATAGGTATCGGTTTCGGAACAGGACTGTTTAAGGGCAACCTGCAGGTGATGGTCGGTGACTTGTATAATGATCCGCAATATGCTGATAAGCGTGACGCTGGTTTCTCCATTTTCTATATGGCTATCAACATCGGTGCTTTGTTTGCCCCTACTGCTGCTATCCGTGTGATGGAGTGGGCACAGCAGTCACTGGGCGTCAGCGAGAATGATTCCTATCACTTCGCCTTTGCAGTAGCTTGTGCATCGCTTATCCTGAGCATCGCTATCTATTATCTCTTCCGTGGTACCTTCCGTCATGTGGAAGGTGGAAAGAAGAAAGCTGGTGCTACCGCCGAGGCCGACACACTGACACCGGCAGAGACCCGTGAACGACTGATAGCGCTGTTATTGGTATTCGGTGTGGTTGCCTTCTTCTGGATGTCTTTCCATCAGAACGGACTGTCGCTGACCTATTTTGCCAATGAATTTACGGAACAGTCGGCAGAAGGTGTCAAGGCCCTGGCGTTCAACGTATGGAACTTGGTGGCAATCATCTTTATTGTGTATGCAGCTTTCTCACTGTATCATGGAACAACGGCAAAGAGTCGTGGCATTTCTGTACTCGTTATCATTGCCGCCCTGGTTTTCCTGTTTTATAACTATGGCGTATTGGACGGCAGTGTTGAGGTGAAGGCTCCTATCTTCCAGCAGTTCAATCCCTTCTATGTCGTAGCACTTACTCCAGTGTCACTTGCCATCTTTGGTTGGCTTGCTGCCCAGAACAAAGAGCCCAAGGCACCTCGTAAGATTGCCTACGGTATGATAGTGGCTGCCATTGCATTCTGTCTGATGCTCTATGCATCACTGACACTTCCTTCGCCTAATGAACAGGCTGCCATGGGTGATGCCGCTCCCCGTGTGTCGTCCTATTGGCTGATTATGACATATCTTGTACTGACCTTTGGTGAATTATTGCTCTCGCCAATGGGTATCTCTTTCGTCTCGAAGGTGGCTCCTCCTAAGTACAAGGGTGCTTGTATGGGTGGTTGGTTCGTTTCGACAGCCATCGGTAACCAGTTGGTGATGGTTGGAGGTATCCTTTGGGGTGACCTTCCTTTGTGGTCGGTATGGGCAGTATTTGCAGGCCTGTGCGTCTTGGCAGCACTCTTTATGTTCTTTATTATGAAACGACTTGAGAAGGTGTGCTAATGTCATGCACTTTATCTCTTCTTCTTACATCGTTTCTTACGCTGGTTGAACTGAATTGTGAAAACCTCTTCGACTGTCAGCATGACTCGTTGAAGCAGGATGAAGAGTGGATGCCCACTGCCGTACGTCATTGGACCCCAAAGCGCTATTGGCACAAAGTAAACCATATAGGACAGGAGATTCTTTCATGCCAAGAGGATGGTGTGCCGGATCTTGTTGCCTTGGTTGAGGTGGAAAATGACAACTGTCTTAGGGATCTGACACGTCGATCGCTGTTGCGCCATGCCGGTTATGAGTTTCTGATGACTGAGTCGCCAGACCTCCGTGGCATTGATGTCGCCTTGCTCTATCAGCCCTTTTCGTTCCGCCCCATCTGCTATGAGACTTATCGCGTCATGCCCATTGAGGGAATGCGACCTACCCGTGACATCCTATATGTCATGGGAGAATGTGTGACGGGTGATACCCTTCATGTGTTTGTTGTCCATGCCCCCAGTAGGTTTGGCGGTGAGAAAGCTACACGTCCCAATCGCCAAGTGGTGGCTGATAGATTGGTCGAGGCTATCAGTCATTTACCAGCCAATGCGAAGGTGATTGTTGCTGGCGATTTCAACGATGAAGCCGACGACCCTGCCTTGTGTTTCTTGGAACGTCAAGCTCTGACGAATGTTACCCGCGATGCCAGAGGAAGTCATGGGGCAGAGGGTACGTATCGCTATCAAGGCGAGTGGGGGAGTATTGACCATGTCTTCGTCAGCACTGTATTGCTCGATTTCGTCGAGCAGACGTATATCAACGACAGCCCTTTCTTGTTGGAAGAAGACAAAAAATACGGAGGAGTCAAGCCCCTCCGTACCTATAATGGTCTGCACTACCAATCAGGTTTCAGCGATCATTTGCCCTTGGTGGTGCGCTTTCGTTTTGACTAATCATTTTTTAGCAGTTCCTCGAAGACACGAAGGTACTGGATGACAGCAATCTTATCGCTGTGTCCGTAATCGATTGCTTCTGCATTACTCTTGGCCTCAATGCACTTGCGGTTCTCGTCGAAATAGTAGCGCCATTCGCGAGTTTCCCCCTCCTCGCTGCTTCGGGAGTAGGAGAAAATGAGCTCGTGGCTATTGGGATCAAACAGGTATTCTGAATAGTTGTCGAAATACATGCTGGAACGGTGGTCCTCGATGATGTAGCAGTGCTTGGTCAATCCTGAGTACATGTTGTCCATATCTGAGAAGTAGAAATTCATCTCGTCGGTTTCGGGGGCATAGTTCTCCATTGTCTGGTCGTGGATAGTGACCTTGATGTTGCGGGGCAGTTCAGCCTTCTTGTCATCTTCTATCCATTTCTTTGCCTCAGCATAGGTCTTGCGGATAAAGGCGAGACGCTCTGCCTTAGGTGTGGCTTTGCCGTGCTTCTCATCTACACCGAGAATGCTTTTATCGGCAGTAATCAGTCCTTGGAAAACTTTCAGGAAATGTGCAGCAGATTCTTGCTCGCTTTGAGCACTGTCCCAATCAATGGAACCTGGTGCCTGGTCAGTCAGTTCATATCCCTCCAAGCCAGATTTGAGCTTTTGGTCAACGACATTGCCTTTGGCATCATAGTAATAGCGAGTTTCGACAATGAAACCGCCATCGGTCTCACCTTTCATAAAGACGAAAAGCAGATTTCCCTTGTCGGGGTCGAAGAGGAACTCACGGTAGCGGGTGTGTCCGTGTGAAGTCCAGTTCTCAATGATGAGATAGCATTTCGCTTTGTCGAGGAAATCGGTTTCTGGACGGGTCTTCGTCTTATTGAAGTAATAGACCAAATCCGTCACATCATCGAGTTCGAAGTCATTGTCAACAACCGACCCGTCGTTCACCAGAATGTGCATGTCAAGTGGTGCCTTACCATTCTTGCCGTTGTCGGCAGCCATCTGTTTTGCCTCAGCATATACCTGACGGATATGCTTCACTTGGTCAGCCTTGTTTTGTGCTACTACGCTGCAGAAGGGCAAAAAAGCGAAAAGCAAGAGAAACTGTTTCATACGCAATTCTTAATTGTCAATTCTCAATTCTTAATTCTTAATGTTCGGCTCTTCCAGTCCGATACCTTTTTTCTTATCAACGGCTTTCAGAATGAAACCGAGAATGAGGGCTGCAACACCGAGGCAGGCGAGCATCACCAAAGGAGCCGTATAGTCTAACTCCGTGGCACTGGCTCCCTCGGGATTGGTAGCATCAAGCACTTTGCCGATGAGCAGTGGGAACAGCCAGAGACCGATATTCTGGATCCAGAATATCAGGGCATAGGCAGAACCGATGACTTTGGCATCAACCAATTTGGGCACCGAAGGCCAGAGTGATGCGGGTACAAGGGAGAAGGAGGCTCCTAATACCAGAATGGTGGCATAGGCAACGATGACACCACCAACAGCACTGCCCTTGAACAGAGGAAGGACAAAGGCAAAGGTCAGGTGACATCCAATCAGTAGCAAAGAACCCAGTATCAGCATGGATACTGCCTTACCGTGGTTGTCGAGATAATTGCCGAGAATAGGAGTGATGAGCACGGCCAGCAGAGGGAATACTGCAAAAATACTCTCGGCAGTCTGGCGCATGTAACCCAAATAGCAATAGGTGATGAGTGCAATGATGCTGATAGCCAACAGACCAAACTTCTTACTGTTTGTCTTTTGGAAGTTTGAAGCAAATCCGGCAGCAGCAACCAAGAGCATGATGACATACTGGACGATAGTTACCGACGGACTTGCCCAGAAAGAATCAGAGGCTGGTTCTGTCAGTGTCAGGTTGCACTGCAACATATTAACAGCATACTTCTGGAAGGGGAAAATGGCTGAGTAATAGAGTACGCACAGCAAGGCAACAAGCCAGAAGCCACTGTCACTGAGGATCTTACCGATGTCGCTGATTTTGAAGGGATCGTCTTTCTCTTCTGCCTCACCTGTCTGACTGTCGAGTTTCTTGTCCATGAAGAAATAGACAATTGTCATGATTAAGGCAATACACATCAGAACTACACCGAAAGCAACACTGCGGCTAACACTTAACTCGCCACCTAACTTGGCAAAGAAGGGCGAGAAAATCATGCAAGTGGCAACACCCAGACGGGCAAGTGCCATTTCAGATCCCATGGCAAGTGCCATCTCACGCCCTTTGAACCACTTTACAATACCGCGAGAGACGGTGATACCTGCCATTTCGCAGCCACAGCCGAAAATCATGAAACCGCAGGCGGCAAACTTGGCACTGGCCGGCATGCCCTGATAGAAAGGTGAAACACCTAACTCATCGAAGATGGGGATGTAGTTGAGGTTGTTGGTAAACCATGTATCAAGTCCGCTACCGATGAAACTGTCGCTGACAGCATACCATTTTACACAGGCACCGATTAACATTACGGCTGCAGAGAGTACAGCAGTAAAACGAACTCCCATCTTGTCGAGAATGATACCTGCAAAGATGAGGAAGAATACGAATACGTTGAGGAATACCTCAGACCCCTGCATGGTACCGAAGGCGGTGGAGTCCCATCCGCGAGTCTCTTGCATCAGGTCTTTGATGGGCGAGAGGATATCCATGAAGATGTAGCTACAGAACATGGCTAGTGCCAGAAGTAGCAGGGCTGTCCACCGCATTGCAGCGGAATCTCTTAATGTTTTTTCAATTGCTTGTGACATAATTATTATTTTTATTTCGATATTTCAATGTTTAGATATCTCGTTATTTCGAGGTTTTTATTTTCTCAAGCCGTTTGGCTTTGGCTTCTGACTGTTGTGAGAGTTTTCCTTTGAGGTATTGCTCCATGATGAGGCCGGCAATAGGGGCTGCCATGTCGGAGCCGAAACCACCATGCTCTACGTAAACGCTGATGGCGATTTTGGGTTCGTTCATTGGGGCAAAGCCGATGAAAGCTGAATGGTCGGCGCCAGGATTTTCTACCGTCCCTGTTTTACCACAAACTGGGTAAGTGGTGCGCAAACAGGTTGCCGTTCCTTTCTCGACAGCTAATCGCATGCCCTCTATTACAGGGGTATAGATGCTGGCATCAACTTTCGTGTGGCGACGGGTAAGGTAGCGCTTATTAGTGGTATTCTTATGAATATGCGGCACATAATACCATCCGCGATTGGCTAACGTTACTGCCAGGTTGGCAAGTTGAAGGGGTGTGAGGGTGATGTCGCCTTGTCCCATACCTGCCCACCAGATAGTCTTACCGTCCCATTTGCCATTGTAACGGCGATTCAGGTAGTCGGATCCTGCCAGGAGTCCGCCCTGTTCACCTTGAATGTCGATATGCATAGGACCACCGAGGCCCATGCTCTGCATATAGCTTCGCCATGTGGTGATGGCTTCGTTCTTGTCTGTATAAACGAAATTGTCGTTAATCATAGCGGCAAAGGTGACCAGAAACCAAGAATTGCAACTTTGTGCAATGGCATCCTTCAACTTGAGAGGAGAGCGATGTTCATGGCACCCCACCTTGATATTACCGTCAATGAAACCCTTATTGCATTCAACAGTAGTTTCCGGGGTTACAATGCCTTCGGAAAGCAATGTCAGTGCCTGTGCAGGTTTGATGGTAGAGCCTGGGGCCTGTGGTTTGCCGATGGCTTGCCGGACATCATATCCATTAGACGTATTGGTGGCAAGGCAAAGTATTTCTCCGTTGGCAGGGTTAATGGCCACGATACTTCCCGTTTTCCCCTGTAGGAGTCGTTCTCCCAATGACTGCAGCAAGGGGCGGATTGTAAGAGGTCCATCCGTAGGCAATGCCTGCGAATAAAGGTAAAAAGGTAAGAATGTAAATAGGTAAAAGAGAAATAATCTTTTCATCTCATTCATGAACCATTAACCTTTAACCGATAACCATTACTTCAGCCATCTGTCAAGCCAGTTAAAGAAGGTGCGTTGCCATAGCACACCATTCTGAGGCTTGAGCACCCAGTGATTCTCGTCAGGGAAGATGAGCAACTCGGCAGGGATGCCTTTCATGCGGGCAGCGTTGAAGGCAGACATGCCCTGTGTGTAATTGATGCGATAGTCTTTCTCACCATGGATGCAGAGAATGGGGGTGTCCCAATTTTCCACATACTTATGAGGGGAGTCATGGTAGGTCTTTTTGGCATTGGGCATCTGAGGACGATGCCAGTAAGCTTCGTCATATTCCCAGTTGGAGAACCAATTCTCTTCTGTCTCTAAGTACATGGCGGCGAGGTTGAAGGCTCCGTCGTGAGAAATGAAGGCCTTGAAACGCTTGTTGTGATGACCTGCGAGATAGTAAACACTGAAGCCTCCGAAGGACGCTCCTACAGCACCCAGACGGTCTTTGTCGACAAAGGGTAGGTTCTGAGCAGCATCGTCGATAGCTGCTAAATAGTCATCCATACACTGACCCGACCAGTCACCGCTGATTTCTTCTTTCCATTCCTGACCGAAACCTGGCAGACCATGGCGGTTAGGGGCAACTACAACATAACCATTGGCAGCCATAATCTGGAAGTTCCAGCGATAGCTCCAGAACTGGCTGACAGGACTCTGCGGACCACCTTCACAGAAAAGCAGGGTGGGGTATTTCTTACCTTCCTCATAGTTGGCAGGCAAAACAATCCATACCAGTTCCTCCTTGCCGTCGGTGGTCTTTACCCAACGCTGCTGTACCTTACCGAAGGTCAGTTGGTCGAGGATATGCTTATTCTCAAAGGAAATCTGTTGAATATTGGTCTTCTCGATAGTCTTATCGGGTGTTACCATATAGATGTCGGTGGGAGCACTGAGACTCTGACGGGTAGCCAGAATGCGCTTGCCGTCATTGGCGAGTTGGATGCTTGTCCAGTCGTCCCAGGTCTCGGTCAGTTGTTTGACCTCACCCTTCCAGTTGACACTGTACATGTTATTGCAACCATGCCAAACGCTCAGGAAATACAGTTGTGCCTGCTTGTCTTTCTCAGGAGCCCAGCAGAATGCCTCAACGTCCGACTTCCAGTTGATGTAACGCTTGATGCCTGTAGCCATTTCATATATGCACAAGCGGTTAAGGTCGGCCTCATAACCGTCACGTTCCATCGACTGCCAAGCCACATATTTGCCATCGGGCGAGAACTGTGGGTTCTGGTCATAGCCTACGTTATTCTTAAGATTTTCAGGAGCATTGACAGCCTGAATCTTCAGCGTACGGGTAGGGTCGTTCTTTGGAGCTACATAGTCGGCAGGCTTACATAGATTCGTCGTCGTGCGCGTACCTATATTATATAAATAGATGTCCGAATCGGTAGAGATGGAGTATTCCAAACCAATCTTCTTCCGACAGGTATAGGCAATGCTCTTGGAGTCTGGGCTCCATGCCAGTTGCTCAATACCACCGAAGGGTTCCATAGGACATTCGTATGGTTCGCCGTTCAATATGTCAATGCCATCATTGCCGATGGCGAAATCGTCGGTCACACTATAGACAAACGGATGCTGGATGCTTTCTACATAATGGTCCCAATGACGATACATTAGGTCGGTGACGCGACGACCTGTAGCCTTGGGCAAGTCATCGGGGTTCTTCTGGATGACCTCATGGAAGGGTAGTGACTTTAGGATAATCACCTTCTTGCGGTCTGGAGAGAACTTATAACCCTCAACCTGACCGTCGGTTTTTGAGATTTGTTTGCGGTCGGAACCATCGGCTTTCATAATCCATATCTCACCGCCAGAGAGATAGGCAATCGTATTTTCGTCAAACCAAGAAGGGTCGGTCTCACTCTTGCTACTGGTTGACAACTGTCGGTTGTTCTTACCGTCGGCATCCATGATGCAGATTACTTGACGGCTCTTGTTGGCTTTTACACTGTAATAGCCTACCTGATAAACCACTTGCTTGCCGTTGGGTGAAGCCTCTACGGTACCGATACGTCCCATAGCCCAAAGTGCCTCGGGGGTCATCATGCGGCTATCCAACTTGATATTACTCTTACCTATTTTCACTTCTTCTCCCGCATTTATGATGTTTGGCAGCATCGTCATGACCGCCAAAGCAAAGAATAACTTTTTCATATCTCTTCCTTCTTACCTCTTACTTCTTATTTCTTTCTCACTGGATCGCATGTCAGTCCACATCCAAGTTTCTTGAAAATTTTGCGGTCAACCTCAGAGAGCATGACCGTAGAGTGGACCTGACAGTCGCGTAGGCGAGGCAACTGCTCCAAAGCTAAACGGCATTGTTCGTCGTCTTTGGAGAGTACACTGAGCGCCACCAGCACTTCATCAGTATGCAGACGGGGATTTTTACCTCCCAAATATTCTATCTTGGTTTTCTGAACTGGTTCAATGAGACTTTCAGGAATCAACTTGGCCTCATGACTGATACCTGCTAAATGTTTGGTGGCATTGAGCAGCAGTGCTGCAGAACAGCCAAGCAGGGGTGTTGATTTCGAGGTGATGATGGTGCCGTCTTCCAGTTCAATGGCAGCAGCAGTGTGGCCGGTCAGTTCTTGTTTAGCCTGTGCTGCTACAGTCACACGGCGATAGGCTGTGGTAATCTTGGCCTGATTGAACAGCATCAGAATCTTGTTCAATTCATTTTCGTTGTCAGCACCGTCTGCCATTTTGTTGGTGGCGTCATAGTAGCGACGGATAATTTCTTCGCGCGACGCATTGCAGCATACCTCGTCGTCACTGATGCAGAAACCCACCATGTTGACACCCATATCCGTAGGTGACTTATAAGGATTTTCGCCATAGATACCCTCGAAGAGTGCATTGAGCACAGGGAATATCTCGATGTCGCGGTTATAGTTAATGGCAGTCTTGCCATAAGCCTCCAAATGGAAGGGGTCAATCATATTAACATCGTTGAGGTCGGCAGTAGCAGCCTCGTAGGCGATGTTGACAGGATGCTTCAAGGGAAGATTCCATACGGGGAAAGTCTCGAACTTGGCATAACCGGCACGGATTCCTCGTTTGTTCTCGTTATAGAGCTGAGACAGGCATACAGCCATCTTACCGCTTCCAGGACCGGGAGCTGTAACAATGACTAATTCGCGGGAGGTCTCCACATAGTCGTTCTTGCCGAAACCGTCGTCGGAGGCAATCAGTTTAACGCTATGAGGATAACCGTCAATCAGATAATGTACGTAAGACTTGATGCCCAGGCGCTCCAGACGGTGGCGGAACAAGTCGGCAGCATGCTGTCCGTTATAGTGTGTGATAACCACTGAGCCCACCATGAAGTCGCGACTTTGGAACTCTTCACGAAGGCGCAGCACGTCTTCGTCATAGGTAATGCCTAAGTCAGCACGCACTTTGTTTTTCTCGATATCCTCAGCACTGACCACAATGACAATCTCCACTTGGTCTCTTAGCTGGGCAAACATGCGTAGCTTAGAGTCGGGCTTGAACCCTGGCAATACGCGTGAGGCATGATGGTCGTCAAACAATTTTCCACCTAATTCCAGGTAGAGCTTGCCGTCAAACTTGGCGATACGCTCCTTGATATGCTCTGACTGTATCTTGAGATACTTATCGTTATCAAATCCTATTTTCATTTTTTGTATCCATTTTTGCGTTGTCTTTCCAATTCTGCCTGTTGTTTCTGCAAAGCCTCTAAGCGTGCGGCAAGTCCACTCTGCTTCTTGGGATTGTTCTTGTTCTCCTGATACTTTGCCTCAAGGATAGCCAGCAGTTTCTCGTCATCAGTAGTTTTGCGGAGTGTCCACATGATGGCTGCTGAGAAGAACAGTGAAACAAAATAATAGAAGTTAAGACCAGAAGAATAGTCGTTGAAGATGAAGAAGAACATCAGTGGCATGATGTACATCATCCATTGCATCATCTTCATCTGTTCTGCCTGCTGTCCCATCATCTGGTCCTTCTGTTGTTGCATCGAGAACCATGTGTAGAGCAGTTGGGCACCGCAGAAGAGGATACAGGTCAGCGACAGATGGTCGCCAATACCCCAGATGTTAGTGCTCCACTCCCATATCGGGTCGTAGGTTGAAAGGTCGTCCATCCACAGGAAACTCTGTCCGCGCAACTGGATGGCATTGGGCACAAACCAGAACATCGCAATCCAGATAGGCGCCTGAACCAACATAGGCAGACAGCCACCCATCGGACTAACGCCATACTTAGAGTAGAGGGACATCATCTCCTGTTGTTTCTTCATTTGGTCCTCAGGGGCAGAGTATTGCTTGGTTGCCTCTTCGAGTTTGGGTTTCAGCACGCGCATCTTGGCACTTGACATATAGCTCTTCTTTACCATCGGGAAAGTAATCACTTTCAGAAGAATGGTGATGAGAATAAGTACAATACCCATGCTGAAGCCGAAATTGGCCAGCCAGTCGAAGACGTAGAGCGTAAACCAGCGGTTGATGAGTCGGAAGAGCCACCAGCCGAGATTAACAAGTTGTTCGAGGTCGAGGTCTTTCCCAAACTGGCTCTGCTGTTCAACATCCTGAATCAGACGGAAATTGTTGGGACCGATGTACATCTCGAACTCAGAAGGCTTCTGACCTGTGGGGTCGAAGGCTGTCTTCAGCTTGGCATCAAACTGTTTGAGATAACCGGTGCCTTTCTGTTCGAGTGTGCTCTTCAGTTCGGCATTGCGGGCGAAATTATCCTTTGAGATAAGCGCTACGGAGAAGAACTGGTTGCGGAAGGCTACCCAGTCAAGTTCCTCTTCAACGGTTTCGTTTTCGTCAGAAGCCTCCGAAAGATTGTCGCTATCGCCTTGGGCCTCTTTGAAGAAGATTGAAGTGTAGCGGTTCTCAAACGAAAATCCCTTCTCATGTTGACGACAATGGTCAGTCCACTCTATCTCCATCTCTTTGTAAGAAGGAGCAAAGACATTGGCCAGTCCCTTAGCCTGCAAGGAGAATCCCAACATGTAGTCTTTGCCGAGACGGTATTTCATGATGACCTGTCCGCCATTACCGGCCTGAGCCGTCATAGTGACAGTAGAATCAGTCTGTTCAGACGGAGTGAAATAGAGGTCGGCAGTGATGATGTTATCGTTCTTTCCTGCCAAAAGGAAGTTGAGGTTCTGATCTTTCTCGTCAAAAAGAGTCAAATCCTTGTCGTCATTCAAATCCTTGTAGCCAAGAATCTTAGCCTTCTTTACAACACCGCCCTTTGTGTCTAAAGTCAACTCTACTTTGCCGTTTTTCAACACCACCTGCTGCGATGTGCCGTGAAGGGCACTGTAAAAAAGGGCAGAGGAGTCGTTCATAGCCGCTTCCTCCTTTTTCTCTTGGGCAAGTTGTTTTTGTTGTTCTGCTTTCCGGGCTTTCTCCTGAGTTACTGCTGCAATAGAATCTTGCACTCTTGCGGCTTCAATCTGTTCCTTTGAGGGGCTGTTATACCAACTGAAACCAATCAGTACCAACGCTATAAGGGCGAAGCCGATAATCGTATCTCTATTCATATTATACCTTATTTATTTTATATCTAATTCGCATACAAGGTGCAAAGGTAGTGCAAATCGAGCGAAAAACCAAATTTATTTGAGTTTTTCCGAGACGAAGCCTACATTCGATGCCAATCAAAGGTACAAAAAAATTATGAATTATGCATGAAGCATTAAGAATTATTTCGTACCTTTGCACTCAAATCAATGATTATGATGAAATACAGATACTTCTTTTTATGCCTTGTAGCCTTGCTGATAACAAATTCTGTTAGTGCCCAAAGCAAATCGAGGCAGCAGATATTAGATGAGCTGAAAGTGTATGTTGACAGTATCAAAGTTCTGCGACAACGACTTGACTCTGTCAATCAACTCAACGACTCGTTGCGAAAGGAAACAACTGATGGTCGCTATTATCGGTTGTTTGCCCCTACCACATTCTATCATTCCGGAGCCAACAAAGTGCTTTCGCTTCATCCGCAGACGGGCGACGAAGTGACTGATGCCATTGACCAGGCCCTGATGAATGTCTATATGAAACGACCTGACTTGGTGACGAATACGGAAAGTCGGCTGCAGAAAACAGGGTCTGTTCGTGAGGATGTCAATCAGGAGGTGAAACAGCATGTGGAATTGGTCGAACAGACCGCACCACAACCTGATGAACCCGAGATAGTGCCAACGGGCATTGTAGTGACAAAGCCTAATTTCTGGTCATTTAAAGGCGATGGTTTCCTTCAGTTCCTTCAAAACTATGTATCGGGCAACTGGTATAAAGGTGGTGAGAGTAATTATTCTGCTGTAGGTGCGTTAACCCTTGAGATGAACTATAATGATAAGGATAAGTACACTTGGGAGAATAAACTGGAGATGAAACTTGGTTTCCAGACATCACGCTCTGATTCCATTCATAAGTTCAAAACCAACAATGATCTGATTCGTCTGACCAGCAAGTTGGGTATGCAAGCCTCTAAAAAGTGGTATTACAGCCTTCAGCTGCTTGCATACACACAGTTTACTAAAGGTTTTAAGGCTAACGATCCCAAAGTCTATTCCGACTTCTTCTCGCCATTTGACCTGAACATCGGTCTTGGTATGGAGTATAAGGTCCATGCTCTTAATGGAAGACTCACGGGAACGCTCAACTTCCTGCCGGTAGCCTATAACCTGCGTTATGTAGGTCGTTCGTCTTTGTTTGATGCTTTTGGTACTAAGGGAAAGCATGCTTTGCACGAGTTGGGTGCTCAGTTTACGGGCGATGTGCAATGGAAGATAGTTGACCAGATTACATGGAAGAGCAGGCTATATGCCTTTACAGCCTATACCCGTGCCCTCATAGAATGGGAAAACCAGATTGAGTTCAAAGTTACCAAGTATATCTCTGCCAACTTATTCCTTTATCCGCGTTTCGACGATGCTGCTGCGCGTGATGCTGATCATGGTTATTGGCAGTTTATGGAATACAGTTCTTTAGGTCTGAGTTATAATTTCTAAACAAAAAGCACTGCCCTCGAGCAGTGCTTTCTTGTGTTATTTCGCTTCAGTCATATCTCCTTCAATGTAAAGGCGTGTCATTTCGACAGCTCCGTTGGTCCGGACGGTGATAGATTTCTTGAAGTGCCCGGGGAACTTTCCTGTTCCATTGTAGGTAACCTTGATTTCCCCCTTCTCACCTGGTTGAATAGGAGTCTTGGTATATTCAGGCACCGTGCATCCGCATGATGCGATAGCCTGATTGATTACCAAAGGCTGTTCACCAATGTTGGTGAAAGTGAAAGAGCAGGAAACCTTAGGTTCGTTCTCAGAGAAAGAACCGAAGTTGTGAGTTGTCTTGTCAAACTTGATCTGTGCAGGTTTTTGTGCCATCACTGCGGTCATGCCACATACCAGCATCAGAGTCATCATAATTATCTTTTTCATCTTCTTTACATTTTTACTTAAAAAATCGATGCAAATGTAAGGCTTTTCCTCCATACTCACACTATTTTAAGCTTGATTTTTAATTATTTTAATATTTGTGCTTATAAATAAAGCCTTATTATTCAAATAAATTTGGTATTTCTCTCGATTTGCACTACCTTTGACTTTGCGGTCGAAGGAACTCGCGTTCGAGAAAACTCAAATTATATTTGGTTTTCTTCTCACTTATTCGTACCTTTGCAGTTCGAAAGTATAAAGCACATATAACAATTATGTATAGAACAAAAACATGTGGTGAGTTAAGACTCACAGATGCCGGGCAGGTTGTGACGCTGGCCGGATGGGTACAGAAAACCCGTAAAATGGGTGGTATGACGTTTGTTGACCTGCGTGACCGCTATGGTATTACACAGCTGGTTTTCGACGAGTCGAAGGATGCTTCGCTTTGTGAACGTGCCAACAAGTTGGGACGTGAGTGGTGCATTCAGGTAAAGGGTACGGTTAACGAGCGTGAGAGTAAGAATAAGAATATCCCTACGGGCGATATTGAGATTATTGCTCAAGAACTGAATGTGTTGAGTGAGAGTTTGACTCCTCCGTTCACGATAGAGGATAATACTGATGGCGGTGACGATATTCGTATGAAGTATCGTTATCTGGACTTGCGTCGTTCCTGCGTTCGCAAGAACTTGGAGTTGCGCCACCGTATGACCATCTTGATTCGTAACTTCCTCGATAACAAGAATTTTATTGAGGTAGAAACACCTATTCTGATTGGTTCTACTCCAGAAGGTGCACGCGACTTCGTGGTGCCTTCTCGTATGAATCCAGGGCAGTTCTATGCGCTGCCTCAGAGCCCTCAGACATTGAAGCAGTTGTTGATGGTGTCTGGTTTCGACCGTTACTTCCAGATTGCCAAGTGTTTCCGTGACGAGGACTTGCGTGCTGACCGACAGCCAGAATTTACGCAGATAGACTGTGAAATGTCGTTTGCCGATCAGGAAGACGTATTGGAAATCTTTGAGGATTTGGCACGTCATCTGTTCAGGGAGGTACGTGGCGTAGAGTTGCCTAAGTTGCAGCGTATGACATGGCATGAGGCTATGCGTCGTTTCGGTTCCGATAAACCTGATTTGCGCTTCGGAATGGAATTCGTAGAACTGATGGATGTGTTGAAGGGAACAGGAGAATTCCCTGTATTCAACGAAGCTGAGTATATCGGAGGTATCGTGGTGCCAGGATGCGCTGACTATACCCGTAAGCAACTTGACCAGTTGACGGATTTCGTTAAACGTCCGCAGGTAGGTGCCAAGGGCTTGGTTTATGTGAAGTTCAACACCGATGGAACTGTAAAGACTTCTATAGATAAATTCTATACGCCTGAAGTTTGGCAGCGATTAAAGGAGAAGACTGGTGCCAAGGATGGTGACCTTGTGTTGATTCTTAGCGGCGACAAAGCTAACAAGACACGCACTCAGCTCTGTACACTCCGTCTGGAGATGGGTGATCGTCTCGGACTGCGTGACAAGGACAACTTTGTGTGCTTGTGGATTGTTGACTTCCCGCTCTTTGAGTGGAGTGATGAAGAGCAGCGTCTGATGGCTACACATCATCCGTTCACTTTGCCTAATCCAGATGATATTCCTTTGCTCGATACTGCTCCGGAAAAAGTGCGTGCTGTTGCCTATGACTTCGTATGTAATGGTGTAGAGGTTGGCGGTGGATCCCTTCGTATCCACGACGGTAAGTTACAGGAGAAAATGTTCCAGATTTTGGGCTTCACTCCAGAGCGTGCAATGGCACAGTTCGGTTTCCTCATCAATGCTTTCAAGTATGGTGCTCCTCCTCATGCAGGTCTTGCTTTCGGCTTGGACCGCTTCGTGAGTCTGATGGCAGGTCTTGATTCTATCCGTGACTGCATTGCCTTCCCGAAGAACAATTCCGGTCGCGATGTAATGCTTGACGCACCAGGTGAGTTAGATGCTAAACAGTTGGAAGAGTTGCAGTTACGAGTTGAGCAAAGTTCGACTTCCTCCTTGTAACGCAGTAAAAATTAATTCTTACTGCTCTTACTTCGTTCGTCAGTTGACTTACATCAAGAATAGTTAATAAAAACAAAAAAATACGCTGTGTGCGATAACAATGAATCTGGAAAGTTCTTAACTTTGCACGCAGAAAGATAAATAGTATCATTAGAACATTTCAATAGCGTATTAATTTTTAAGATTATGGCAGAAAAGAAAACAACAAAGAAGGCCGCTGCTGTTAAGGCAGAAGAGCCAAAGAAGGCTACTGTAAAGAAGGCCGCTGCTCCTAAGAAGGCCGCCGTTGTAGCAGTTAATGCAGAGAATGCAGGTTTCAAGGCTGGTGATGTTTATCAGGCTCTTGCTGCTGCTGGTAAGGCTCTCACCGTTAAGGAGATTGCAAAGGCAGCTAAAATTAGCGAGGAGGAGACTCTGCTCGGTTTGGGTTGGCTCTTCAAGGAGGGTAAGCTCGCTGCTGCTGACGAGAAGATTACACTTGCTTAATCATTTCAAAAGAAGCATAAAAGGGCTGGTAAGCTTTAATGGCATACCAGCCTTTTTTTAATCTTTCACTCCTTTGACCTACGATCAGCAGATATTGCAAGTGCTCACCGAAGCAGGTGAGTGTGGTGTGAGTGTGCAGGCTATTGCCAAGCATGTTTACAACATGAACTGTACGTTTTTTGTCCAGCCGGACTTTGAGGAGATTCGTACTTATGTACAACAGTATTTGCTACGTAATAGTAAGTCACAGCAGTCTCTTATCGAATCCACTGGTCGTCGTGGCTATTATCGTCTGAACAC
>ONDP01000041.1 GCA_900316645.1 uncultured Prevotellaceae bacterium
GGCTTCCGTCGCACCACGGCATATCGCGAGTTCCAGCGCATGAAGGACGGACGCATACCCAAGATTGACATCAAATGAGAATTAAGAAACAGCAATGAATATGAAAAGACTATCATTAGCAATCATTTTAGCCTGTTTCACGCTGGCCGTAGCTGCACAGGAAGGTATCCGAGTGGACTACCAAGGGACACGCCCCACCATCAAAGACTTTGTGAAAGCCTATGCCCTGCCTCGTACGGGGAAGGACTTCATCGTCACGACGTGGCATGAAGATGGCAAGAAGACACAGAAAACGCTGAAGTGGAACGGTCACGGATTCAGTTACTGAACGCTTGCAATCTACGGCTGTGTGCACCCCACTCAAATGATATAGAATGGTATGCAACACACCAGGACGATGACACCCGTCCTGAATGAAAGGGACTGCAGCCACTGTTTGATTTTCATACCCATTCGAAGGTTATTTCTTTAATGTGTCAATAATCGAGTCTAATTCACTGGCCAAATGCGTGTAGTCATCCATCTGGAGCGGACAGGCCTTCAGTGTTTCGCCCATGCCTGCAGGGATGAGCTTGTAGGCTTGTTCCTCCATCTCGCGCCCTTTCTCTGTAAGGCTCACTATCTGTTGACGCTTGTCCTGTTCACCTTTCTTCCGTGTGACAATGCCCAGCTTCTCCATACGCTGGAGTAGGGGAGTCACCGTGTTGGTTTCCAGTGTCAGCCTGTGAGCGATGTCGTTCACGGGCTGACAGTCTTTCTCCCAAAGCACCATCAGAACAAGGTATTGCGGGTAGGTAATACCCAGTTCCGTCAGCATCGGCGTGTAGGCCTGCGTAATGAGTCTTGCTGCCGTGTAGAGACGAAAGCATATCTGGTTGTCAAGTTGTAATTCTGCGTGCATAATTATTTTCATTGACCATTGAACATTGACCATTGAACATTGAACATTGACCATTGAACATTGACCATTAGGCGAGCATTGCCTCAATGTCCTTCTCGAAGTCCTTGGGATCAGTGGTAGGTGCAAAGCGCTTGATTGTCTCACCGTCTTTTGAAATCAGGAATTTAGTGAAGTTCCACAGGATGTCGCTGTCCTTCTCAACACTCTTGCTCAGTGTCTTCAGCAGTGCACGGGTAGCCTTTGCCTTCAGTCCCTTGTATTCCTCGATGGGAGCCTGAGTCTTCAGATACTCAAAGATGGGCTGGGCATTAGCACCGTTGACATCACCCTTTCTCATGATTTGGAAACTTACGCCATAGTTCACCTGGCAGAACTCCTCAATCTGTTCGTCGCCTTCCGGGTCTTGCTCCTTGAACTGGTTGCAGGGGAAACCGATGATGACGAGTCCCTTGTCCTTATAATTCTGATTCAGTTCCTCCAGTCCTGCGAACTGAGGGGTGAACCCACACTTGCTGGCTGTGTTCACAATCAGCAATACCTTACCTTGAAACTGTGAGAAATCAATCTCCTTACCTTTGCTTGAAAAAGCCTTGAAATCAAAAATCTTTTGCATAACCTTTTTTTATTTATTATTGTAATTTCTATCGTTTGCGACTTTTATCGGTGCAAAGGTAAGGAGATTGTTTTATATCGCAAGCGATTTATCTAAAACTTTAAGAAGGTTTAACAAAATATCGTGAGCGACATTCTTAAACGAAAAGGGCTCCCCATGATGAGGAGCCTTTCTCGTGGTTTATTATTGTTGTTCTTCTTTCTCTTGCCAGTACAAGTAGGGTTCGTTATTGATTGATGGCGTCTTGTCGAGATAGTCGGCAGCCTCCCATTTCGTGAGAGTCTTGCCGTTCAGTTCGGCATCTGTGATTTCGCCTTCAACCTCCATCATGAAGAAACGTTCCACCACTTGGCTCTTCTTCAACACATAGAGTTCCGTGGCATAGGATGAACCACCGGCAGGACCTGAAATCTTCACCGATCCTCTACCGTCGTTCGACCGTTTGAACGATGCTTTCATCTTCTCCGTTTCTATGCAAATCAACTGCGGCTTGCGGTCCTTGAAGGTGAAGAGCGCACCTATGTTCTCGTCTTTGTCGCGCATCCATACCTCGTTGATGTCGTCGTTGTCGATATCGATGAAGTTGAATTTCTTCAGCGGACAATCCTTGCGGGCTTCGCTCTCTTTCAGATAGAGTTTCTGCATCTCGGCAATCTCCTTGTTCCACAGGGGTTCCTGTTCGTCCACCATCACGTGGTAGCAGGCATACTCCAACTCGTTGATTTCCCCATTGCGTGGCAAGTACATACCTACAGTGCAACTCTCAGGTGCCGAATGGCGGTAGCAGAGTTCCAAGCCCTTCGGTCCTTCAAAGGCAGCGTAGATATTGGTCGGACAGTAATCGCCTCCGTCATCAGCATTCCATGTGCACGACTTGCTCTCCTCGTCGTAATAACCCAACACCTCTAAGGTATAGAGACTGTCGCCGTCGATAATCACCTCCAGCGCCAATGCTTTCTTGTAGTCATTGTCAGGATTCTTGGGAGCCTTCTTATACTCCCCTACGAACTGGATAAAGCCTTGGGTATAGCGACCGTCAATCTTCGAGCATATCTGGGAGTGGCTGGCCGTCATGCCGTATTTCTGTTCCATTTTCTTGACCACAGCCTTGGGCATGGGTTTTTCGCTGTCCGGATAATCTATCTTCAGCTGTTTGCGCGAGGTCAGATAGTCCTTATGCACCACGATGTACATATTGCTCCACTCGTCACTCTTCGGGGCGTCCTTGGGATTGGCAAAAGCATATTTCAGACCGGGTGAGGGGATGGAGGGTCTGCCATGCATTTCACCGCCATATAGCGTCTTGCCGTCAGGGTCTTTCGTCACTTCCCCGATGAACTTGATGTCCACCCATTTGTCGTTCATCAGCATTTTTGTATAGTTGGCAGCATTCCGCGTGAACATGTTCTGCACACCCCATCCGTTATGGATGTCGTTGTAGAAATCGGCATTGTCCTTTGTCTTCTCAGGCTCCGTAGGGTCAATCCAATACACCATCATCATGTTCTGCGGATTCATATAGTACAACATCATCGGCAGTGGGGTGGTGTCATTCAGTTCCGCCAACACACTGTCCACGGCAGTAGAGTCGGCACCAGAGGCTTCTGATGCCTGTCCCTTGTTCTTACAACTCATCATCACTGCTATGGCACAGACGATGAATAAAACGTATTTCTTCATTTCTCTATACCTTATTATTATAGGGCTTCAGTCCCCAGCTGAGGCGACTGCTCCCATAGTTCTTCGTTAATCTTGTCCTGCCATCTCACGTATTCTTCTGTCAATTTCCTGGGCCAGCTTCCGATTGGAATCCGACAGTCCCTTAATTGATAGAAGGTCTCCCTTGATATAGGCAAGCTGATGTTTCGTAAGGTCTCCTTTGTCAATTTCATCGCGCAGCACATTGAAAAGATAGGTGATGTCGTCCTGTGTTACCTCGAAGTCCCATTTGCAGGCCTCGTCGATAGTGACGCGCTTGGCATTTACGTTATCACTCTTGTCGAAGCAGATGAACTCCACTTCAGGGAAGTTCTGCTTCAGCAGTTCCATCTTGTGCATGTTGTTGCCAAACGACTCAATCATGTAGGGGATATGGATGAAGCGCTTGCTGTTCTTTCCTCTGTCAACCGAGTTCTTGAAACAGTTGCGGATGGTATTGTAGATAGCTATTACCTGCACGTCCTTCATCCCTGCGCGCTCAGCCTTCTTGATGGCAGTAGCCAGTTTCTTGTATGAGTTGAAGGCAGCATCGTAAACCAGTCCTTTCTTCGAAAAATCCATCGACTTGGTGGCGGTACTCTTTCCGCTTGCCGAAGGACCGGTGAAGATGACGATACTCGTCTTACCAGCCTTAATGGCTTTGTCGAGCATTACACTGTATAGCGTATCTACCAGATAGCGCTCAGCATCACGATAGTAGATGGTATTCGAACCACCGTCATAACCGATGGGCTTGAACAGCAGTCGCATCTCGTCAGGGTCAATCTTGTTGCCTGCCGTTGCCATATACTTGTTAATCAGCGGGGTGGTGTTCACCTTGGCCCATGCCTTAGCATCCTCGTTGATTAGCGTAGGCTGTGGCGCATCAATGGCTGATGTCGCAGCCTGTTGCGACTTACAGCCTGTTAAAACCGTAAAAGTGGTTGCCATCACCAGGATGACAGCCACTTTTGTTATCTGAAGCTTGATGTTCATTTTTAATTTCTGTAATTGTGGAGTATTTCCTCTACACGCTTATTGATTTCCTCTGCCAGTTTCTTGTTTCTCGAACTCAGGTTAGGAATAGAAGAGAGGTTACCGACGAGTGAGGGAAGCTGCTGTTCCCACAATTCTCCGCTGTTGACAACGTCAAGCAGGGTTGACAGCATCTGGTTGACTTCCTCTTCCGATACGTCATAGTCCCATTTCTTGGCTTCGTCAATGCTCACCTGGCGTGGCCCCTGGTTGCCTTCGCATGACACAGGGATAACGGTGATTTCCGGATGCTGTTTCTGCAGCCACTCAATCTTGCCCTTGTTGTCCTCGAACGACTTGTACATATAGTCGATGGTGCAGAAGCGGTTGTTGTTCTGACCACGGTTGATTGAGTTCTTGAAACAGGTCAGAATGTCGTTATACACCAACATCACGGTAATCTTGTTAATACCCTTGGCCTTGGCACGCTGGATAACATTATCCAGACGCTGTGTACCGCCGGAGAGGGCTGCGTCATAAACCAATCCCTCGTTCTTGAGGTTCAGACGGCGGGCTGCAGTACTCTTGCCACTGGCTGGTGCACCGGTAATGATAGTCATCGTGTTCTTGCCATTGCGGACAGCACGGTCCAGCATGACGGTGTACAGTTCATCGACCACCATCAGTTCTGCCTCACGATAGGCAGTCACGTTGCCGCCATAGTAGCCGATAGGCTGGAACACCTGACGGAACTCGTCCGGATCAAGTTTGTTGCCTGCCGTAGCCAGATACTTGTCGATGAGCAGCTTGGTACGTGGCTTAGCCCATTCCTTAGCAGCAGTGTTGAGCAGTGTAGGCTGCGGAGCCTCGATGGTGTAGCGTGAGGGATATTTGTTGATGCGGTTGTGGCGACGGATGTCCATCAACTTCTCTTCGAAGTAGTAGCTGTCGCCAGGCATCTGATAGCGGGCATTACCGTTGGGGTCTGGCTTGAAGAGCATCTCCGACATCTCACCCTTGTCGATGAAGGTGACCCATCCTCGTGGTGAAAGGTGATACTCGTTGTCGCCCAGTACGGCATTCACCAGACAGTTGGTGTCCCACATGCGCTGACCAGTGTCGCAGGTATAGTTGGTATAGACGGCCTTGATGGGGTTCCAGTCGGTATAGGAGAGGTCTGCCACCACGTCCTGAGGCAGATAGTTCATCTTGTCACCGATGTTACTGGGCGACATGATGAGGTCAACCTTCTCAGGGAACTTGCTGTAGAAGATAGCCGACTGTTTCGAGGCGGCACGCATGTTATAACCGCTCAGACTGTCGCCGGCTTCGAAACGTCCCGACTGGATATACACAGCCTTGACCTTCTGCTTGAACAGTTCCAAACCGCTCAGGTTAGAATATTCGTCACCGCCCGACTCAAAGAGCTGTGAGAGGGTAGTGGCAAAACCGATAGCCACCACAACGATGGAGTTGTCTTCAGCCTTGCTCAGCAATTTACGATACAGCTTATAACCGTCGGGCAGTTTGCTGGCATCCATCGTGCGCTTGAAGAGGGGTGCGCCATTGTCGTCTTTCAGGTCGCAGATACCATTGTAGGGGATGAAGCAACGTGGGTTCTTCACACCGTTGCGCTCCAATCCTACGGGAATGTCGGGATGACCGTAGTAGTTGTTGAAGATATCCACGATACCGGCATTCTTCTCACCCTCACGGTCAACGATGATACCCTTCAAATCAACCAGACCATCGTCAATGTAGTGATGTAGCATCATCAGAGCAAAGAGGTCGTCGGTAGAACTACCGAAGTCTGAGTCCAGAATCATCTGGATGGGCTGCACCTTCTGCTGCTTCTGCTGTTTGCAGTCAGCGTGCTTGCAGTCGGCTTGCTGTGCCTGCATGCCGATGAAGGCACACAAGCACAGTATTATAGATAATGTAATGCGTTTCATTATGCTTCCGGATTTTGAGTTGGAACAGTTGGCTCGGCAGGAGCTGCAGGTGCTGCAGGAGCGGCCTGGGGAGCATTCTTGGCAGTGGCATTGGCAGCCAGTTCCTTCAGTTTGTCCTTACCCTTGAAGGCGAATACCCATATAAGGAAGGCACCGATAGCCAACAGGCAGATCGAGAGGATGGGGCGATAGAACAGCCATGCAATAGCAATGATAATGAGTGAATAGACGATACCCAGTACTGTGCATACGATACCGACACCGAAGCCCATGATGCTGGCGAGGAATGGAACCACCTTCAGGAGAGTAGTCAGGAAACCGAAGATGTTCTTGAAGGCAGAGATAACCAACAGGATACCTACGATACGCAGAATCCAAGTCCACATGGAGTTGGCATCCTCAGCGTCCTCGATGATTTCGTCACCAGTCTTCTTACCCATTACCAGCGTCTCGAAGCGCTTGCCGTTCTTAGCCTTGAAGGGCTTGAAGGAGTCACCGTCGGCAACAGCCATCACCGTTACCTTGGCAGGAACCACCTTTTCGAAGGTTACTCGAACGTCGCCCACCTCGGGAGAACCGGGCACGCGACCGAAGTAGAGCACGTTGCCTGCCTGGTGTACATACTCCAGGTCTTTCTTGTTTTCGGCATTTGCCATAGCCTTGTTGATAGAGTCGTTTACGGCCTGCAGAGAGTCAGCTACAGCCTTTGCTGAGTCTGAGAGCACTGGGGCGGGCTGTGCAGGCTGAACAGGCTGTGCAGGTTGCTGCTGCTTCACGCCATAGAAACGCTCGTAAGCGGTCTTGGTGGCCTTGTCAAACTGTGTCAGCAAGTCCTCGTTGATGGCCAGGTTCATAGCTTCTCTTGACGAGATGCTGTGAATGAGGCTCTCGCTCAGCTTGTAGGCACCGAAGCTAACGTTCTCAGCCCACTGCTCAGCTTCTTCAACAGTAGTAAATACGGTGTTCAGCTTCTGATAGGCAGGATCCTTGAACTGAGCCGACTCAACAGGGCTCGACACCCATTCCTTGCTGTAGGTGTAGGTAGTGGTGGTCACTTCCTTACCGCCCAGCTTGTCTTCTTTCTCCTCAGAAGAGTGCTCAATCCACTGGTAGTACTCCACTTTGCGTCTCAGGGCTATAGCCTTGGCACCAATACCGAACTGCTGGTCGCTCAGCGAGTCTTCTGTGGTAGCCATAGCAGTACCGCAAACCAGTTCGCCGTCCAAGTTGTTGTCAATCTTTCCAGGATTAGGCATCTCAACCCAGGCACTTCCGGCCTCTTCCAACATCTTTGCAGTTTTCACTGCACGACCTTCGTTCCACCAAAGCAGTACTGTGGCTGCTATCAGCAGAATGAAACCTGTACCGATACTCTTAAACGAGTTTCCTACGCGGGTTCCATACCCCGTAGTTGTTGTTTCTGTGTAAGCCATAAAACTTTCTCTTTTTAATGTTTAATATTTATGTTAATGAATTAATGTTTTTTCTTTTTGATGAATTTTGTTATCGGTTTATCGGTGCAAAGATATACAATATTCTTGTTATTTCCAAATTTTAATACAAAAAGTATTGGAATTTCAGAAAAAATATCTAACTTTGTTGCGCTAAAAGCATTAAACTTAAAGCGATGGAACAGTTGTTTTATGAACTTATACAGGTATCACTTAAGCAGTTAGACTGTCTGAGCCGTGGACCGGAACCCGAAGAGTGGGAAGAACTGCACGAAACAGCACGTCAGCAGAAAATGACGGGCATTTGCTATCGTGGCGTACAGGCCCTGTTTGAGTTTGGACTCCGGGTGCCTCAGGACTTGGTTATCGACTGGATGGCACAGGCGGAAACGATAGAAGAGCGAAGCAGCATCTTCACCCAGCACACCATCAAGGTGCAACAAAAACTGGCAGAGAAAGGCTATCCTTCGAGCGTGCTGATAGGGCAGGGGAGTGCTCGCGACTATGGCGACGAACTGATGATGCTACGCGAGCCCAACGGCATCAATATCTTTGTCGATGCTGATATCGACGAGGTGACGGCATCGGTAGATATCCCCGAGTGGGACGAGACGCCTGTTATGTTGCACAACACCATCGGACTGGGCAAGAATCCCTATCGCAACTGGAAGCTCCGCAAGTGGTTTGCAAAGAACCGTAAGTCGCTCTTTGTAAAGGATGGCGAGATGGTGCGCCCTGCCGTGTCGATGAATGTGGTCTATCTCGTCCTCAACCTCTATTGGCGTTTCCTTTACGAGGGCATCACTATGCGAGAGCTCACCGATGTCTTTTTCGCCCTAAAGCGGTTGGCAGACAAGGAGCGGGCCTCTCAGGTGAAGTACGACAAGATATTCCGCAGTTTCGGCATCTCCCGTTTTGCCCAGGGTGTGATGTGGACCATGCACACCGTCTTCGGTCTCGACGAGTCGTTGCAGGTAGTCAAGCCCAGTGCCAAGCAGGGTCAGTTCATCCTCCACGAAGTTATGTCCGGTCGTCATTTCTTCCGCCTCCTGCTCAAGCATCCCATAGAAATGCTGTTCTCTATTTTATAAACACAGCGTTACAGAGTTTTTCACTCTTAATGTTAATCTTAAAAGCTTTTAAGTTTAAACAGCAATAAGTTCGTAATTTTGCAAGCAGATAAAACGTATTGACATGAAAGATAAAAGAGTAGAATATATTGATGTTCTACGTGGAGTGACTATGATTTTGCTTTTTCCTCGCTTATTAGATAAAATTCTCCCACTCGACATTAATAAATATTTTTTTTGTTCTCGTTTAATCGAATTTTTCGTACCTTTAACTACGTTGAAAATAGGCTGCACCTCAGAAAAATCCAAAAACATTTGGTTTTTCATTCGGTTTGCACTACCTTTGCAGCGGAAAAAATAACTTAACCAAATATTGAAAGATTATGGGACTGATAGGTTCAATTGTATTAGGATGTCTGGCAGGTTTCTGTGCCGGCAAGTTAATGAAAGGTGGCGGTTTGGGATTCATCATGAATCTCGTGTTGGGACTCTTTGGCGGCTTGGTAGGCGGCTGGCTCTTTGAGCAGCTGGGCATTACATGGGGTGGCATACTGGGACAACTGGGTACAGCCATCATCGGTGCCGTTGCAATTCTCTGGGTAGCCTCGCTGATCAAGAAATAAGGAATCCTAAGTGACATAGTGTGGCGCAACACTGATGCTCACATCGGCGACACAAAGTATGAGAACGAGGAGCTGACAATCAAACTGTCGGCAAATTGATGGTTTGAAAAACTTGGTGTTCTCAATTATTTAATGTACCTTTGCAATCAGAAACTATAAACAAAGCAAGAATATGAAAAACGTAAAAGTTATTCTATTATCTGTTGTCGCACTGATATTGGTCAGTTGCGGAACGACATCAACGGTGCCTATTACAGGGCGTAAGCAAAATCTGATTGTAAGCGACGAGCAGGTGCTCAGCCTGAGCAATCAGCAGTATCAGGAGTATATGAAGACTGCCAAGGCTTCGACAAATGCCCAGAACACGGCGATGGTGAAGCGGGTAGGGCAGAATCTGGCCAATGCCGTGGTGAGCTATCTGAATGCCAACGGACTGGGTGCCGAGGTGTCGCAGTATAAGTGGGAGTTCAACCTCGTGCAGGATAAGCAGATTAATGCCTTCTGTATGCCTGGCGGTAAGATTGTGGTTTACGAGGGCATACTGCCTGTGACCAGAGACGAGGCTTCGCTGGCTATCGTGCTGGGTCATGAGATAGCCCATGCCGTTGCCAAGCATTCTGCCGAGCGACTGAGCAATGCCTATAAGCAGCAGTACGGTATGCAGATTATCGGAGCCGTGGCACAGGGTGCCGGTGTGAACACTCAGTTGGCACAGTTAGGTACTCAGGTGCTGGGCGTCGGTGCTCAGGCCTGGTCATCGGGTTTCTCGCGCAAGCAGGAGAGTGAAGCCGACCACATGGGACTCATCTTTGCTGCTATGGCAGGTTACGACCCAGAGGTGGCTGTCTCGTTCTGGCAGCGCATGTCGTCAGCTACTGGCGGAGGTTCTTCGTCCATCTTCAGCGATCACCCCACCGATGCCACGCGTATCAAGCAGATACAGGGTTGGTTGCCCGAGGCTAAGCAATATTACAGAGGTGGCTCGAGTGCTTCTAGTTTCTCCAGTAAGTCGAGCAAATCGAGCAAATCTTCTACTCCCCAGACAACCAAGACGATTAAGATTTCATCAAAAAAGAATAAGAAATAATGAGGAAAATGATGACTCTCCTGTCAGTGACGTTGGCTCTGACAGCAACAGCCCAGACGGCAGGTGGCGGCATCTCAGAGCAGATGATGCAGCAGATGGAACGCCAGTATGCAGCCCAGCCTGCTAATAAGGCACTGCGCAATGCCATTGCTTCGAATGCCATTGACAATCTGACGAAGAATCAGGACAATGCTGGCGACTTGGATACCTATTTCAGTATAGAAGCCAAGAAGCAGTCGATTCACGACCAGAAGTCGAGTGGACGTTGCTGGATGTTCAGCGGACTGAACGTGCTGCGTGCCAATTTTGCAAAGCGCACCGACTCGCTGACGGTGGAGTACTCGCAGGCCTACCTGTTCTTCTACGACCAGTTGGAAAAGTCGAACCTCATGTTGCAGGGAGTGATTGACACCGCCAAGGAGCCTATTGATGCCCAGCGTGTGCAGTTCTTCTTCCAGCATCCCATCGGTGATGGCGGCACCTTCTGCGGTGTTGCCGACTTAGCTGAGAAATACGGGTTGGTGCCTATGTCGGTACAACCTGAGACCTTCTCGGCAGAGAGCACATCACGCATGGCGGCTATCATCAAATCGAAGCTCCGTGAGTATGGTCTCCAGTTGCGTAAGATGGTGGCTGAGGGTAAGAAGACAGCTGACATTCAGAAGGCTAAGACCGAAGCGCTGGCTCAGATTTACCAGATGTTGTGTCTCACCTTGGGCGAGCCGGTGAAGGAGTTCACTTATGCCTTCAAGGATAAGAACGGCAAGCAACTGACACAGGCGAAGCGTTACACCCCGAAATCGTTCTATGAAGAGACTGTCGGTGGGCAGTTGAACGGTACGTTTATCATGGTGATGAACGACCCGCGCCGTCCTTACTACAAGACTTACGAGGTGGAGTATGATCGTCATACCTACGACGGTCATAACTGGAAATACCTGAACCTGCCGATGGATGATATCGAGCAACTGGCCATTGCGTCGCTGAAAGACGGGCGCAAGCTCTACAGCAGTTATGATGTGGGCAAGCAGCTCGACCGCAAACGTGGTTTTGCTGATTTGGAAAACTACGACTATGCTTCGCTCTTTAATACCACTTTCGGTATGACCAAGGCCGAGCGCATCAGTACCTTCGACAGTGGTTCTACTCATGCCATGACGCTGACGGCTGTGGATATTGACGCCAATGGCAAGGCTACGAAATGGAAGGTAGAGAACTCATGGGGTGCTTCGTGGGGGCAGCAGGGTTGTCTGATCATGACCGACCGCTGGTTCCGTGAATATTTGTTCCGTCTGGTAGTGAACAAGAAATATGTGTCCGACAAACTGCTGAAGGACTATGAGCAGAAACCTGTAATGGTGATGCCGGAGGATCCGCTGTTTGGAGTTGACAATTAATAATTGACAATTGATAATTGACAATTGATAATTGAAGGAAGGCCGAAAGCCTTCCTTCTGTTTTTTTCTAATAGATAGTGAACAACAGTTTGTCTATTTGGACTTCCTGTATGCACACGACGTGGTCGGTGACGTAACGATAGAGGCCGGCATGGTTGGTGACAACCAGCTGATAGGGCGTTCCAGGCTTCGTGTCGGTAGAGAGGACGGTTTCAGCATTAGGGTCTTCCAGTGGCAGATACTCGAGGAAACTGTCAGAGGCGAAGGTCTCGAAGAGGTCGCTGTCATCAGCTACGGCACGGCCATAGATGGTTTCCTCCGTAAAGTAGTAGCCATGATTGTGAGGGGTCTGTCCTGTGAATTGCTTCATGTGTGTGGTAGCCTCGTAGCATTCGCCTGCACCAAATGCCACGATACGCTTCAGTTTAGGCCACAGTGCCTGTGCCAGAGGCTTTTCGTCAGGAAGGAAGGCCTTGGCAACTTCGTCGGCACGCTGGGCATCAGTCTTGCGGATGATGTCAATCAACTGGTCGCGATGTGCCATGATATAGTCGAACATATCTGCCACGCGTCGTGTGTCGATAGCAACAATCTGGTCGATGTCACGGTCTAATAGTGCATAGTAGCATATGGTGTGCATTTCCTCACGTGGTTCCGTTTTGAAGAACAAGTCGTCGGGCATGGAGAAATCAGCACGTTTCTTACCACGGGCATAGTGGTAATACCACATATATTTTTTCACCATCTGACTTTCGAGTGTCTCAACGGTGCAACCATCATTGGTCTGCTGTTTGCGTGGTCCGACAATGGCCACCAGCAGGTTGTGATGGCGCTTCAGGGTGGTGGCAAATCCCTCCATATATGGGAGCAGATGTTTATCTGTAGAAGGGATAAACTGTCCTATGGTGTTGACGAGGTATTGACGTGTGGGAGCAGTGGTCAGAATGCCGCTCTCACCGATATTGGTCTGAAGATTGAGCAGGCGTTTATAGTTCTCGTAGTTGCTCATAGGAACCAACCGCTGGTAATCAGCCAGTGTTTCTATCTGGTCGAAGTGGAAGCGGCGACCATAGTCGGTGGATGCGTTGCTATGCAGAATCTTCATCATGGCCGACCAACCGTTCAAGGCGTCGTTCAGCATCGGACTGGCCCAGGGATTGTCAGGATTGCCCAGCACCTCCTGCGGCAAGCGGTAGTTCAGGTAGCACTCTTCTGGTGAGTGAATCTTCGACGGAGTCAGTTTGACGGCCTTCTGCAGGTAGGGACGAATGATGTCGCTCAGTGTGCGACGCTGTTCCACTGTCAGGTCGGACCCCAGATAGTAACTGGTCAATAGTGCAAACATTGTTGTTGCTGTGTCAGTAGTGTCAATACCTATCTTAGTGAGGTCGTCGATGATGATACATGCCGACTTGAAACATTCAATCAATTCCTCCATCGGTTTTTTCTTATCCTGGATGATAGAACCGCCATTGATGAAGTAGTGGTAGCCGATGAACTGCGGCAGGTAGCACACTCGGTCGGCCTTCATCAGGCACATGCCGGTATGCCAAACGTCTTCAACCCACAAGACATCAGGGGAGAAATAGAGGTTGTTCTTGCGCAGAAAATCCATGTCGAACAGGCGCGATGTAGAGAAAGGCCACAGACCGGCAAACATCTTTTCCTGTTGGAAGTCCTTGCGATCCATCACGATGCGCCATTCCGTCTGGTTCCACAACACCGTCTCAGTATGTGGGTGCAGACTCTCTTTCTCCAGCTCATACTCGCGACGGAAGGTCAGCACCTGCGATTGGGTTTCGATGATTTCACGACATGCCACCTCCAAGCACTCAGGAGTGTAGCTGTCGTCGCCGTCGAGGAATCCCAGATAGGGACCAGTCACAAACTTCATGCCGTGGTTGCGTGGTGATGCAGGAGAATGAATGTCGTTGTTCAATTCCTTGACAAAGACATTCTTGTCGTTCTTGAACATCTCGGTCAGCAAGGGGAAATAGTGTGGCTGGCAATTATGAACCACGATAATCCACTCAATATTCTCGAAGCCGATAGTCTGGCTGCGCATGGATTCGGCACATTTCTCAAACATGCCCATATCCACGTTATGAAACGGTGTTACAACTGATACCTTATACATATTCTATTATCTCTCAACTCTAAACTCTCAACTCTAAACTCTAAGCTCTCAACTCTCAACTCTCATTTCGTTCTTCTTTCATTTTCTGCAACTCTTGTTTCTTGATGACGAAGCGTTGGTAGTAAGTCAGCAGCAGTGTCGTCATCGGCAGGGCGATAATCATGCCCATAATGCCCAGCAGAGAACCCCAGATAGAGAGCGACAGCAGGATGATGGCAGCATTCAGTCCCATCACCTTACCCATAATCTTCGGAGTGAGGAAGGTGTCCTGAATGAGTTGGACAACACCGAACACGATGACCACCATCAGCATGATAAACCAGAAGTTCTGTCCGGTGTCGGCTGCCTTGACAATAGCCAACAGGATGGCAGGGATGAAGCCAATCAACTGGAGGTAGGGCACCATATTGAGCAGTCCGATGAACATGCCCAGACCAATAGCCATCGGGAAGTCGATGATAAGGAACCCGATGCTGAACAAGACACCTACGCAGAAGGCTACGACGCCCTGACCACGGAAATACTTGTTCATACCTTCTTCGATGTCGGCAACCAGTTTTACGGTCATGTTACGATAACGAGGAGGCAGGAAGTCCGGCCAGCCCTGTGTAAACTTCTCGTAGTCGATGAGAATGAATAAGGTATAGATGAGCACCATGACGGCAGTCACCAGTCCTGACAGGGCATCGAACGACTTCATCAGCACATCCCACACCCTTGGCGTTGCCTCCTTGACAGTGTTGATGAATCCTTCCTGTGTCACAATGGCTTTGATTTCCTCAGCCGACAAGTGTTCTTTGACGAAGTCTTCTATCTGGTCAGGGATATTCTTCAGATTGCCCCCTTGCGTGACATAGTCAATCAGCATGTCTTTGACACGAATGGTCTCTTCGACAATGGGTGGAATCATCAGCCAGAAGATACCAATCAACACCAGGTTGACAGTCAGCAGGGCACAAAGGATGGCCAATACGCGAAAGCGCATCTTGCACCGATACTGGAAAAACTTCACCAGAGGGAATAGCAGATAGGCAATGAGCCATGCCAGGAAGAAAGGCAGCAAGACACCACTCAGGCGGTCGAGCAGCAAATAGGCTCCCACAAAGGCCAGCACCACCAAGGCACCTCGTACAAACGAATCGAATGTAATTTGTTTACGTTCCATGATTATTTATTTTTTTATTTTTAATCTCAGACTGTTAGCCACCACACTGACACTTGAGAAAGCCATCAGAGCCGATGCCCACATCGGGGTAATCTGCCAATGTACACCGAACAGATAGGGGATTCCGGCAGCCAGTGGGATACATATTATATTATAGATGAACGCCCAGAACAGGTTCTGGTGAATCATATTGACGGTTTGTTTCGAAAGACTGATGGCATCAGGGATGCGACGCAGGTCAGAGCCCATAAGAGTCACCTGAGCCACATCCATAGCCACATCGGTGCCCTTGCCCATTGCAATGCTGACATCGGCACGAGCCAGTGCCTGCGAGTCGTTAATGCCGTCGCCCACCATTGCCACGTGGTGGCCCTGCTGCTGCAGTTGTTGCACCAGATTCTCCTTGTCCTGAGGCATCACCTCGCTTTGGTAATGGGCGATATGGGCTTCTTGCGCGATAGGTGCCACCCGTTCCTCCTTGTCGCCACTCATCAGATAAACCTCAATGCCCTGTTGCTGCAGTTGCTGCATGGCTTCCCGGGCGTGGGGCTTGAGGGTTTCGGTAGGAAGGGTAGGTTGGGTGAGGGTGCCGGTTTTATCGATGACCATAGCATCTATTTGGCGTATCTGTTCCAGGGCGGTGGCATCTTTGATGAGGATGTTTTTCTCTGCCGCTTTGCCAATGCCCACCATGAGGGCTGTCGGTGTGGCAAGTCCCATTGCACAGGGACAGGCTATCACCAGGACACTGACTGCAGAGAGTATGGCCTGAGGCAGGTAGCCGTGCCCACCGATGAGAAACCAGGCGAGGAATGTCAGCAGGGCAATGCAACCCACTGCCGGAACGAAGATAAGTGCAATCCTATCGACCACCCTCTGCACGGGCGCCTTGGAACCTTGTGCCTCCTGCACCATGCGTATCATATTGGCAAGCACCGTCTTTTGGCCGATTTCTTCTGCTTTGAAACGGAAGGAGCCCTCGCGGACTATCGTTCCAGCCAGCACCTTGTCACCAACCTTCTTCTCTACAGGAACCGATTCGCCCGTCATGGCTGATTCGTCGATGTAAGCAGGGGTATCACCTGTCATCTTGCCATCCACAGGAATTTTCTCACCAGGGCGTACTTCGATGATGTCACCAGGTTGAATGGCAGAGAGGGGCATCTCTACCGTTCCTTTCTCTTCCGTGGTGCATACATGAGCCGTCTTGGGTGTCAGTCCCATGAGTGAACGGATGGCTGAGGCAGTGCTGTGCTTGGCACGTTCCTCCAACAGCCGACCTGTCAGCACAAAGGTGATAATCATCACCGAGGCATCAAAATAGGTGTGCCACTCCATGCCCTGTGCTCCCCAGAAGGCTTCGCCCCAGAAGGTGTTGAAAGCACTGAAGAGGAAGGAAATGCCCGTAGATAGGGCAACCAGCGTGTCCATATTGGCAGAGGCATGTCTCAGTTGCCGGATGGTGTTCACGAAGAATTGCCTGCCTGGGTAGAGCAGATTCAGCAAGGCGAGAATCAGCATGGTCTGGTTTGCAGTATCGCGCGTACCAATAGGTAACCAATGCATCGCGATAGCCATCACCAGAAGAGCCAGCCCCCATGATACTGCTACTTTCTTCGTGAGCGAGCGGTAAGCCTGTTGCTCAATAGCCTCCACATTACGGTCTTCCTCAATCACCATATCATAGCCAATGGCAGAGAGCGCAGCCTTCAGTTGTTCGGGCGAGGTAATGGCATTGTCGTATTCTATCAGTGCCGTTCGGGCAGGAAGATTGACGGCAACAGAGGCGACACCCTCAGTCTGAGAGAGCCGTCGCTCCACGTTGGCAGCACATCCTGCGCACATCATGCCTAATACGGCAAAGGTCTTTTTCTCCATAATTGCTGCAAATTTACATGTTTTTTTTTATTTTTCTTTCAAAATGTTTGCGTATTTACAGAAAAAGTTATACTTTTGCACCCAACGAGACAAAAACGATAGAAAAATGTTGAATAGATATGCTTACTTTTACGGTTATTACTTTTACTTTGCAGCAACCTGTGAAGCGGTAAGCCGTATGTAAGCTCTTACAAAATGAGAATAGAAAAATAAAATAAGGCCCCGCTTCACAAACGTGAGACGGGGCTTCCATTTAAATAGAAAATAAACAATTATGAAGAGAATAGCGATACAAGGACTGATAGGGTCGTTTCACGACATTGCTGCACATTTGTTTTTCGAGGATGAGCAGATACAGTTGATTTGTTGCTCCACCTTCGAGCAAGTGTTTCAGTCTATCAAGCAAGACCCGACAGCCATCGGCATGCTGGCTATCGAGAACACTATAGCAGGCTCGTTGTTGCACAATTACGAATTGTTGCGCGACTCAGGCACCACCATAGTAGGAGAGCATAAGTTGCATATCTCGCATTGCATCTGTTGCCTGCCTGACGACGATTGGGACACCATCGCCGAGGTGCATTCCCATCCGGTGGCGCTGATGCAGTGCCGTCAGTTTCTTGCCCAGCATCCCACGCTGAAAAATGTGGAGGCAGAAGATACGGCAGGCAGTGCCAAGATGATAGCTGAGGGACATAAACAAGGGTGGGCTGCCATTTGTCATGCTGAGGCTGCCAAACTCTATGGACTGAAGGTGCTTGAAGACCATATCGAGGACAATAAGCACAACTTCACCCGTTTCCTCGTGGTGAGCAATCCCAATAAAGCCGACCTGCTGCGCCCGCTGACAGAAGCCAACAAGGCGAGCATTGTGTTCTCGCTGCCTCATGAAGAGGGTTCGCTCTCGCATGTTTTGGCTATCCTGTCGTTCTATAAAATCAATCTGACGAAGATACAGTCGCTGCCCATCATCGGACGCGAGTGGGAATATCTGTTCTATGTAGATGTGATGTATGACGATCTGACCCGTTATCGCCAGTCAATAGACGCCATCATCCCATTGACCAAGGACTTTAAGATATTAGGAGAGTATAAAGACGGAAGACAGACGAATTGATAATTGATAATTGATAATTGAGAATTATGATACAACCAGCAGAAAGATTAAATTTAGTGAGTGAATACTACTTCAGTCGCAAACTGAAGGAGGTGGCACAACTTAATGCAGAGGGTAAGGACATTATCAGTCTGGCCATTGGCAGTCCTGATATGCCACCGTCAGACAAGACCATCGAGAAATTGTGTGAAGTGGCTCGTCAGCCTGATGCTCATGGCTATCAGCCCACCATGGGAACGCCAGAGTTGCGCAATGCTATGGCCCGTTTCTATAAGCGTTGGTATGATGTTGACCTGGATGCCAAAACGGAGATACTGCCTTTGATAGGTTCGAAGGAGGGTATCCTGCATGTGACACTGGCATTTGTCAACCCAGGCGACGTGGTGTTGGTGCCCAATCCCGGCTATCCCACTTACACCTCGCTGAGTAAGATTCTTGGTGCCAAGATGGTGAACTATAATCTGCGCGAGGACAATGGTTGGCAACCGGATTTCGACCAATTGGAAGACATTATGCGTCAGACGCCAAACGTCAAACTGCTCTGGACCAACTATCCCAATATGCCGACAGGCGGCAAGGCCTGCATGGAGACCTATGAGCGTCTGGTGCAGTTTGCCAAAGACCATAACATTGTGGTGGTTAACGACAATCCTTACTCGTTCATTCTCAACGAGGAGCACTTGTCTATCCTGCAGGTGCCCGGAGCAAAGGACTGCTGCATTGAGTTCAACTCTATGTCGAAGTCGCACAATATGCCTGGTTGGCGTGTTGGCCTTTGTGCTACCAACAGCGAGTTTATCTCGTGGATACTGAAGGTGCAGTCGAACATCGAAAGCGGTACTTTCCGTGGCATTCAGTTGGCAGCTGCCGAGGCTTATGACAATGACGAGGCCTGGCATCGCGAGTTCAATATCAATACCTATGCCCGTCGTCGCCAGTGGGCTGAGAAAATTATGGATGTACTGGGATGCACCTACGACAAGAACCAGGTGGGAATGTTCCTTTGGGGAAAGATTCCTGCATCCATTCAGAATGTCGAGGACCTGACCGAGCGCGTGCTTCATGAGGCTCGTGTCTTCATCACTCCAGGCTTTATCTTCGGTTCAAACGGTGAGCGCTATATCCGCATCTCCCTCTGTGCCAAGGAAGAAAAAATCAAAGAAGCACTTCGTAGAATAGAAGAAATTATTCACTAAATAGATAATTTATAAAATTGTAGATATATGGAACTGGAACTTGAACCCTTGAATTTACTGAGTGACAATGAACGCCCCTTCGTCATTGCAGGTCCCTGTAGTGCTGAGAGTGAGGAGCAAGTGATGACTACTGCCAAGCAACTGGCAATGTTCGGATGTCATAACTTCCGAGCCGGTGTGTGGAAACCCCGTACCAAGCCAGGCGGTTTCGAAGGACACGGCGAACCAGCCCTTGTGTGGTTGCAGCAGGTGAAGAAAGAAACCAAGATGCAGGTGGCTACCGAGGTGGCTACCCCTGAGCATGTGGAACTCTGTCTGAAGTATGGCATCGACATCCTGTGGGTGGGAGCCCGTACAACGGCCAATCCCTTTGCTATGCAGGCACTGGCTGATTCACTGAAAGGTGTGGATGTTCCTGTATTGGTGAAGAACCCTGTCAATCCCGATTTGGAGTTGTGGATTGGTGCCTTGGAGCGTTTGAATCAGGCTGGTGTGAAGCGCATGGCTGCTATCCACCGTGGTTTCTCCAGCTATGATAAAAAGATTTATCGAAATGCACCTATGTGGCAGATTCCCATTGAGTTACATCGTCGCATTCCAGAGTTGCCTATCTTCAGCGACCCCTCTCATATGGGAGGTAGGAGAGAGTTGATAGCTCCACTTTGCCAACAGGCTATGGACCTGGGTTTCGACGGTCTGATAGTTGAGAGCCACTGCGATCCCGACAAGGCATGGAGTGATGCCAAGCAGCAGGTGACACCTGATGTGTTAGACTACATTCTCTCGCTGCTCGTCATCCGTGATGAGAACACTTCTACGGAAGGCATCACCACATTGCGTAAGCAGATTGACGAACTGGACAACCAGTTGATGGAACTCCTGGCCAAGCGCATGCGAGTATGCCGTGAGATAGGCCATTATAAGAAAGAGCATAACATGACCGTTCTGCAGACTTCCCGTTACAACGAGATTCTCGACAAGCGCGGTGCACAGGGTTCGCTGCTGGGCATGGGTCCTGAATTCGTGGCTCACGTCTTTGAGAGCATCCACGAGGAGAGTGTCCGCCAGCAGATTGAAATCATTAACAAGTAACGCTATGAAAATACTAGTAATGGGAGCAGGAAAGATGGGAAGCTTCTTCATCGACCTGCTGAGTTTCGACCATGAGGTGGCAGTATTTGAGCGCGACCCTAAAAGGATGCGCTTCACCTACAACTGTCAGCGTTTCACCTCTCTTGAGGAGATTCGCGAGTTTAAGCCAGAACTGCTCATCAATGCCGTAACGCTGAAATATACGATACCGGTATTCAAAGAGGTGATTCCCTATTTGCCCAAGGAGTGTATCATCAGTGATATTGCCTCCGTAAAGACCGATATGAAGGAGTTCTATGAGAGTACTGGCATGCGCTATGTATCTACTCACCCGATGTTCGGTCCTACCTTTGCCAACCTGCAGCAGCTCTCTGAGGAGAACGCCATCATCATCAGCGAGGGCGACTATATGGGGCGCATCTTCTTCAAGGACCTCTATCAGAAACTGGGGCTAAACATCTACGAATACACCTTCGAGGAGCACGATAAGACGGTGGCCTATTCGCTGTCTATCCCCTTCGTGTCAACCTTTGTGTTCGCAGCTGTCATGAAGCATCAGGATGCGCCGGGCACCACCTTCAAGCGCCACATGCGGATAGCCAAGGGAGTGCTGAACGAAGACGACTATCTGTTGCAGGAAATCCTGTTCAACCCCTACACCCACGACCAGGTCAGCCAGATTCGCACAGAGCTGAAAGAGCTGCTGGAAATCATCGACCAGAAGGATGCCAAGGGCATGAAGGACTACCTGACAAAGATTCGCAATAACGTGAAGCGCGATATTGAAATCAAGTAAGGAGTCAGCAATTAAAGACTGAGTTGAACTGCCACTTCCTTACCATTGTAGTTCACCGTTTGTGATGTGCCATTAGGCATCACGACGGTGAATTTTCTGTTTGTCAGCATACCAGGATACTGGCCTTGGCGATGGCCGATGGTCAGCGTGTGTGAGCGGTCGTTCCAATGGAAGGGGATGGTGCTGTAGATGCCACGTTCGTAGTTATAAGAGTCACCTTCATCCTCGTATAGCGTAAACGTTCCGTCGGCTCCGGGATAGAGGCGTATCTCAAGGTTGTCCCATGGCTTTTCGCCAGTGTATTGCATCTCAGGACCCAGCGGCAGAATGCTGCCAGCACGCACAAACATGGGAACACGGTTGAGTGATGTTGAAAGCTCCAGCCTTTGTCCTCCGCGATACTGTTTCCCTGTCCAGAAGTCATACCATAGCGCCCCCTTTGGCAGATACTTGGTAACCGTCTTGGTAGCACTCCAGTCAATACTTCTTCCATCATCCATCTTATCTCTCACATCTTTCCGGTCCCATCCCGTCATAGCGTCCTCACGGATCACTTTCTCCTGAGTGTACTGTGGGTCAAGAACGGGGGCAGCCAGAATGCTGTTACCGAACATAAACTCGTCGGTCATATCCCATACATTCCTGTCTGTGGCAAAATCACTGAACAGTGGTCGCAAGTAGCTCTCGTTGTTGCTGGTCACTTGCCAGGCAGTGCTGTAGAGATAAGGTATCAACCTGTAGCGCAGGCGGATGGTTTGCTCAATAGCGTCGTAAACAGGTTCACCCTTTTTGCCAAACTGCCATATCTCGCGTGGGGCATCAGCACCATGACTGCGGAACACAGGGCAGAACAGCCCATACTGCATCCATCGGATATAAAGCTCCTGGAACTGGGGATTCTTCGGTGCCGAGGCAGGGCCCTGGGTATTGTAGGAACCACAGAAAAATCCACCGATATCTGTATTGAAATTAGGATTACCCGTCAGCGTGAAGCTCAGTCCGGCAGGCACCTGCTTGCGCAGCATGTCCCATGATGATGCCACGTCACCGCTCCACATGTTTGAACCGTAATGCTGCTGGCCTGCAAACGACGAGCGGGTCATGATGAATATACGCTTCCCTCTGTCATCTTTACGCTGTGACTGATAGATGCCTCTCACGGTCTCCAAAGGGAAGGCATTACGCTGTGAACGCCAGGTACCGCCATACACCTTATGTGCATAGTCGCTCTCGCGGGGATTGAAGAAGTCAGGGTCGGTAGAATCCATCCACCAGGCGTCACATCCATAGTCGTAGAGTGTCTTCAGGTATTTCCAATAGATGGCGCGGGCCTCAGGGCTAAAGGCGTCATAGACCTTCACACCAGAGGGATATTTCATGACGGGAGGCCAGATATGCGAGATACCGCTCTGTGGCCATGTCTCGAAAGGCATCAGCAGCCCTTTCTCGTTCAGTTCACGGAACTGCTGTGTCTGAGGTCCAAAGCTGGCCCAGATAGAGATCATGAAGTGGGCGTGCTTGGCGTGCACATTCTTGATGAGCTGAGGACCTGTAGCAAAGTCTTCCGACAGGAAGTCCATGGCGTTCCACAAATAGTTCGAACCCCAATACTGCCAGTCCTGAATGATACCATCCAGAGGCACCTGCAAAGCACGATACTGGTCCACAATGCTCTCCGTCTCAGCAGCTGTCTTATAACGCTCCTTTGATTGCCAGAATCCGTAGGTCCACAATGGGAACATTGGCACGTCACCTGTGAGGTAACGCATCTGGGCTATCACACCGTCGGCACTTCCGCCATACATGAAGTAGTAGTCAATGCCCTGACCGGCCTCAGAGGTGAACGACATGCCCTTGGCATTATCCTCAAACAGGGTGGGGGAATAGTTCTCCCAATAGAGTCCCCAGCCCTTGATGCTCTGCAACACGTTCTGGAAGTCCTCCAGATTCGATTGCTCCATGCGTATCTTCTCACCGCGACGGTTCATCTTGCCGTTCTGGATAGTTCCCAAACCGTAGATGGCCTCGTCCTTATCGAGGAAGAAGCTCTGACTGACCTCAAACTCATCCTCGGTCTTACGCACCATGCTGATGCCCTTTTCCCTCAGGAGCACCTTACCCTTGTTCGTCATAAAGACAAGGGTCTGCGTCTCGGGTTCAAGCTTTACCGTCAGCTCGCTGCTCTTCCATGTGTTGTCCTTCTGCGTCACGGCCACATTCTCTGGCTTGGCAGTAATGACCAACGTCTTCGTTGGCTGTTCCTTCACCACGTGTACAATACTTGGCGTGAAGAACTCCACCTTCACCACTGTCTTTCCCACCTGCCATTTCACAGGACTGCCATTCACAGCCATTGCCACCAGTCCCAGCAATGCTGCCAAAACACTTCTCCTTTTCATATCTGCTATTGTTTCTCCCAAAATTATAATTGATAATACGTTCATTTTGCAAAGATAGTAACTTTTGTGTCCTTGGATTATTCTTTGTTTTTGGATTCTTCGTATTCCATTTTTAATTCATCAACCAGATACTCGTCGCTGCGGCAATGCATATCGGCAACACCCTCGCTGATGAACTCGTATGTAGTGGAGTTATAAAAGAATGAAAGCGCATCTTCCAATGGCATACCTGTCTCCTTGGAAAAGAGGCTTACAATCCTTGCATATTTCATTTGTAGAACAGTCTTATTCGCCTCCATGATTATACCCTTTCTCCTTTAATACTTCTGTAAGATCCTGAACGATATACTCCTTGCTGAATGTATGCAATACATCGTAGCATGGTATGATATATTCGTTCAGCACGCCCGATGAGCGCAATGCACTATACACTTGCGCTGCACTCTTATGAAGAGCCTCAGAAAGGCTGCCTACGCAGAATGTAATGAAATACAAATGCTCTGTTGTCATACTTTTATATCTGTTCTTATGGAGACAAAGGTACAAAAAATAGTTGAGACTGCCAAGTGTTTCCTCAACTATTTTACGGAGTTCCTACAAATTTGGTGCACAACTAAAGATACGTGAGACAAGTACCAGTCCCCTGTGCTCCCTGCTATGGTGCCATGATAAGAGAAATGAATTAAGAATACTGCCGAAGAAGTTCCTCAAATTGTGACAAAAGGACTTCATCACCTGTCATACACCTCAGA
>ONDP01000052.1 GCA_900316645.1 uncultured Prevotellaceae bacterium
CTCCAAGGCACAATGAAAATAGAACGTCTTCTCATCCGTCCGAGCCAACGACAAAGGAAGCCCGTAAGGAGTCCCATCAGGTCGCGTCATGCTTACTGTCACGTATGGAGCCTTATCCAGCACCTCCAATGCGAAGGCTGCATCCATCTCTCTGCTTGCTTTTCTCATATTTATTTCATTCTCTTTTCAAACTTGAACAGACCGTCTTCCTGGTCAAACTGCACTAGCATGTGCGGGTCTGGATGATGCTCGTTGAAGAACTCGACGGCATGGAATCCTAAACTATTGATGTAGAAATGGATGTTGCGACGGTCGAAGTACGGGGTGCAAGTTTCCCATACCTTCGTCTACAGATGTTCCAAGGCCACCAATATTGCCAGGACAGTGGTGAGCATACTCATATTTTATGCCTTCTTAGACTTTGTTAGACACTGCCACCATTCTTTCAACTGCTGCCAGCCTCCTGTGCTCCAAAGAGCGAGGAAAATAAGGACTGGCTGAATGAACAGACGGATAAGACGCAGATTGTCGGTGTTGAGACCAAAGGCATCAATGTGATTGACGTACTGGTTGATATTGCCAGGGAAGATGGCGACATAAAAGAATGCCAACAGTGCACCAACAACTGCCTTTTTCTTCCACAACAGTAGCATACCAAGACCAAGTGCAATCTCCACTACGCCCGATGCCAGTACCACGAAATCGGTAAAGCCTTCACTGAATTGTAGCCATGTGGGCACCTGCGCCACAAACTCCTGACGGTTGAATGTCAGATGACTGAAACCTGCATAGGTCATAAACAGACCCAGCAACAAACGGAAAAATGTCTTGAGGTAACTCATATTCCTATCAAATTAAATTATTGATACTTCCAAAAATCATACTTCTTGCGAAACTCTTCCTGCTTTTCAGGTGGCAGCGACTTAAAGTAGCCTCGCCAACTGGGACAGAAGTTGATTTGCCAACGCCAGAAACGTCCGATTAATGACTTCGGGTTCTTGTCATACGCAGCACGTAGCTTGCAGTTCTCACATGGGTACTTCATAATTGATTGCTTTATTTTGAATATTGTTATTTTAATTGTTTGCTGTCACAACGGTCTTGCCAAGCTGTATACACCTGTTATCAGAATAATCATAGCCTTGCCTTTATTTCCACCTTTACCTTTTCCAAGTCGCCACAAGATAATATAGGCATGAGGCTTTCTATTTCCTCGATGCTTTTGTCCCACCACCTGAGTTTAAGCAACAATTCTATCAGTTCGTCATCGAAGCGTTTTCTGACGACTCGACAGGGATTCCCAACAGCAATAGAATAAGGTGGAATATCCTTTGCCACCACCGAGTTTGTTCCGATAATGGCTCCGTCGCCGATATGGATACCAGGCATCACCGTCACGTTCTGACCGATCCATACATCATTGCCTATGACGGTATCTCCCTTCAGCGGCAATTCATCTTTGACTGGTGCAATGGCACTTCCCCAGTCACCACCCATGATGTAGAACGGATAAGTTGTAGCGCAGTCCATCCTATGATTGGCTCCATTCATGACAAACTCCACACCCTTGGCAATAGCACAGAACTTACCGATAATCAGCTTGTCACCTATAAAATCGTAGAAATGCGTGACGTGCTTCTCAAACTGGTCAGCACCATCCACATCGTCATAGTAGGTATAATCGCCGATGATGATACGTGGGTTCTTCACCACATTCTTGATGAAGCATAGTCTTGGGAGGTTCGGATTCGGGAAAGCCTCATTGGGGTTGGGTCTATTATTGATTTCCATAAATTCCGATTTTTCTGTTTATTGAACTATTCTCTATTGTTTGCAACGATATACGAGCAGTATTTACTGAGCAGGTTGGACAATGGCAAATCTCCTTTTTGGTATCGGTCAGCATCAAGTTTCAAAACTCTTTCGCAGATAGGTTTCTTACCTTTATATAATGCATTGAGATACGGAATACCATTTTCTTCAGTAATGCTTACTTCTGTGAAGAATTGCGTCAAATCTTCTGCATCATAGACGATAGAGTAACTTGGGCGCTTGGCTCCTGGGATGTCTTCTATCAGGATATTTTTACCCACGAGGTCCTGTATGTCACGTATTGCGGTATCCTTTGAGCACTTCGCCAATGTTGCCCATGTCTTGGATGTTATCTTTGCCTCGTAGCCGTCAAGGAAGAGGTTGAGCATCTGCGTCTGACGCTCTGTCATTGGAACAGACGATGCCTTCTGCCAGAAGAAACTCTTGTTCAAAATGGTAGTGACGATGGTGTCAGCCTCGTCAAGTGCATCAACCAATTTCTGCATGTACCACACCAACCACTCTGTTATATCACCATCGCCATGCTGCATACGCTCCAAGATGTCGTAATAGTGGTTCTTATCCTTGTTAATCTGTGATGAGACATTGTAGAAGCGGAACTCACTCTTTTCGCCACGTGCCAAAAGCATGTCGGAAAGGATGCGAGCCAAACGGCCATTGCCATCCTCAAAGGGATGAATACTCACAAACCAGAAATGTGCTATGGCAGATCGGATCACACTGCTTACAGGCTCATCCTTGTCGAACCAGATGAGGAACTTTTGCATCTCTTCTTCTACACGATCTGGAGACGGCGCAATATAATGAATCTTCTCACGTCCGAACATTCCGCTGACAATATGCTCCTCGTTTGTACGGTACTGTCCTATTTCTATCTGGCTTCCTTCGCTATAACCCGAAGGAAAGAAAGCGGATTGCCAGGCGCACAACTTTTCTTTGCTAAGAGACTGGTTATAATTTTGTACAGCTTCCAGCATAACACCTACAACAGAATCAATATAGTGTGAAGGAGCACTATATTTCACGTTATCAATGCCCAGTCTTCTGGCAATGGAAGAACGTACTTGATCCATGTTCAGCTGTATGCCTTCAATCTCCGAAGAATACACCACGTCATAAGTCAGGTTCTCGGCCATAGCACGTAACTTGCTGTCAAAACCCAACGAACTCAACCTGCCGTATAGCAAGCCCTGCATACGGAATACTTTCTCCTGAAGGAGAGACACCTCAGAAGCGTCCCAACGGAAGTTTGTCCAATTTTCTCTTTCGTGTATATACATAACGCATTTCTGCTTTGTGCGACAAAATTTCATATACAACGTCGCAAATTCTGCGGCAAAAATACTAAAATAATGCTGAACTACCAAATAAAAACGCAAATTATCGCATATTTTACGACGTTTTTGCCTATAAATCGTCGATTATCCTCTTGTGGACACAAAGAAGGAACCTGCGTGTGTCACGCATCTGCCTGGCCTTAGATCAACTATTCTTCTTATAGCTCTGCACCGCCCAACAGCTCATCAGTGTGCCGATGCCCGCAAGGGCTAAGACCTGGTGGGCTGTTTCGTGCAGTCCACCTCCACGGATAAAGACGGTGCGGATGGCATCGATGAAATAGTGCATGGGGTTGATATAGGTGGTCAGATAAGCCCACTGGGGCATGGAGCGCGTGGGGGTGAATAGTCCCGAGAGCAACATGATGCTCACCACAAAGAACCACATCACGAACATGGCCTGCTGCATGGTGTCGGAGTAGTTGGACACGATGAGTCCGAACGACGAGAAGAAC
>ONDP01000040.1 GCA_900316645.1 uncultured Prevotellaceae bacterium
TATTTCAGGTTAAAAACCATTAAACTTTTTGATATTCAAATGATTATAAATAAAAACGTTAGATTGCTATGTCAGAGTTCTCGGACAACCTCCCCCACTTTGATGGTTGTGGTAGCATTCACATTGAAAGCGGTTTCGCAAGTAACACTGGGGCTTGATGTCGTACGCCAAGCTACTGGCACATTCGACCAGTTCATGAGGTCAGTAGATTTGGCCCAAGCCTCATGCGAACCAAACACATAGTAGGTTCCGGCATTGTCCCACACAACACTGGGATCATGGACGCTGACACGCTGCAGGGTGTAAGCGAAAAGAAACTGTGGCAAAAGAGCCAACAGAAAGAAGCAGTAAAATTTTCTCATTATTGAAATATATTAGTAGTTAATTATCGCACTTTAAAAACGGTTTTAGGGGTTTTGTAAACAAAATCCGGCACAAAACTACGCCGTTTTTTAATAATGTTGGACGAAAAGACATCAAAAAAGGTGTAAAACGTGCCAAAATGCACATTTTTCCACCATTTTCATTATTTTGTCCACCAAATAGGCAACGGGTTAAATGGTGTTCCCTACGTAAAGTTGATAGTATTTTCCTTTCTGTGCGATTAATTCGTCATGGGTGCCCTGTTCAATTATTCGTCCATGGTCGAGGACGATAATCTGGTCGGCATTACGGACGGTGGAGAGACGGTGGGCAATGACAAAGGTGGTACGCCCTTGCATGATAGTGTCCATTCCGCGCTGGACGAGTTGTTCCGTTCGGGTGTCGATAGAGGACGTTGCCTCGTCGAGAATCAGAACTGGTGGGTTTGACACGGCAGCACGGGCAATGGCAAGCAGCTGTCGCTCACCCTGACTGAGGTTGCCACCATCACCGCTAAGCATCGTCTGATAACCGTTGGGAAGACGGCGGATGAAATCGTCGGCACCTACCTGTCTGGCCGCCTTGATACACTCTTCGTCAGTGGCGTCGAGTTTTCCATAGCGGATATTGTCCAGGACAGTGCCACTGAAGAGGTGCGTCTCCTGCAGTACAATACTCATTCCCTTGCGCAGCGACTGCTTGGAGATATCCGTAATAGGAATACCGTCATAGAGGATGCGTCCACCCTGTATCTCGTAGAAACGGTTGATGAGGTTGATAATTGTGGTCTTGCCTGCACCAGTGCCTCCCACGAAGGCTATCTTCTGTCCAGGGTTAGTATTGATATTGATACCGAAGAGCACCTGTTTCTCTGGGACATAGCCGAAGTCCACATCTTTGAAATCTACATCGCCTTGTGGATTTGTCAGTTCCGTTTTTCCTTCATCCACCTCGGGCTCTTCATCACCTAAGGCGAAGACACGCTCTGCACCAACAGAAGCGTTCAGCACACTGTTAATCTGCTGACTCACCTGTGAGATGGGACGTGTGAAACTCTTGTTGAGTTGCAGGAAAGCAACGATAGTACCCAAAGAAAGTGAAAAGTGAAAAGAGAAAAGTGAAAAGTGGGGATGAAGGGCTATGGCGGCACCTACAATGGCCAGGAGCACGAAGCCAAAGTTGCTGACACCGCCATTCACAGGCATCACGATATAGGAGATGCGGTTGGCTGTGCAGGCGGAGGAGCGAAGTTGTTCGTTGATATCCTCGAACTCACGGATAGCCTGTTCCTCATGACAGAATATCTTGACGACCTTCTGACCTGTCATCATCTCCTCGATGAAGCCGTTGACACGTGCCAGGCATTGCTGCTGCGTGCGGAAATATCCACGTGACCGCTTGCCGAGTTGAGTGGTGACAATCATCATTGCCACTGCCATGAAGACACCCACCAATGTCAGAGGAACACTCAGCACTATCATCGACGTGAAGGTAGCAACGATGGTGATAACAGACGAGAGAACCTGCGTCATTGACGTGGAGATAAGCTGACGCAGGGAATCGACATCGTTGGTATAGACAGACATGATGTCACCGTGCGACCGTTGGTCGAAATAACTGATGGGCAGATGTTGCATTTTTTCGAAAATCGTCTTTCGAAGGTGCAACATCGTTCCCTGACTGATATAGATCATCAGTCGGTTATAGGTATAGGAGCAGACTGTTCCGAAGAACAGGATGAGTCCTATCACAAACAAAGTCTGAGCCAAGGACTGGTATTCGGGATTGTCCACCTGTGTCAGGGGTACGACATAGTCGTCGATAAGGGTCTTCGTAAAGAGGGAAGACACCAGGGAGGTCAGTGAGGAGATGACCACACAGGCCATCACAACCATGATAGCCCATTTATAGTGCTTAAAGACAAAGGAGGACATCCGCAGGAGGGTTGCACGCTTCTCTTTGTCCACCTTCTGGAAACCAGCCTGTGCCCTTTCCCGGGGCGGTCCGAAATTCGGTTGTCTCATACAGCACCTCCTTTCGTGTTATTTTCGTCGAAATCACCACCGCCCTCATGCTGGATGGCATTGATTTCCTGATAAAGCGTGTTCGTCTTCAACAGGTTCTCATGGGTATCGAAGCCGGTGATAACACCATTGTCCATGACGAGGATACGGTCACAGTCCCTCACACTGAGAATACGCTGGGCAATAATGATTTTCGTCATCTCAGGCAGTTGGGTATGGATAGCCTCTCGTATCTTCGCCTCTGTAGCTGTATCGCAGGCAGAGGTGGAGTCGTCGAAGACGAGAATCCTCGGATGACGAAGCAGGGCACGGGCAATACAGAGACGTTGTTTCTGTCCGCCACTGACATTCGTGCCACCTTGTTCTATATGGGTATCATAGCCGTCGGGCATCATACTCACAAACTCGTCGGCCTGAGCAATGCGACAAGCCTGTCTGCATTCTTCGGGTGTGGCATCAGGATTGCCCCAACGCAAATTATCCATCACACTGCCACTGAACAGGATATTCTGCTGTAATACGACAGAGACTGCTGAACGCAGGGTGGTCAAATCGTAGTCCTTGACAGTGTGGCCACCCACCCTTACCTCGCCCTTCGTGGGGTCATAGAGGCGACTGATGAGATTGACGAGTGTTGACTTACCAGAACCCGTTCCACCAATCACACCGATGGTCTCGCCATCCTTGATGCTAAAGGTGATATTATAAAGGGCACTGCGCTTGTGTTGTGAGCCCCCAAACTTAGGGGACGACTGGTAGTCGAAACGCACCTCACGGAACTCGATACTGCCGTCGGAAATCTCCATGACAGGATGCTCAGGATTTACAATGTCAGGCTCTTCCTCAATAATCTCTGCCACACGTTTGGCGGAAGCAGCACTCTGGGTGAGCATCACAAAGACCATCGAGAGCATCATCAACGAGACCAGGATTGACATAACATAGGAAAACAACGAGGTGAGTTCTCCCGTAGTAAGCGTTCCTTCCACTATAAAATGGGCTCCCAGCCAAGAGAGGGCGATGATACAACCATACACCACCATATTCATGACAGGGTGGTTCCATGCCATCAGGCTCTCGGCCTTCACATATAATTTATAGAGATTCTCTGCAGCCTTAGCGAATTTCTCGTTCTCATAGTCTTCACGGACAAAAGCCTTGACCAAACGGATGCCTGCGACGTTTTCCTGCACACTCAGATTCAGTTCGTCGTATTTCACGTAAACTTGTTGAAACATACGCGCTACCCTGGATATAATATGGTATAAGGAGAAACTCAGAATAATCAGTGCGACGAGGAATACCAACGAGAGTCTGGCGTCGACGAGCAGGCACATCAAGATAGACAGCACGAGTTTAAAGGGGGCTCGTACACTGATATTCAGGAGTTGCTGAAAGGCACTCTGCAACGAGTTCACATCAGTGGTCATTCGGGTAATCAGTCCTGAAGTAGCATATTTGTCGATATCCGAGAAGGCCAGTCGCTGGATGTTACGGTACATTGCCGAGCGCAGGTTGGCAGCAAACCCTGTGGAGGCATAGGCAGAGCAGCGCCCTCCTAAGATGCCAAAGACCATACTCAGGAATGCCATTCCAAGCATAATGGCCCCATAGAAATAAACATTCTGCATATCCCCGGCGTTGATGCCCTTGTCTATCAGCGAGGCTGTGACATAGGGAATCAGCACATCCATCAACACTTCCAACGCTATGAACCCAGGAGTCAGCAGTGTTGCCGTTCTATATTGCTTGATTTGTCGATAAAGAGTCTTAAGCATATCCAGGGGACAAAGGTACGATTAAGTGAGGACAATACAAAACAAAAAAAAGATTTTTTAGTTTTTATTGTCGAAAGGCTACGGGTAGGCGAACATAGTTCGGGAATACGAAAGTACCTTCGACCGTCAGGTCAAAGTTACAAATTAATTTTGAATCTCAAATGTTAAATTCAAAAGATTTTCAGAAAAATATTTGGAAGATATTCTGGATTTTCTATATCTTTGCACCGCAAATGAAAGAGGAAATATCCAAAATGTATTTGAGAACAAAGAAATCCACACACTTAGCCAGTCGCCGAACGACGCAACTGAAGATGTAGCGCTTGCGCTTACCACTACGTTGTGCCCTTAGGGGATGGTCACTAAGTGACAGGGTGTTCTTTGACTTTTTGGAAACAAGACTACGCTAACACAAGCAATCGTTCCGACCTAAAGAAACGAACTAACAGGCAGACGGGTTTCGGCTCGTTTTGCCTAACAACTCTTGCGCTCCTTTATACGGGAGCTACTATGTGACACTATTCCTTATCATATTGACTTTTTTAATGGAAATAATACGATGAACAGAAAAGAAGACGACGATTTTGAGACGCTTTTAATGAAAATGATGAATGACTTTGATGCTGAGGTCGTGAACGAAGACGAGAAAACGAGTGAGGAGGCTGAAAAGGTGGCTGAAAAGGAAGAGGAAGACAAAGACGAAGATGACGACTGGTGCTCTGACGACTTTCCCCAAGGCACTGTAGAGTTCAACGAGAACAACAAGGTAAATGTGGAGATTCTGAAACCTGTCCGACATCCACGACAGGAATTGAAGAAACTGGTAGGTTGCCGGAATATCAAGACGCAGATCAAGGACCTGCTGGAACTCACCACCTATAATGCCTGGATGCTGTTGAGACAACCACACTGGAAATGCCATGAAGTGTCACTCCATGCTATATTCTTCGGACGACCAGGAACAGGAAAGACTACCGTCTGTAAGATTTATGGGGCACTGCTCCGCGAAACGGGGTCATTGAGCAAAGGACACGTAGTGGTGTGTAACCGCAGCACTTTCCTCGGCAGTAACTGGGGTGATGAGGAGAAGGCAGTACGACAGGTCTTGGAGATGGCTAAGGGCGGTGTGCTGATGATAGACGAAGCTTACCTGCTTAACTCATCCCATCCGAACGACCCAGGAAAACTGATTCTCCCCATGCTGATGGATATCCTTGCCAACGAACAGCAACGTGATATTGCCATCGTTCTCTGTGGTTATAAGGAACCCCTGCAACAACTACTTGAATTGAACGCAGGACTTGCCTCACGATTCCCTAACCGCTTTGAGTTCACCGACTTCACCGTTGATGAACTGCTGGAGATAACACGTCGGAGAGTGGAAGAATTTAAGTATCATTTCACGCCCAAAGCATGGATGAAATACAAGACATTGCTTTCCGAGGCGTATGCAGTACGCAATGTAGACTCATGGGGCAATGCCCGCTATGTCGCTAACTTCCTCGAGCATATCTATCTCACCCATGCCAAGCGATGCATGCGGAAGCGCCATCTGAAGGTTGACCAATGTCTGAGTCTCACAACGGCAGACATTCAGCCAATCGAGGTGCCTAAGGCTAAACCGAAAGTCGGATTTTAAATGTGTATGATGAGAAGAAGAATCAGTTACAGGGTGTGCCGAAGCACACCCTGTGGTGTTGTTACTCATTTGGAGGCACGCCTGCTGAAGGATTTGGTGAACCGCACCATTCACCCTATCCGTTGTGCTTCCAGCAGCAAACAGATGTTTATGAAAGGAATGCGCATCGGTGACCTCTGTGCGGAGACAGGTCATTTCTGGTGGGCATTGAAGGTATGGAGATGGACCATGCAACTGATGGATGCCAAAGACTATGACGACTGGATTGAAGTCAGGTTTGATGGTGATAGGGTAAGTCTCAAGGATGTTGTCTCGGAAACAGAATACGAGTTACTTTCTCGTCGTTGTAGTGATCTGTGGCGTGCTTTGGGATTCCCAGAATATGCGTGGTGGGATGCAGCGTGGGAGCATATCACCAGTGAGACCTTTGGTTCTTCCTATGGCTTCCTATGGGCGGAGAAATACGACTACTATCCCCTTTATCTGCAGATGGAGTGGGATGAGGAGATGAAGGCCTATAAAGCCGAACAAGACACGCAACTTCTCTTCAGTGAAGGACAAGGTGACAATCTTCCTTCCTATTCACAAAATATTCTGTATTTTTTTGATGTTTCCTAAGATTTTATTATATTTGCAGGAAATAACTAAAAATAGATAATCATGATACTACGGCAACTTAGCTTTATTATATTGTTTCTCACAACTCTTTCACTGCAAGCACAGACTCAACAGGGTTATGTGAAAACATTAGGACGCCCTAACAAGCCTGGTGTACCTTTGTCAAATGTGACTGTCCGTTTTCGCGGTTTGATCAATCAAGTCTTAACTGACAAAGATGGAAAGTTTGCTGTCATACTGCAGGGTAAGAAAGAAGGTGATGCCATCATCTTACAGAGTATTCGGAAAAATGGATATGAACTGAAAGACCGTGAGTTGGTAGGACGTTCTTTGGTATATTCTTCTCGTGTACCGTTGGAGATTGTCATGGTTAATTCTGCAGAATTAGAAGCAGACAAGCAACGGATAGAGAAAAAAGCGTACCAAGTAGCTGATAAGAATTATCAGACAAAGCTCAAGCAACTGGATCAGCAAGTTAAAGAACAGGAAATTACAAAGGAACAATACCAACAAGAGTTGCAGGATTTGCAAGACAAATATGAGAAATACCAGTCTTTGATTGGTGACCTTGCTGATCGTTATGCACGGACAGACTATGACCACTTAGACTCTATCGATCGTGAAATCAATATCTGTATTGAGAATGGAGAACTGGAAAAAGCCGACTCCCTCATTCATACCGTTTTTGACCCAGAAACCGTTCTGGAACGAAATCGGGCTGCGAAAGAAGCAGCGAAGGCAAAGATGCAGTTAGGACAGGATATCATTGACGAGGCGAACGACGAGAAAAAACGCCTACAGCGTATCCAAAAGACAGTAGAAGATGGTAAAAAAGAGTAATCTGAAATTGATCATATCCATATTCGTTGCTTGTATGGTTTGGACCTCACAAGCCCAGACGCAACAAGGCTATGTAAAGACGTTAGGACGTCCTCACCAAAAAGGTGTGGCCTTGAATGGTGTATCCATTCGTGTCAGAGGAGGGCATAATGCTGTACTGAGTGATGCTAAGGGATTCTTTTCAATGATGATGGTAGATAAAAAGGAAGGTGATGCCTATGCCCTTCAACAAGTACAGAAACAGGGCTATCAACTCAATGATGAGAATATGATAGGGCGCCGGTATGCAATCTCCTCCAAGGTTCCTCTCGCGATTGTGATGGTTTCTACCAAACAACTACAGGCTGACAAGCAACGGATAGAGAATAATGCTTATAAAACTGCTGAGAAAAACTACCAGACCCAGAAGGCTTTGTTGGAGAAACGACAGCAAGCCAACCAGATTACAATAGAGATATATCGTCAAGAAATACAGCAATTACAAAACAGTTTTGAGAAATACCAGTCGCTGATTGATGGTCTTGCCGAACATTATGCGCATACTGATTATGATGAACTGGAAGCTAAGGAACGAGAGATTAACCTCTGTATTGAGAATGGAGACTTAGACAAGGCAGAGCAGTTGCTACAGGCATTGGATATAGAAAAACGTCTTGCAGAGATAGAACAGCGCATCAAGGCGGGACAGCAGTTGAAGGAAGAGGCGTTGGAAGACCAAAGAAAAATACAGAAACAACAAGAGAAGGATGCCGAATACCTCTATCAGCTCTATACCATTGCCCTTGGTCGCTTCGACAACAAGAAGGCACGTTACTACATCGAGACTCGTGCGGCATTGGATTCCACAAACGTCCGATGGCAGATTGATGCAGGAGAGTTCCTTTTTGAATACCTGAATCTATTTGACCAAGCCAAGTCTTATTTCCTGAATGCAGAAAGTCATGCAGACAAGGAAAGTTTAGAGATGGCTGAGTGTTGGAATGATATCGGTACTGTGAATTTGGTGAGAGGAAAATTCCAGACTGCTCTTCAGTATTTCCAACAATCTCTCCAGCTACGTCAACAATTAGTACCTGAAAACTCGCCTCAGATGGCTACTATATACAATAGTTTTGCCACCACCTATCTGGCTCTGGGAAGAACTGACGAAGCTTTGGAATATCATCGGAAATCATTGGCAATTCGCCGTATGGTATATGGAGAAGTCAGTGCCAAGGTAGCTCTTACCTATTATAACATAGGAGCCGTCTTAATGGCAAAGAAAGACTTTGATGGCGCAAAGACCTTATTTGCCAAAGGACTTGACATCGCTGAACAATTGAAAGGGAATATGCCTGTCGTACTACTATTGAAACTTTATGATGGAATGGGAGCAGCCATTGGCGAAAAGGCAGATGCAGAAGGGAAGCCACATCCATCCGAGGTAAAGATGTATAGAGAAAAAGCACTTGACCTCTGCCTAAGGATATATGGTGAGAAAAATATCCATACAGCAGGAATCTATCACAATTTAGGTACTGAATATGCATACAAGGATAGTCGTCAAGTAATAGATAACGATACTTTATCAACTTATGACATAACCAATTCCCAGAAAGGACTGGTATATCTGGTCAAGTCGCTGGAGATCAAGAAAGAGGTGGCTCCCCATAATCTTCGTCCCATTAAGGAAACAGAGAACATCATTCGTTTAATCGCCAAAACTTACTATATCATGGGAATAAGGAATTATGAGAAGCATAACATTCAGCAAATGGCCTTCTATTTCAAGAAGTGCCAAGACGTCTTCAAGATAGCCTCCGACCCAGAAGATGCGGATATCATCAAAACGGTAACCTCGGTATTGTCAGAACTCAATAACAAACAATAAGCTATGGAGCAAACACAATTCAAATATTTTGCCTTTATCAGTTATAACTCCAAAGACACGGAGTGGGGCAAGAAAGTGCAGAAGAAGTTGGAAGGCTACAAAATGCCTGCCACTTTATGTAGTGAGCATGGATGGGAAAGAAAGCCCATTAAGCCTGTTTTCTTTGCCCCAACAGATATTCAGCCAGGTGGACTCTCTGAAGAGTTGCAAGAACGCCTTCGTGCTTCCCGGAACCTCATCGTCATCTGCTCACCAAACTCTGCGAAGTCTGAATGGGTTGGTAAAGAAATTGAATTCTTCCACCAGTTAGGAAGAACCAAACAGATTCATTTCTTTATCGTAGAAGGCACACCTCATAGTGGCAATCCTGACACAGAATGTTTCAACCCTGTTGTTGACAAACTGGGACTGCCAGAGATACTTGGAGCGAACATCCATGAAAAGATATATCGTTGGCCATGGATGAACAAAGAACGTGCCTATGTCCAACTCGTCTCTAAGTTGTTAGGCGTTGAATTTGATACCATCTGGCAACGTCACAAACGGCTATTAATCAAGAAAGCAATAGCATGGGCAGTGGGTATCTTCATCGTTTTTGCAGCATTGTTCTATGTGTGGCGCACCAACCAACCTGTTGATGTAGAGATAAAGCTAAACGAGGCATCTGTTCATAACGAGCAACTGCCGCCTTTGAAAGATGCTATTGTAACGATGACCTTGGAGAATGAGACGAAGACGGATACAATACCTTCCATCAAGGATGCGTCTCTGTTTACCAATATCCCACATCGTTTTATCAATCAGCAAGTACGCATACAAGTAGTTTGTCAGGACTTCCTACCTGTGGATACGACACTTCTGTTAGCCGAAGAAGTGACATTGAATCTCTATCGTGATGCAAAGGTCTATGGAGATATTCATTTTATACTTTTTGATGAGAGTAGAGATAATGAGCGCTGTCCTAATATAGAAGTAATCGTTGATGGTCATCGGGTTCTGTCTGATGCAGAAGGCATCGTGTCTCTCTGTATTCCTTTAGCAGAACAAAAGGTGTTCTATCCCATTTCGTCCTCCAGTGTTACAATCATTGATAAGGAGATAAAGACTCCTCACACTTCATCATACGGTATTGCGTGCAGGAGATAGGAGGCTGATTTTTTTGTATAGTAAAAGAAATATTGTATATTTGCAACAGCAAACTAAAAACAGATTATAATGATGAGTTGGAACCTATTTCTTTATAACATACCTGACAGTATCAGTAAACACTGGAAGATGATAACTGACGATATTGGTGGTAATGCCCAACATCTCCCAGAAGAATTTAATAGCCATATCGGTAGTGTCATTATCAGTATCATTATTGGCCTCCTTATCTTCTGCGTTGTATGGTGGGCTGTCCATTCTAAAAAATCATATAAATCAATTATTCATCATCTTGGGTGGATTACCTCTTTCGTGTTTATTGCCGGCATCATCCTCTATTGGGTCGGATACTGGGAAGGAGGACTTGTTGGTAATGTCACGGGACTTCTAATCTCTTCCGCGATATCAAGTTTTGAGATGTTCTTTGCGCAGAGTGATTTAGATAATATAGCCGGAGTTTGCAAAGAGAGTTTTGTATATATGACCTTCTTTGCCATTATCCACTTTTTTGCCATTTTGGTAAGTGTCACTTTTATCATTCATCTAATCGGCTTTCGATTTATTTCTAACTGGAAACTACGCAATTGGAAGAGAGAGAAGTTGTATATTTTCTGGGGTATTAATGACAAGTCGTTATTGTTAGCAAAAGATATCAAGAAAACTAAAGGAGAGAATGAGTCCTATCATCTTGTATTTGTAAAAACGCCTAAAGAGGAAGAAATCAGTGACAAGACAGAATTCAGTTTCTATCACCTTTTAAACCGTGCCTCTCAAGACAAGAACATATTGAACAATCTTGAAGACATCAATGCACTGGTCACCTATAGTACGAGTATTGACACGCTTGATAAGCCCAGAAGAGAAACAGAGGAGAGACACATCTTCGATGAACTGGAGCTTCGCAGTCTTTATAAAGCAATCAAGAAATCAGAGGAGATTCATTTCTTCTTCTTTTCTGATAACGAGATGGAAAACCTGACGACGATGTCCATTCTCAAAGAAGCAATGACGACGAAAGAATATGATTCTTTAGATGTTCATTACTATTGTCACGCCAGGAAAAACAAACGTAGCATCAGTTATACGATGCCACAGAACGGGAAAGAACAAGAATCCAAGTGTCAGGTACATATTGTCGACTCGTCCGACCTTGCCGCCATGCAGCTAAAGCAGCAGGTCCAATACCATCCTGTGGCATATATGAACGTTGATACTACTAAGGGTGTTGCAACCAAGCCTTTTATGGCACTCTTTATGGGGTTTGGTGAAACTGGACGGAGTGTATTAAAATTCATCTATGAGTTTGCTTCCGTATTGGATAATAAAGGAGAGAAAAACCTCTTCCATTGTGATATTTATGATCCCAATATGGAAGAGATAAGAAATGGATTTTATATGCGGATGCCTGCCCTGAAGAAAACTTCTGAAATTGATCTCATGGAAGGCTCCGACTCTTCGCCGCTCTTCTGGGATGATGTCGAGTCGATGGCCCCAACACTCGACTACATAGTCGTTGCCATCAATGACGACGAGAAGGCGATAGCATTGGCAGCCAATCTTTTCGAATATATTGTTGGCCACAGAAATGCTTATCCGGAAAGGTTTACTATCTTTGTTCGGGTTTATCACTCTGAGAATGAGCGTCACATGAAGGATATCGCTGACTATTACAACAATAATCCTGTGGATGGAATACATGGTGAGATAGTTCTGTTTGGAAAACCCGAGGATTTGTTTACCTATCGGAATATCATAGACAATCAGATAGAGAAGAAAGCAAAGATATACTATTACAAATACCAACTCACACAAGATGGTGAAACGACCTGTCAGGATGTTGAACAGAACTGGTTGGCAAGACGGGCAAAAGAGAAGAAAAAGGTAAATGGGTTGGAATATTTCAATGCAATCCAGCAAAAAGAGGCAGAAGACTTCTCTAACGTCTGGCATATAGATACTAAGATGTGGCTGATGGGAGTCTTGTCAGAACAGGGTATCATACAGCAACGGTTAGAGGAGCTGTTAGAATATAGTCAAAAGAGGGATAGAGCACAGCATGATGTCCAAAATAATTACGGGTATATTGAAAAAGACGAAACAGGCAAGGACTGTACTGCCCTCCAAGAACTCTTTATGAATATTGCCAAAACAGAACACATGAGATGGGTGGCTTCCATGGAGCTACTTGGTTATACGTGGCTTCCCTACCCTAATGCAGAACATAAAGATAGGGATTATTCAACAAAGCAGCATGCCTGCCTTACAGATTTTGACACCATCATTAAAACCCCAGAACTTTGTGATACCATTAAGTATGACTGTTCGGTCACTGATACAAGTTTGGAGATAACATCCAAGGGATGGGAACAACTCTATAATAATTATAATCATGAGCAAAACTAATTATATCCCCCAACCTATCGATACTTCTGACATTCAATTGCCAGAGGAGTTGAATCCACTGTTAGAGGCAATGGCGAAGAACGTGCATGAGATATGGGCACAGGAACGTATCAACCAAGGATGGACATACGGCGAGAAACGTGATGACACCCAAAAGCATCACCCCTGCCTCGTCGCTTACGAGGACCTGCCAGAAGAGGAAAAGATGTATGACCGCAATACATCCGTAGAAACGCTGAAGTTGATACTGAAGTTAGGATTTAAAATTAAAAAATGATTTTATACAAAAGCAATTTATGAAAAGAATTTATATTTTTTATCCTATGGGCATGATAAATATGCCAATCGTACGCAAACATTATATGAGCAACTTCAGAAAAATGACGGAGACAGGTCATTTCTGGTGGGCATTGAAGGTATGGAGATGGACCATGCAACTGATGGATGCCAAAGACTATGACCCCGAACTGTCGTTGGACAATTCGGGGGATTCTATGTGTTACTGAGTTTATTAGAAGTTAGGACAACTATTGATGTTTGAATACATTCTTTTCATCGCTCCAGAACGAATTAATCGTAACTCATCAAAGCAAAAGCATTTCTTCTTTGAATTTGTTGCTTCAAAATTTGGAAGTGTCACTAATTTTAGTTACTTTTGCAACCAAAATCAGTTACAATGAATAGAAGAAGTAAACTTCTGAAACGGTTTAGGACCTTACCAAGAGACTTCACTTTCGAAGAGATGGTGGCAGTTTTCAAAGGTTGCGGTTTCACTCTCAGTAATAAAGGTGCAACGTCTGGATCAAGAATAGAATTCATCAATTATAACGACGGTAACAGTTATATCATGCATAAGCCGCATCCGTCAAACATTATCAAGAGCTATGTCATGCGACAGGTGTACAACTACTTAGAAGTAAATGGTTATATAGATAAGAAGGAGGGTTGAATTATGGGTTATTTAAAGTACAAAGGCTACACGGGTAGCGTAGAATACAGTGAAGAGGACAATTGCCTGTTTGGTAAGGTTCAGGGTATGAGCAAGGATGCTATTACCTATGAAGGTACTACTATTGAGGAACTTCGTCGGGATTTTGAAGGAGCCGTTGATGACTATCTGGCTCTTTGCGAAGCCAGACATGTTGAGCCGAAAAAGCCATACAGTGGTACTTTCAATGTACGGGTGTCCCCTGAGATTCACAGCGCCATTGCCATGCTTGCCCAAGAGGCTGGCGTTACCCTTAATATGTTTGTCCGCAAGATCTTGGCAAGAGAAGTGAAGATTTCGATGTGAAAAACTCCTAACCATATAACCCAACAGGGCTCAAATGCCGATGTTTAAAGGGAAGTGAGGTGGGTTATATGTCGCCCCAACATATAACCCACATGTAACCTACATCTAACCTATCGTTATGCAGCCCTGACTGGTATCACTTGATAATGAGGAACGTTCTTGGGATTTGTGTGGGTGAAACCCAACTCCTTCATCGTCAATCCCAGACAGATGCGTGCACTGCGATTGATCTGAATACTGGGATAATCCTTCTTGATAATCTCCAATAGTGCTGTGCTGTCCATTGATTGGTAGTCCTCGTTCTCCTTAGGCTTACGGAAACAGGCCTTTACCAACTCCGCCATATCCTTCTTTTCCTGAAAGTTCTGGTTCAGTTCCTGGATTCGGGCAACCTCGTCGTTCGAGAACCAATAGGGCGCCTTTTCTTCCACCACTTCATGCACCACCTGTGCATAGAGTTGGTCATACGGAATCTCGCCCACATTATTAATATAGTGCCCGTCGGGTATCTGCACACAGATGTATCGACGACTTCCTGTGGCATCCGTCAGTGGATGGGGATTATTCGTCGTCGCCACGAACGAGGCATAACGCGCCCTGTCCTCTTGCGAGGCACCATAGATGGGGCGTCCGTTCACCTTGCTCTTCGAGAGCGTCTGTTTCAAGGCAGCATGCTGCGTTGGACGGATGGCATCCAGTTCGTCGAGGTTCACCAGCAGATTGTTGGTCAACGCCATCTCCTTGTCGAACTTGTTCGAGAGATTCAGGTGGTCCAGATAGTACTGGCGCAGGTGCTGAGGCAACAGGCGACGCAGGAAGGTCGTCTTGCCACATCCCTGACTGCCTATCAGTGTGGGCACACACTCGTTCCCATGCAGCGTATCCAGCTGCAACCAGTGGGCAACTGCTGAACGGAGCCAGACGGCCAAGTAGCCTGCTTGCTCTGAGGTAATGCCAGGCAGTCGGCTGAAAAGGTCAGCCACATAGTTGCGCCCATCCCACTGGGGCAGGTGCTCCAGATAGTCGCGGATAGGGTCGTACACCTCAACCTCCTCAGAATTCAGGTAGAGTTTGACGAGCGATTGAGGACTGCCTTCCTCGCAAACATCCTCGCGCAAGAGATTCAGCACAATGCTGTTCTGGGCTCGCTCCGTCAGCGGACGGAACACATCGTCCGTCTTGCCTTTGCAGCGAAACTCCACTTTGCCGTTGAGCACATTGCTGCGGAATTCAAAACGGTCTTGGAGATACAGCTCAACTGTGAGAGCTTTCTCCTGTGAGGCACAAAGTGTCTCACCATGAATAGTCATTTCTTGACTCATGAAATAAAGTTTTTTAAATTGTTAATAGATCAGTTTATAACTCTCGTGTTTTCCTGGCCAATGAATTTTTCATAGCAACCTCCAATGGTCAAGGCTAGCGACTGCAAAGATACAAAAAAAATTTGCGCTTCACGAATTTTCGCCCCCAAAACTTGCATTTTTCGCATCTATTTCTGCTGATTTTAACACTTAAATTCGTCCAGCAAATCGAAGATATGGGAATTTTCTTTACATTCGCAAATTCCATTAATTCTAACAATTGTTCCCATTAAGGGGAAAAATTGCGAGCATTAAGGGAAGAAAAAATTCTGGCAGGCGAGGAAAATATTTTTTGTCCGCCTACGCGCAAAAACGCCCTTTTTATCGGCTGTTTGATGCTATTTGGCAATCACGGCAAGACGATTATGAAAAATTCTAACAGTATGATACTGACTACTGGGTCGGAGTTATATGTAGGTTATATGTTCAGGCATCATATAACCCACCTTCATCACCGATATACAGGCGTCTGCGCCCTATTGGGTTATATGGTTATATGTTTTTGCAGTTCATCTAATCAAAATTATCCAGCCCGATGAAATATCATCTCCTAGATTTCTTCTTTTTCAAATTTTTAAGTATCTTTGCAACGAGATATCAATAAAAACATGAGGCTATGAAGAAATTCTTGTTTTGCATGATAGGGACGATGATGAGTCTGCTGTGCTGCGGCACAAAGGCTCCGGAGGGTCAGTTGGTGCTGCTGGAATACACCAAGAGTGGTACGATGGCTGGCTATGAGTATTTTGGACGCGTGGAGAAACTGCCCAACGGCACTTTCGTAGTGATAGCCATGAAGGAAAGCTATGGCGACCTGTACCAGAAGAAGATTGGTAAGGAGGAGCTGGAGAAGCTGAAACAGATTATCGTGGAAGAGAAGATGATGAAGTATAAGGAGCACTATCGCCCTGTGTTCGAGGTGCTGGACGGTTATATGTGGCATTTCGAGGCTACGTTTTCGGAAGGGGCGAGGGTGTATTCCAGTGGTAGTAATGCGCGCCCCGGCGGCGACGGCCTTAAAAGAGTGCGCGAATATCTGACAGAACTGGTTGCTGACGCCACGAAAACTGTCGATCCTGAGAAATACAGGTAAATGGCGACAGGGAATTTGAATTAATAATGGTACCATGCAGGTGCTGAATCTGCTTATTGGCATCATTGTGCTGCGACAGCTTACTCCAGAGGATACAGGTTTGGTTGGCATGTTGGTCATTTTTACTGCCATCGCTGGCAATCTGCAGTCGAGTGGATTCTCTACAGCGCTTATCAACGAAAAGCAGCCTACAGCACAGCAATATAATAGTGTGTTTTGGTTTAATATCCTGATGGGAGGTTTGCTTTACGTGCTGCTTTTCCTGTCAGCTCCGCTTATCGCCTGGTTCTTCCATCAGCCA
>ONDP01000045.1 GCA_900316645.1 uncultured Prevotellaceae bacterium
TTGCTCTACCAATTTAATTGCTGCTAGTTTTTCTTCTAAACTAAAATCTTTTTTCATTTTGAACCTTTCAGTTGTGTCCAACTTTCTGGGTTCACTTCAGAATCTGGTACATGTCACACGCTTGACGTTTGAGTAAGATGAATAGGTTATACCCAGTCTTCAATTTGAATACCTTCGATGTGCTCAAAGTGCTTGCGGTTGTGAGTTACCACCACGAGACCCTTAGCCTTTGCTGCACTTCCTATTAGCAGGTCGAAATCGTCGATCTCGTTGAGCTTCTCTTCAACATTGCGGTTACCTCTGAGCAGGAACACACAGGTGCTGGTGTCGAGCAAATAACCTTTCATAGCTCAACATCAAATGAGTTAGTGGTACGCGCAGAATGGATGTCACGGACTATTTCTTCTGCGGAACGAGAGTCCTTCCATGTTCCCGCAAAACGGCTGGCCCAGCCTTTTTTGTGGGAAGTGGATTCTTCATCATCAGCTGTCATAGAACTGCTCAGTAGGGCTATCAGCTCTATCTTCTCCTTGTTGCTCAAGTCTTTCAGCTCCGACCAATATCGTGCACAGGCAGGCGATGTTACATTCAAAGCATTTGTGCTCATAAGAATTTATCATTATTGTTTTCACTGCAAAGATAATTATAAATTCTGATTCAAACAAAAAATCAGACGAGAAAAATCGGAATACTAGTATTTTCCTGTGTTTGGTTAACAAAAAGCCCCTCTCCTTTGGAGAGGGGTTGGGGAGAGGCTTTTCTCACTTCTTCAGTATCCACCCACGAACGACATACGGCACCAGCTCCTGCTGTTCCCTGCCATTCAGTCCGCACTCCACCATCGCCATAGCCAGCACGATGTCGCACCAAAGCACCTGCGTTTCCGGTTTCATCGGCGGCAGTGGAGCGTCGGGGGCAATCCCCGTACGCTGACTCACTGCCTTGATATACGCCACCACCTGGTTCTCCGTCTCCGGTGCCCATCGTGAGATGATCTGCGTAATGGTCTTGCACCCATGCTTCGTATAGTACGTCTGCAGCAACTTAAAAGCAGCTCTCAGTCCATACTCCAAGGTTTCAAACTGGGCAAAGTTCGGGTCCGTCGAAGGCTTCACCTCCCCTTGCCAATTAATTTTCTCACTCTTAATAATATTCAGCGGATTATTGTTCCGCATTCCTCTTGCTTGTTTCATACCATTATTTCTTTAAAGATCTTCTTATACTTACCTTGTTTTACACGCTCCACGAAGCCATGTTTCAGCCAGCGCTGACATTGTTTGCTTGCGGCTTCAGTTTCTATTCCCATCAACGCTACGATATCCTTGGCTGTAAACATTTCCGGCAATTCACGATACGCATCAGCATTCTTCGAGTTCTTGCGTCGGGGCACATACTCACGTTCGGCATTGTCCCATGAGTCCTGCAGCATCTGTCCGAAGAAATAGTCCTGGAAATAGATAACAGCATCATATATCAGCGTGGAAAACTTCAGATCGTCGTCAGTGATGTCCAGTTGACCAGTCTTCTTGAACTGCTCGTACTGCCGGCAGACAATGCGAGGCACCGTAAACCATGTAGCATAAAACACAGCACGCTTTCTCAGATAGTCAAGCACAAAGTCGTTAGCTGCCTCTGCCTCCTGAGCCGACAGCTCGCAAAGGTCATACACATGGTCAACCAATCGTCCCAAGGGCAGTTCGCCATGCAACTGTTCCAGTTTAAAGCCCCATTGCTTCATCTGCTCGTTGGCTTTCCTGTCCACCATCCTCTTACGAACCATCTGGAAGTTCTGCCGTTCCATCTGAAAGATTGCCACACGACTGCAAAGTCCGTCGTTGATATTCCGCAATGTGAACTTCTTGTGCAAGCTCACCGTTGTACCAGTCGTCACGCTGTTCCAATACACAGGCAGGATGTCGTTGATAGAGTCGCCGTTAGCATAGTCCACACCACTCAGTTCGTTGTGGAAAGCCTTCAGTTCCAAGTCGTGCTTGCCTATCCAAGCCCCACCGCTCTGCGCTGATATCGACGAATCAAGTTCCGAGTCGAACATATACAGGTGCAGGGGCAGCGTCTCACCGTTCACTATCTCCTTCGCCCGCTTCAATCGTCGGAAGAAAATGTTGTTCGATGTCTTTGTAGGCAGATAGCGTATCATGCCCTCTGGCTCAACCAGCGCATCCTGTTTCTGAGCCTTCGACGATGTGCCGCGTTTCTTCTGTTCTTTTTTGTAGCGCGTCTCCTGTGCTCTTACCTCCTCGTCCATCGCCCGCATCGAACTCATAATCTGGTCGTCCAGATGTTTGGCAAACGACTTACCCGAGGCAGGATGACCGATGATGAGCACCTGTGGATTCATACGCTGTCGCTCTCCGTCGAAATGCTCATACCAGCAGCGCGTCATCAGCGTGCAATACATGACCCCGGCAGCAAACACAGCACCCAGCCAGTTCTGACGCGTCACCCCCTGAGTGGCGTCGGCATAAGGGGCGCAAAGGAGAGGTTCCAGCCTTTGAGCGAACTGCTCGTAAGGGATTTGAGCATCTGCCACAGCCCTTCCAGTCGTGAAGGGCTGGTTGGCACGTATACCAACACTTTCAAGCACCCCTTGCATCCTCTTCGGGATGTCTTTGTACATTCTTCGCTCACAAGCCGTATCAGCAACCGACCAGACTTCCTCCTCTCCTCGTTCCCGGATGATTTCCTGCACAAATCCACACAGTTTAAGCACCCTATCGACGCTCTCGGGGTTGTTGTCGCAGATATACCTAAGGTCGAGAGCCATTTGAAGCATTGTTCTGTGGCGATCTCCACAGGATGGAGCCCCACCTTGCGAGGCCTGCCACGCTTCACAGATGTCTTTGTAACTGACACCTCTGTAGTACAATTCTTTTTCTTCATTGTTTTCATCGTTATTTTCTGAATTATTTCTTCTTACATCTTCCTTCTTACCGCTTCCCTCTAAACAGGAGGACAAGAGAGGGTCTTCAAAACTATGCGTCTTGTCAATAGGGTCGGTATGACGCTGGCGATATTCTCCACTTAATTTCTCGTCGAACTCCTTATCATAGTAATTCAGCAGTTCCTCCATGTTCAGGTAGTAAACATCGGCCCTCATAGGAGCATACGAAATTCGCGAGGCATCAATGCAACTGGCATCCGCCTTTACCCCGAGAGCCTTGGCCAGTTCTATCTGATTGTCGGCAATATTGCCAAGTTCCTTCCTCACCTTGCAGACTAACCGCAGTCCCTTGTCCGACGATGTCTTATGAGCCATCACCACCTCCCAGGGAAAGCCTTCTGCCTTCGTACGCTCGTAGATTTCCTGCGGATTGTCCACATGGTCAACGTCGAACATAAACAGTCCGCTCAGATGGATGCCTTCCAACACGCGCCGACGCATCTTCCTGTCGGGGTTTTTCTTCATCGGCAATTCGTCAAACTCACGGGCACCGAATATCAGACACGGCAGACTCTCCTTCAGCGACGTAGCAAAGCGCACAAGTTTCTCTTCGTCAGTCAGCGACTTGAACGCCTCACCGGTCTTTTTCTTTTCACCCTCTTTGATGCAAAACTTCTGATATTCCGAGTTCGAACCCCACACCTTGATGGCTCCAGGCTGGCGTAGCTGTCTGATGCTCTCAATCTTCCACCTCACCTGAGGCGAATCCAAAATCTCGTCGAATTTCTCCCGAGTACCTGGTACTGCGGGAGAAAAATACTGGTTATCTTGTGTACAAAACATACTTAAATGCTGTCAATCAGTTCTTTGTCAAACAAGGCATTCTTCGCCTCTTTTGTCTCTCGGTCGAGGATGCTCAGAATGCGAGCCAGTCCCAGTTTCTTATACACACTGATGAACAGCTTGTACTTCTCCGCAGACTCCTTCACCCAGCCCATTTCCAACTGGTGTATCAGTTTGTCACTCACTTGATTCCTCGGTTTACGGTTGTAAGCCCTGAAGGTTAGCAATCCAGTGTTTTTGTCAATGTACAATACGCCTTGTACACATTTGCCACTCATGAGCAATTGCAACAGCTCGATGGCATTAATGATAAAAATAAATTTCCTCATTGATACTTGAGTTTTGCTGAGGTCAGCTTTGAGATTGGGCCCTACATCCGTTTCCGGATGCTCAATTGACTCCCTCCGCATCTCTCAAGATTCATTACTTAGTGCATGCGCACCATTCTTTTTAATGTAACAGGTATCTCGATCCGTGTTTCTGTTCGAAATCCCTTCGTATGCTTTCTACGCTCGCAGGTTCCATTTCCTTCCCCATGTCTATAGCGTTAAGTTCAGAGGTGCGTACCTCCATCAGAGAAAGCTGATATTCCCTGCGCTGCACCTTACCACGCTGGCAGCCCAGTTTTTTCAGCCCGTCGCTCATCGACCAGTCGTCACACACTGCACAGTTCCTAACATGTTTCCCTGTCAGCAGGCAGCAGCGTCGCTCCTGATCGTCAAATACACGGTTGCAGCACGACCCACAACACTTCTTCACCATGATGCCAAAATCATTGGCCACCATTTCATTTGCTTTTTTCCGTTTCATCTTCATTATTATTATCTTTTATTTCTTCAACACTGCAAAAGTACGTCGTATTTCCGAATCCTAAAAGCTTTATAATCAGCGTGTTCAACTACTTGTCCAACCTAAACCGATTTGTTCAACTATTTGTTCAACAAGACTCTTTTCGACTTTCTGTAAGCACCCAAAAACTGCTTTACAAGATTCGTTCGCCTCAATGCCTCCGATGCTGTTGGGTAGTCCAGAAACATCCAATTTGGATACTCCCCCAACGTATTAATCTCCGCGTTATATAATGTTGTACGCGAGGGAACGTTCTGCAGACCAATCTCCTTCAGATAGTCAATGTAATCCTGATGTGAACGGAATGGTTCAAAGTCATCGACGAAACCTTGGTTCATCGCCATCATAATCCATGCATAGTCGCGAGGTCTGCGTATAGCACCGTCTGCCAGCAGCAAGTCAAAAGCCTCTCTTGCACATTTTGCAAGATCATCCACACTCACATCACTGTCCACAGCACACACTATCTCCACACCCTCCAGATGACTTACCAGTTGTTTCACCAGCACAGCCATCTCGTCATTCATTCTAAGAGTTATCTCTTTCATTTTTCCGAAGTTGTTGTGAGCAGTGTTGAGTTTGTCGACTTTTCTCCTAGGTAACTCTCACACAACTCGGGTTAAACATTTGATTACTTATTTACCAGCCAAGTGCTCCAATGAAAGATTGCTCCAACAAAAGAAAGCACCCGCAAGAACGGACTTTCCGTCTTACGGGTGCAAATTTACGGTGTTTTCGTGGGGCGGTTCGTAAACCCTATGTAAACCCTACGATGATTTTTCTTCCTGTTTTATCTCATTTTGCAAATCTTCAATACTAGGTAGTGTGTCGTTGAAGTTTACTGGCAATATCTCTATGCCTTCGTAGGCTGTAACTGCTATGGGCTGACTGTAGCCTTCTAGGCAATATTGTGCAAACATATTATTTTTGCTGCGGCATATAAGAAGCCCGATAGTTGGATTGTCAATGTTTGTCTTCAATATATGGTTCACCATCGACATGTATCCTGATAACTGCCCAAGATATGAGGATTCAAACTCTGAAATCTTTACCTCTACGACTACGTATGCATGGATACGGGTATTATAAAACAACAAGTCCGAGAATTGTTCTTTGCCTGCAATACTCAGCAGATACTCTTTCCCCATATATGCAAAACCTGACCCCAGTGCCAATAACAATTCATTGACGTGGCGCACCATTGCTTGTTTCAGGTTGTCTTCATTAAGTGATTCTCTCAGTTTGACAAACGACAGATTGATAGGGTCATTAATCAGTTCTTTTGCCAAATCGCCAGTTGGCTGCATCAAAGTTGCAGGGAAATTATTGACAGCATTACCCTGTCGCTCGTACAAACCGTTGTTTTTGCCTTTGTCGCCAATCATATTTTCAAGCACAGCTCTCGACCATCCATTCTGCAGTGTTTTTGCAGCATAAAACAGAACTTTCCGAGGTTCGCTCTCGAAATGGTCAATCAACACTTTGTGGTGTCCCCAAGGTATTGCAAAAATGTTCAGTGGCAGAACTTTAGTCTCTATCGAGACAGAATGCAGCGGTGTCAATATTTCCCCAAGTTGGGGAACAGATTTTTCCTCAACTTGGGGAAAAATCTCAAATACCTTATTATAAAGGAGATAGAAGCGCTTGCAATAATACAATCCTCCGGGGGTAAGCCCCTTTACTTCAGGGATTCTCATACGCAAGTCCTGACTAAGAGTTTTTATTACTCCTTCTCCATAACGTTGCTCTACATTCATTTCGCAGATGTCGCGCCCTATGCTCCAATAGAATTCAATCTTGCAGGAGTTTACTTGCACGACGGCCTTTATTTGTTGGCTCCTAAATCGTTGCTCTATATCGTTGACCCATTGTTTGTACTTAGGGTCGGTAATAAATGTATTTCTGTCCATCATTATCAATTATTCGTTATTTGTTATTGCGAGTCACATGCTCTTTGCCTGCAAAATTACTTATTTTTTCGTAAACCCTATGTAACTAATCACAAATTGTGATAACTTCTTTTGACTGGTCACCGCTCGGCCCTATGGGACGCTTGCCTAAGCAAGAATTTGTGACTGGTTATTTCGAATTCCAAATCTCCTCCATCTTCTTTTTCATTTCTACGAAAATACGCAGATGCTTTTCGAGTGCAGTACTATCAGATGTAGAGCGAGACAGGTCTTTGTCGTAGTTCGACAAGTCTTTGTTGATGGCCTTGCCCATAGCCGTAAAGAAGTCTTTCTTCAATAGCTTGGCACCATCCTTACCATGAAACATGCCCAGTTCATACAGCACATTAAAAACCCTAATGATATCAATCTTGGCACCTCTCTCGTCAGACAGATATACAGGGCTTTCTGCACAAGTGCTATTGTCGCTTGCCACAGACTTTTCCTGCGGATGCAAGTGCTGCTCCACCTTAGTCCCCTCAGGACTAATCGTTATTATCGACTCGGAGTTATCGTTATATGTACCTCCAGTATTTATGAAATTACGTATCTTAGTCATTGGCTTCTGCTACTAAATAAGGATGTTCTACTTTGTTTTTGTCCATCGAAGGTATGATGGTAGCACCATCGTTGTCGTAATACGCACCAGAATTGAGAAACTTATCGATGTATTTGGTAGGTTTGTTCGCCACCTTCTCCATGACATCATAAAGTTTCTCTTTTTTAGCCTCTTCCTCGTTGAATTTTGACTTAAGTTTCTTGCGGATTTGGCGATCGTAGCTGCGCCACACATCATGATCGGCAAGCAACTCATTCAGCGAGCAGAAAATGTCCCAAGCCGTGTTAATAGGCAGACTTAACAACTCTCTTTCTATATCCTCAATGGGTATGGAGGCCTCAATAGCGGCCCTGTATTTCCTCGTCAACCGTTCTATCTGGTCGCGTGTCTCTTGATTCTCTTGACGCAGCTCTTCGAGAATCTTATCCTTTCGTTTGTTCTCATCCTCCAGCTCACCATAGGTTTTGGGGCGATGCTCATTCAGCATCCGCTGGAAGTCGGCAGGGAACAATGCATCACAAAGCGTGTAAAGTGCCTCTGAGGGTTCGTGGCTATTCACTACGGAAAGCATCTTCATCCGCATATCGTCCAGCTTCTTGAAGTGCTTGAAGTCGAGACCCAGACTGCCTATCCGTTCTGTCAGACCACAATAGTAAATGTGCAGGTGGGGAAAGAACGAACTACTCGATTTCATAACGGTATCTGTTACGTCCGTCCATCGCGTATATTTCACGCCCACGATATGACGGATCATGATGGAGTAGTAGTATTTCAGGAACTTCCAATGCTTAGTGAGCAAACCGAATTGCTCCCATTTCTCGTTGTGCGTCCAGTCCTGCTGCATAATCATCGTAAAGGCATGCAGCACGCTCAACAGTTCGTCAGTCCTGTAATCGCTATACACCTCTGCTTTGAACAAATCCTCTTCCAGTTCTTCAGACAGTTTCTTCCAGTCTTGCTGACACCCTGTATTAAACAAATGTTCCAACACCTGAAAGTACTGGCTCATACGCTTGGGCTCCTCTATGCGCTGCATATTATCACCCCATCCCTCAGCCATGGCGATTAGGTTTTGCTGAGAGGCCCATGCGCCAAACTCCTTGTCTTCCTCAATCACATTTTTCATGAACAGCCGGATGTTCTCCATGTTCTTCTTGCACAGGCGCGTGTCGCCATTGAGGTACATTCCATAATAGGGTAACATCTTCTTGTGCAGAATACATCCATATTCAGGATCTCTCTTGATATTGTTTTCCTGCTCCCACGTACAACTGTACCACATGTGTTCCAGCCTGCCGATGACGCGGCTCTCTATATATTTTTCTACGCTATATGTCTGATTCATTTACTTATCCTAATATTCCAAACTGCAAAGATACGAAAAATCCCACACCTTTATGCAGAAATAGGATTTATATTAAGAGAATTTAGGAATTCGAAAAATCTTCAATATCCATTTCAAAAGTTCCTCCTTTTGAACACGAATTCTTACAAATTTCCTATTGTCACTATATGTAACAATATGTATCGACTTAGGCGCTATCGATTGCCATGCTTGAACATTAGAACCTTCATCAATTGGCAAAAAATCTTCACCGCCATCCTTCCTACGAAAACAGAGGGCATATCCATTCTGACTTGGCACTACGAAGGCTTTCTTGATGGTTCTGCGCTCTTTTTTTGCCAGTAGCACCACAGAGACTTCATGAACATCTTGTTTCTCGTTCAGAACTTTGTTTGTTGTCGATTGATCACCGTTCGATGAAGGTGTTATGACAGCTGCAATGAGTTTATGATGACGTTCCTCGTAGACCAGTCCAAGCGATAACGTTACATACACATCTGACTGTTTACCAATATTAACTCGTTTCTCGTTCAACAGTTCAATATAGTAAGGGTCAGTCACTGATAAGTCATAC
>ONDP01000008.1 GCA_900316645.1 uncultured Prevotellaceae bacterium
CTGGTTTCTGCCATGATTAATTTTCTTTTGTTTTCCTTTTCGGCTGCAAAGGTACAACAATTATTTGATTTGGGGTGTTAATAAGGTGTTAATTTTAACGCCCTAATGTCAAAAATAGGCATTTTAGTAAAACAAAGGAAAATTTACTATCTTTATAAATGCCTGATATTCAGTGGTTTACATTTCTTTTGTTTGCTTTTGTTTTCAGGGGTTCGATTCCCCTATCGACTACGAAGAAAGCGCTGAAAATTCAGCACTATTTTTGTGCCCCTACACGAAATTTCTTTACTTTGCTTCCCATTTCATTTTTCTACTCAAAAACCGTGAGTTAACTCGTTTGATCAATCGAATTAACTCAATCGATAAATCAAGTTAACTCAACTCATTGTTTGAGTTAATGAGTATACATCATATTACGATTCCGTTTTCCTTACAGATTGAGAACAAATGGATGTCAGGCTCTGACATCTTTTCACCTATAGCTTTTCTTTCCTTCATCATTTGAGTGAAAGAGGTACCAGTTACAGCGCCCCTATCCAATTTGACTCGAGCCAAATCATGAATTGACTCGAGTCAATGCCCCTTTTGACTCGAGACCCCCTATTTTGAGGTCTCGTAGGGAAACAGGTGTCTATCCCTTCTTTTTTACTCAAGACAAACTACAACTCACAGTTAACATGTCACCCATAGTTCTATGGATCAAGCAGCAACTAGAACGACAAATTGAAGAACAAAAGATGTCAGATCATCATGGATTCCATTTATAAAGATAGAGAGGCTTGACAAGTAATAGTCTCTCTATCTTTAATGTTGAATTGCATTGAAAACGGCATATAAACAGTTGGCTATGTTAGCCATCCCATAATCCCCTGGCACTTTATGAGTTTGACAACAAACTGAGACAGTTGCTTTTTTCTGCTATCCAACGGATTGAGGTTGCCCTACGTTCCAAGATAATTCAGCATTTCTCAATGCAACATGGGGCATTTTGGTTTATGAATATAGCAAAGCACGGTTTTACTTATTGCGGCATTATCTACCTTCCATCTGGTGACGAAAGACTCGCCTACCAAAAAATTCTGGCAGAATAGGAACTTTTAGAAAGAACTATAATAATCAAAAGATAGTTATGCCCGAATGACTATTTATCCTCCAACAGGGCCGAGGTGCGAACACGGCTGAGGGTTTCCGGTGTCATCTGGAGATAACTGGCGATATAGACCAACGGAGCCCGGAGAACAAGCTGTGGGCTACGCTTCACCAACTTGGCATAACGGTCCTGGGCAGACTCAAAGCGGAGCATATCGGCATGAATCTGCGAGAAGATGAGCGACTCCTCCAATATCTTACGATAGAGCATCTGAATGTTCACGTTCTTCATTGCCTCCTGCTCTAAGGATGCCTTGGGCAAGGCATAGATGATGGTTGGCTCAAGCGCCATAATCTGCAAATGAGTGGGTTCCTCCTTAAAAAGGCTTTCAATACACATGCAGATGGTGTTCTCGGTAGCCATATACTCAGTAAGCTCCTTACCATTCTTAAAATAGAACTGACGGACTAAGCCTTTGACTACCCAATAAATATTCCGGCAAACCTCGCCCTCCTTGAGGATGATTTCGCCTTTCTGATATTTCATGGGTACCAAAATACTCTCCAGTACATCGAGTTCATCATGTGTCATCGTACTGTAACGTCTTGCTAATTCACGTGCGACGTCGCGTGGTGTCAGTCCTAGTGTCGTCATTTTCTCTATTGGATTTTCAGTGTTCTATAATAATTTTGTTTTAGTCTAACTTCAATACAGCGAGGAAAGCCTTCTGAGGCACTTCCACATTACCGATTTGCTTCATGCGCTTTTTACCGCGTTTCTGCTTTTCAAGGAGTTTACGCTTACGACTCACGTCACCGCCATAACATTTGGCTGTCACATCCTTGCGCACCTGTTTCACCGTTTCGCGGGCTATAATCTTTGCTCCGATTGCAGCCTGGATAGCAATATCAAACTGCTGACGCGGTATGAGTTCCTTCAGTTTCTCGCACATGCGACGGCCAAAGCTGACAGCATTGTCCTGATGGGTGAGCGTCGAAAGTGCGTCAACCGATTCACCATTGAGCAGGATGTCCAGCTTTGCCAGTTTTGAGGGGCGGAAACAGTCAACATGATAGTCGAACGAGGCATAGCCCTTGGAGATAGACTTCAGCTTATCGTAGAAGTCAATCACTATCTCACCCAAAGGTAACATGAAGCGCAGTTCTACGCGATTGCCACTGACATACTGCTGGTCGATGAGTTCGCCTCGTTTGTCGAGACAAAGCGTCATGATAGGACCGATATAGTCGGCTGCAGTAATGATGCTGGCCTTGATATATGGTTCTTCGATATGATCGATGAGTGTAGGATCAGGTAGTCCTGAAGGATTATGAACCTCCTTCACCCCACCCTGTTTATCGTAGCACATATAGGTAACATTAGGAACCGTTGTGATGACATCCATATCGAACTCACGGTCCAGGCGTTCCTGTACAATCTCCATGTGGAGCAGTCCAAGGAAACCGCAACGGAAACCAAAGCCCAAAGCAACAGATGTCTCAGGGGTGAACGTCAGGGAGGCGTCGTTGAGCTGTAGTTTCTCCAACGAGGCACGCAGGTTCTCATAGTCAGTGGGGTCGATGGGATAAACACCTGCGAAGACCATAGGCTTCACTTCCTGGAATCCCTCTATGGCCTTATCGCAAGGGTTAGCCACACTGGTAATCGTATCGCCCACCTTCACCTCCTTCGAATTCTTAATGCCACTGATGATATAACCCACATCGCCAGTGCGCAGTTCCTGACGGGGTATCATATCCATTTTCAGCACACCCACCTCGTCAGCATCATACTCCATACCAGTATTGAAGAACTTCACTTTCTCACCCTTACGGATACTACCATTCTCAATCTTAAAGTAAGCAATGATGCCACGGAATGAATTAAATACTGAGTCGAAAATCAATGCCTGCAACGGTGCCGTTGGGTCGCCCTCGGGATGAGGAATACGTTCGACGACGGCATCAAGAATCTGCTCAACACCTTCACCTGTCTTTCCACTGGCACGGATAATGTCAGAGGCATCACAACCAATGAGTTCAACAATTTCATCCTCCACCTCGTCGGGCATTGCACTGGGCATATCTATCTTATTGATAACGGGGATAATCTCCAAATCGTGATCGATGGCGAGATAGAGATTAGAGATGGTTTGAGCCTGCACACCCTGCGTTGCATCAACTACCAGCAGCGCCCCCTCGCAGGCTGCTATGGAACGTGAAACTTCGTAAGAGAAGTCAACGTGTCCCGGAGTATCAATCAAGTTAAGAATATACTTTTCACCCTTGTACATATACTCCATCTGGATGGCATGACTCTTGATGGTAATGCCACGTTCTTTTTCCAAATCCATATCGTCAAGCATCTGACCCTCAGTCACTTGAATCGTCTTAGTAAATTCAAGCATGCGGTCTGCCAAAGTCGACTTCCCGTGGTCAATATGTGCGATAATGCAGAAGTTTCTAATATGCTCCATAAGTCTGATATGTACAATCTTTTGCAAAATTACGAAAAAAAATTGAGATTGCTACCTATCTTTACCATTTTATTTTATTAATTTTGCAGAAATTACGAACTATAACAAAAATAAGCATCGATGAAAAAGCTTTTGATTGTGATTGCAGGAGTTCTTCTGATGACAGCTTGCCAGGAGACTTTAGAAGAGCGTTGTGCCCGTGAAGCAAAGGAATATTCGAAGAAGAACTGTCCTGCCCCAATTGCCAAGGGTGTGACTATCGACAGTATGAGTTTCGATGAATCGACACACACCTTAATATATTCATACACATTGGAAGGAGCTATTGACGATACTGCCGTCATCCGCCACAACAATCCCCGCGATCAGATGCTGCAACAGCTGAAGAATGCCACAGCCATGAAACCCTATAAGGATGCCGGGTATAACTTCCGCTATACTTACTATTCGAAAAAGAAGAAAGGAGAAAAGCTCTTCGAGGCTACCTTCCAAGAAAAAGATTACCGTTAGAAGCACTTAGGCTTCTAACGGTTGTTTCTTTAATTGCTCCAAAGCCCTGCACAACTGGTCGGGGCAACTGGTATTCTTTGTTCCACAACGGATTCCGTTTACTTTCTTGATGACATCGTCAATCTTCTGTCCGCACACCAGTTGACTGATGCCTTGCAGGTTGCCGTTGCAACCTCCGAGGAAGAACACCTGCTGGATGACATCATTCTCGTCGCACGTCACGTCAATCATCTTCGAGCACGTGCCCTGAGTTTCGTACGAGATATGCTTCGTTGCCATTACTCTTCAACAACTTCAGGTTTCATGTTTGTGTACACGGTCTGTACATCGTCGAAATCCTCAAGCTTCTCAATCATCTTGTCGATGGTCTCACGCTCCTCTGGAGTCACGTCCTTCAGGTCGTTTGGAATGCGAGTAAACTCAGCACCTGTCACCTCGAAACCATTTTCCTCAAGATGCTTCTGAATAGCGCCGAACGACTGTGGGTCGCCATAAATGGTGATTGAGTTCTCTTCCTCGTCCTCGTCGTACTCATCTTCTACTCCATAGTCAATCAGGTCGAGAATCAGTTCGTCCATATCAAGACCATCTTTTTTCTTGAAGGTGAACACGGCCTTGTGGTCGAACAGGAACGACAGCGATCCCTGTGTACCCAGGTTACCATTGAACTTGTTGAACACAGAACGAACGTCACCAACGGTACGGGTAGTGTTGTCGGTCAAGGTGTCAACAAAGATGGCCACTCCGTGAGGACCATATCCCTCGTAAGTCACCTCCTTATAATCGCTCTGGTCTTTACCCATTGCATTCTTGATAGCACGCTCGATGTTATCCTTCGGCATATTCTCACGCTTAGCATTGGCAATAATAGCACGCAATGCAGGGTTCATATCGGGTTCTGGACCGCCTGCCTTCACAGCAATGGCAATCTGCTTACCGATCTTTGTAAACGTCTTGGCCATGTGGCCCCATCTCTTCAGTTTCGCAGCTTTGCGATATTCAAATGCTCTTCCCATAAATTATTTATTTTTCAATATTTCGATATTACAAAATTATCTTAACTCTGCGCCCAGTTGCTTCTTCAGATTAGCAATGAGTTTCTGCATGATAGCGTCAATCTGCTTATCGCCCATGGTCTTTTCTGCATCTTGCAGAATGAAGTTTACAGCATAACTCTTCTTGCCAGCAGGCAGGTTCTTACCCTCATAAACGTCGAAGAGTTCCACTTTCTTCAGCAGTTTCTTCTCCGTCTGGCGGGCAATCTCCTCAATCTGAGCAAACTCTACGTTCTGGTCGATAAGCAACGCAAGGTCACGGCTCACAGCAGGATACTTAGCAATCTCAGTGAACAGCACCTGCTTATTTCGCAGCAATTTCATCAGCGCCGTCCAGTTCATCTCACAGTAGTAAACAGGAGTATCGATATCGGCAGCCTTCTGCACCTTCTTAGCAAGCACACCCATCTCCAACATCAGCTTACCGCCACGATTCTCGATAGTCAGACCGGCAGAGAAAATAGGATTCTGAGATTTCTTGCGAATCAACATTCCCTGCTGCACACCTATGCGTGCCAATATATTCTCAACATAGGCACTCAACTCGGCAAACGAACTGTCCTCGTTAGCATGAGCCCAGGAACCTTCCACACGCTTACCCGTCAGCCACAGTCCGAGATGGTATTCCTCCTTGTAAGCATTCATTGGATTCTCATCGTCCTTCTTTTCCGGATTGAAGAAATATACATTACCAAACTCGAAGAAACGACAATTACCGTTTTTACGCTTGGCATTATGTTCTATGCTCTCCAGTCCACCAAAGAGCAATGTCTGGCGCATAACGTTCAAATCGGTTGAGAGCGGATTCATGATACGGACGAGGTGGTCATTCTCACCATAGTAGGCGCCCTTCGTCAGGGAGTTATTCAATATCTCGTTGAAGCCCTCGCCCACCAGCTGTTCGCTGACCAGATTGGCCAGTTTATGTTTTTGGTCTTCATCGCCCTTGATAACCAACGACGACTTGAGTTGTGTGGGAATCTCCACATTATTATATCCATAGATGCGAAGGATATCCTCAACCACATCACAGGGGCGCTGCACATCCACACGATAAGCAGGCACCTTAATGGTAAGTCCTTCTGCATTCTCGTTCATTATCTGCATTTCGAGCGACTGGCAGATGTTCTTGATGTTATCCACACCAATCTCTTTACCAATCAAGTTATGCACATAATCGTATTTCAAATCGACAACAGCATCCTCTATCTTTTCAGGATAGACGTCCTTGATGTCCATTGACACCTTACCGCCAGCCAACTCCTTGCAGAGTTGGGCTGCATACTTCAAGGCCTCGATGGTGCCATTGGGGTCGATGCCACGCTCAAAGCGAAAAGAGGCATCGGTAGATAGTCCATGACGACGTGCAGACTTACGAATCCAAGTTGGATGGAAATAAGCACTTTCCAAAACGACGTTCTTCGTTGTCTCGTACGTGCCACTACCCTTTCCTCCGAACACACCAGCAATACACATCGGTTCCTCGGCATTACAGATAGCCAAGTCGCGGTCAGAGAGTTTATGCTCTACCCCATCCAGAGTCTGGAAAGGAGTACCCTCCGGCATGGTCTTCACCACAATCTTATGACCTTTCACCATATCGGCATCGAAACAATGCAACGGCTGTCCCAAGGCCATCATCACGTAGTTGGTGATATCTACAATATTATTAATAGGACGCAGTCCGATAGTTGTCAGTTTATTCTTCAGCCACTCAGGACTCTCCTTTACCTCACAGCCGGTAATGCTGACACATGCATAACGCTTACAGGCCTCGGTATTATCGATAACGACGTCGATGGGGAGGCTGTGGTCATCGACTGTAAACGTCGATGCACAGGGTTTGTGGGTGGCAGTCTGGTAACCGTTTTGCTTCAGCCATGCATAGAGGTCGCGTGCCACACCCCAATGGCTCAGTGCATCGGCACGGTTGGCAGTGATGTCCACCTCGATGAGCCAATCGCTCTCTAGATGATAGTATTCCGCAGCAGGCATACCCACTTGAGCATCCTCAGGCAGAACGATGATACCGTCATGACTGGTACCAATGCCAATTTCGTCCTCGGCACAAATCATACCGTTGGATTCTACACCACGCAGCTTCGACTTCTTGATGACAAACTCTTGATCGCCGTCATACAGCACGCAGCCCAGGTCGGCCACGATGACTTTCTGTCCGGCAGCCACATTGGGAGCACCACAGACAATCTGTGAAGGTTCACCCTTGCCCAGGTCAACAGTCGTAACGTGCAGGTGATCACTATTGGGGTGCATCTCACATGTCAGCACCTTACCTACATACAATCCTTTAAGTCCTCCCTTAATACTCTGTACTTCTTCGAGTGCGTCAACCTCCAGACCTGTTGATGTCAGGGCGTCACACACCTGCTGAGGTGTGAGATCAAAGTCCACGTACTCCTTCAACCATTTATAAGATATATTCATTGCAATGATATGTTATTTCAAAATCGGGCACAAAGGTACGAATAAGTGAGAAGAAAACCAAATTTTATTTGAGTTTTCTCGAACGAGAGTACCTTCGACGGAGTCAAAGGTACAAAAAATCCCGATAATTGCCAAGAATTATCGGGATTTTCTTATATGTGAAACTATCTTAGAAGAACAGGTAGCGGTTATCGACTACGTCAGCCTTCAGATAAAGTTCGTTCATAAAGCGGCTTGCAGCCTGCAAAGCCTGCTGCTTCAGCTGAGCCTGTTGAGCCTTTGCATCGAACTTAGCTGCCTCACGCTGTTTCTTGTTGAGCACCTTGAAGAGGAAGGCACCACCATTACCCTTCACTGGAGCAGCGCTAAACTGACCAGCCTTGGCAGATGCAACTGCACCACTCAGAGCGGGCTCGCTGGTTCCAGTAGCCTGTACGAAGACAGGAGCAGAGAATGTGATCTGACGAACACTGTCAACCACTGCACCCTTCTGCTTAGCGGCGTCAATGCTGTTGACACCTTTCAGCATTTCTGTAGCCTTGGCAAACTTCTTGTCACGGATGACCTCCTGCTTCAGCTGTTCCTCAACTGCAGCGAGATCACGATAGCCCTCGGGATGAATCTTGGTAAGAGCAATCACCAGCAGGTGGTCGTTGTTGCCACATTCATAGAGAGGAGAAACTTCGCCTTCCTTGGCATCGAAGATCCACTTCATAGCCTCACGGGTAGAACGCAGACCAGCTACATTATGCTCTGAGTTGAAGAGATCCTTACGCTCCTGAACTTTGAAGCCAAACTTCTGGGCATTCTTCTCAAGACCTTCCAGTGTCTTGTTCTCGCTGACATACTGACTGAACTTGTTGTAAGCCTGTGAATAAGTATCCTTCGAGAAATCGATGGTATGCTTGATGATGGCTGCATCGTACTTTGTTACCATAGCCTTGCGGTTGGTTACCTGTACGATAATGTTACCCTGTGAGAACTCAACATTCTTCATCTCGTTGGGAGCCAAGGTTGTAATGGCTGTAAGATATGCCTTAGAATCGGCATCAACTGAAGGAGCATTCTCGTACATTGAAGATGTCAGCCACTGCTTCTCGCCTGTCTGACCATACTTCTTGGCAATAGCCTCAAACTCGGCACCACCCTGCAGAGCGGTGTAGATGCTATCGGCAGTCTTGCGGGCTGCCTCAACAGTAGCGCCGCCAACCTGAATCTGACGATACTCTACTGAGTCGGGAGCCTGAACCTTATTGATCAACTTCACAACGTTGATGGTATTGTCATAAGCTGTCTCGAAAGGAGCAGTTACCTGACCAACCTGCATTGAGTCGAGCTTTGTGGCTACATCAGGAGTGAAAGCACGCTTGGTTGCTGCAATTCCTGAGTAGGCAATCTGAGACTGAGCCTTGCGTACGATTTCTGCAGGAGCAGCACCGCTCTCCAACTTCTGACGGGCATCGTTGATGGTCTTCATCAGCGCTGCACGGTCAGCAGCAGAAGGCAATACCTGGAAATCAACATACTTGATGTCACGGCTCTCAACATACTGACGGAACATTTCCTTCTTCTCGTCGTACTTAGCCTTGATATCGCTCTCCTTCACTTCAACATCGCTGTCCTTGATTGCTGAGTAAGGGAGTGTAGCCAACTGGATGTCACTCTCCTGATTCTGAGCCTCGAAAGCCATCTTGGCTGATACGGGGTTGGAAATCAAGCACTGTGAGAGCAGAGCCTGATACTTAGTACCAAGGGTGTTTACACGAAGCTGCTTCTCGATGAACTTCCAATAGTCGTAAATCTGCTTATACTGTTCAGCCACCTGAGCCTGCTGGGGCTGGTCCTGCACCTTCTTATAGTCGGCCAGGAACTTGGTGAGCTGATTGACGTCGAAACGACCAGTCTGCTGATTAACAAACGGAGTCTGCATCAGCATGGGGTTCGTGCCGGCCTTCAGGATATTCTGAAGTTCCTCGTCGGTAACGGTGAGTCCCAGCTTCTTGGCCTCAGCCTCCATGATGGTATTGTTGACATACTGCTGCCAAACCTGGTCTTTCACCTGATTCAGCTCTTCCTCCGAAAGATTGTCGCGTCCCTGAGTCATCTTGATGACCGACTGATACTCGTCAACCAGTGACTGAAAATCCTGTACGGAGATTTTCTTACCTAAAACTTCGCCGACCTGCTGGCGCTTCTCGTTGGTTGTAGACTCACAAGAGCGGAAGAATTCCTCGGCAATGAATGCAAACAGGGCCAGTCCGATTACTGTTGCGAGAACAGGCCCCCAGCTTCTGATTTTTCCAATTGCTGCCATAATTTATATTTATATTTTTACTTATTTACTTTGATGAATTTCAAATTCAGCCGACAAAATTACAAAAATTTAGTCAAACGGCGAAAGATAAAACGAAAAATTTCTCTTATGACGTCACTTTTAGTCGTACAAGCTCTATTTTTGTCATCGTATTTTTAACGATTTTGAACTCAAAGTGTCCTATCTTGACAACCTCGTTAAGTTTCGGAAAACTCTGATATTCATGGAGAATGAGTCCGCCGACAGTCATATATTCATCACTCTCTGGCAGATTAATGCCGAAGAGCTCGTTTACCTTCTCTATCTCCAGACGGGCAGACAGCATATATTCGCCCTCCCCTAACTCACGAGCCACATATTTGGTATTGTCGTGTTCATCTTCAATATCACCGAAGATTTCCTCTACAATATCTTCCAACGATACCAGTCCACTGGTGCCGCCAAACTCATCAATCACCACCGCCAGCGATTTCTTCTGCAAGAGGAATGTGTGCATCAGTTTGCTGGCTGCCATCGTCTCGGGAACGTAGGGCATCTCTCTCACCAACTGGGAACTGAGGGTTGTCAACTGGGAATTGGCCTGTTTGAAAAGGTCGGAACTATGGACATAGCCAATGATATGGTCGATGTCTTCCCGATAGACAACAAGTTTAGAGTGACCGCTCTCCACGAAACGGTTCTGCAACTGTTCCATCGTACAGTCTTCTATGTTAACAGCCTCTATCTCCGTACGAGGTACCATACAGTCGCGCACCTTGGTGTCAGAAAAGTCGAGGGCGTTATGGAATATCTTCACCTCGTCCTCAATCTCGTCTTCGTTTTTGGCATTGTCGATGCTCGACTGCACCAGATAGTCGAGATCAACCTTCGAGAATTCCTTATCCTGCTCTTCCTTGGGAATCCTGACGCCGAACAGACGCATCATTCCACGCGAGAGTTGGGTGGCAAAACGCGAGATGGGATAAAGCACTACATAGCATATCCATGCCGGTACGGCAAAGAAAGTCAGCATTGTATTGGGATTTGACTTGAAGATCGTCTTAGGCAGAAATTCGCCTGTAAACAATACTACTAACGTTGACAGCAACGTGTCGGCAGTCACGCGGACACCGTCGCTCAATCCATAGAACAGCGTAGCATCAAAGATGCGTGCAAAAAGAATACCATAAATCACAAGTGCGATATTATTGCCTACCAGCATCGTACTCACAAAGTTGTTAGGATGCTGATAGAAATAGGCGATAGCCCGTTGCGCCAATCCGTTTTTCTCACGGTCCATCTCCGCACGCAGCCTATTGCTTGATACAAATGCAATCTCCATCCCCGAGAAGAAGGCGGAGAACACCATAGTGACAAGTAATCCTATTATCAGATTGGTCATGGTCGTGTTACAGGTTTTGTTGTTGCCTTATGCTTGACAGCAGCAGGACGAACAGGTTTCTCCTGCTTAGCAGTATCGGCAGCGTTCGTGTTCTTATCCGGTTCCTTTGCCGGCTCTTCCGGTTCGGGCTCCAAATCTTCCGATTGGAAAGATCCCACACTATTGGTTACCTCATAATGCCGCATATGCTCATCGCTGCGGAAATAGGTGCCCTCCAGTTCGCGCTCAGGTGTTATCACTTTTGAGTACTTATGTGAATAGAACTCGTGCTTCAGTCCATCCCAGAAGAGTTCTTCGCTGCGGAACACCAGTCCGTTCACGTTACGGATACGCACTCTGCCACGCAGTTCCCAAAGTTTGATTTGGTCATAATACCAAGCTGTATCAGCATAAATATAGCCTTCGATATGGAATTTCTGGTCAAACTGTTCCAGGAAGATTCCCCTTTCGAAAGTCCAGCGTGTAGGTTGCTTAATGGTATTCACATCCCATCGCTCCGTCACGATACGATACTTAATGACACCCGAGTCGGATATCAACGTATTGACTCCGTAGGTCGTCATCATCGACACGGAGTCACGTTCGTTTATAGCGGGAGCCGTATGTTCCCGTGGCTGTTCACACGATGCCAGCAACAGGAACACAAGGAAGGTGACGGGAATACTTAGTCGACTTTCCATTTAGCAAACCAGCGTTCGTTGAAGGTCAGGCCTATCGTGACACGGAACTGATTTTCAGTTACAAGATTCTTTGCCGACAGGTTGGTCCACTGGAAACTGATATTCAGCACCGAGCGGTTGTTCCAGCTGTTGACGAGGGGAATTCCGAAACCGGCAGTCACCGTCATCTCTTTAGGACCATCCATTCCCTTTATTTTTAAATAAGGTGTAGCGTAGGATGCACCTATGCGATAATGCACACGATTTAAGAAGCGACGGCTCATCGGCTGAGGTATCCAGTCGGCACCGACAGTCATCTTATGGCGGTCGGAATAATAATTGTCCGACAATTGGAACTTATTGTTAGCCTCGTTGACAATGGGGAACGACTCTTTACTCCATCGCTGCCACTGATAGTCGGCACCGACAGTCAGTTTACGGTTGTGCGAATAGGCAATACCGGCACCAATGGTCATCGGTATCGAAAGTCCATTATAAACAGTATCTACAGAAACGGCCACAATATTAGTCTGTGTATCTAAGTTCGTCACACTCAGACAAGGGTCGGCATTGATTTTATGTCCCAGTCCTAATGTAGCACCAACGGTCAACAGGTCGTTTTGTCCAAGCTTATGCTGATACTGTGCGCCGAAGTCCAGTTTGTAGCTGCTGGCGTCTGCACTATACTCTTTTGCCAGTGTCTTCACATAGGCGTCACTGCTTGCCACCGTGATCTTACGTGAGAAATCTCCCCAGAAATACGAGAAGTTAACACCCAGCGACAATCCTTTAAACAGTTCATAACCCAGTCCGATATAGGCTTGACGGAAACCGCCCTTGCCCTCGAACGACGTCGTTGAAATAGTACTCGATGTACCCACATTCTGTTTCGTGGAGTACGAATAGCCTATATTAGAATAAGGTACGATACCAACGCTCACACCAAATTTCGGCATAATGCGGAACAGGGCGGTAGCGTATTCAAAATTGGCGGTCTTGGCGTTCACCTTCGCATCGCCTTCCTTGAAATTAGTTAATGTTCCAGATACACCCAAGTCAACAATCATACTCAGCGAGTCGACTGCTGAGTAGGAAGCCGGGTTCTGCATGTTCACCTGATTTCCACTGCGTAAACCCTGGAACAGACCCGCCATACCACGGTTAAAACCCTGCGACTGATCAGAAAGAACACCCAATCCATACTGACTATATGGAGACTTTGTACCACTCTGAGCCATTGACGACACTACGCCAAAGCCCAACAGGAGGCCACTTACAAGTAATTTCTTCATGCTTCTTTTCTTTATCTTTTCGAAAATCGACTGCAAAATTATTGAAAAAAAACGAAATAATCGAACGTTAAGTGGAAAATATAGGTTAATTTTGCATCGTGAAACATTTAAAAATTATTTTTAATGCTCTAAAAGGGTGTTTTGTGGGTGCTTTTTTGCTCACTTCTTGTCCCTTGATTGCCCAGCAGGACTCACTTCGGATGGATTCCGTCGAGATCAGTCTGCTCACTTGTCAGCCCCATGACGAAATTTACAGTCTCTATGGGCATACTGCCCTTCGTTATCACGATTTGCGTAAGGGAGGACTCGATATTGCCTTCAATTATGGAGTTTTCGACTACAAAAAGCCATTCTTTGCCCTTCGTTTCGTTTTCGGACTGACCGATTACGAGTTGGGAGCCTATCCCTATCGGCTGTTCCAAGAAGAATACCGACGCTTTGGCAGTATGGTGACCGAACAGGTGCTCAACCTGACTGACCAGGAAAAAGTCATCTTGCAACAGGCCCTGGCCATTAACATGCAGAACGAAAACCGCATCTATCGCTACAACTATTTCTATAGCAACTGCACTACGAAGGCGCGCGACATCATCGAGCAATGCATACAAGGCACCGTGAGCTATGCCGACCGTGAAGGCTATACCCCTACTCATAGGGAAATGATTCACGAGATGACCAAGAACAACCCGTGGGCAGCCTTTGGCAATGACTTATTACTGGGCATTCTGGCCGACCGTCCTACCGACAGGCGCCTGCAGGAGTTTCTGCCCTACAACCTGATGTACGATTTCGACCATGCCAAGATATACAAAGACGGCAATTTCCGCCCATTGGTCAAGGAGCGCCGGATGTCCGTTCCTGCCGGTGTACAGGTGGTGAAGAGCGGTTTTCCACTATCACCCCTTGCATGTGCGGTCATCCTTCTGCTCATAGGCATCGCCCTGTTCTTTATCCAACTGCGCCAGAAGCGCACCTACCGATGGTGGGACGCCCTGTTGATGACCATAATCGGTGTGATGGGCATTATCCTGTTCCTGATGCTCTTCTCCCAGCATCCTACCGTGAGTGTCAATCTGCAGATTCTGCTGCTCAATCCCCTGCCTTGGTTCTTCCTGTGGAAGGTCATCCGAGGCCGTGCCACTCGCTATTGGAGCATTACTGCCATCCTGGCCGTACTCTTTCTGATAGGCAGTCTGTTCCAACATTATGCTGAGGGCATCTGGAGTTTGGCATTGTGTTTGCTGCTGCAATGTTACTTACATCTTAAACACAGATGGGCCTGACAATGAAGAATAAATACCTATATATCACCCTACTCAGTTTCCTGGGGCTCACCGCCGAGGCTCAGGAACAGCTTATTGCACAAGCGCCCCGGCTGGTAGTAAGCATTACTATCGACCAGCTGCGCACCGACTATCTGGAGAACTTCTCCCCACTCTACGGCAACGAGGGACTCCGTCGGCTGCTGAGTCAGGGTAAGGTCTTTACCAACGGATCCTATAATTTCACACCTGTTGACCGTGCTTCTGCCATTGCCTCGCTTCACACAGGCACATCACCTTATTATCACGGTATAACCGCAGAAGAATGGCTCGACAAACAAACATTGCGCCCTCAGAACTGCGTGAGAGACCAGAAAATAGGCTATTCACCACAGTTTCTGAGCACCTCCACTATCAGCGACGAGTTGAAGATGGCCACCAACGGCATTGCCAAAGTATTTGCCTTTGCACCTACTGCCGATGCTGCCATCTTGTCGGCTGGCCATGCTGCCGACGGTGCAGCCTGGATCAGCAACGGCCAATGGATGACGACCACGTATTACCGACCGCTGAACCAATGGCTGAGCGGCTTCTCGCGCCTATTCCAGCCCGAGGCAGATATCAACAAGAGTGTGACAGATGCCGCTTTGAAGTGTATTGAACAGGCCGGTATAGGCAACGACGAAAAGACCGACCTCATCAGTCTGACTTATGAGGCAGGACGACAAATGGAGTCGTATATAGCCTTAGACCGCCAGATAGCCCAACTGGTCAATGGCGTTGAGCGTACTATTCCCCGCGACCGCGTATTATTCGTTATCACGGGCACTACCAACCGCGAGGAAGAGGAAGAAGGGAACCAGGAACGTTTCCGCATCCCTACCGGCACGTTCTTCATCAACCGTACCGCCAACCTACTTAACATGTATCTGGGTGCCGTTTTCGGATCTGCCAATTATGTGGAATTCTGTCATAAGAATCATATCTATTTCAACCACCAGTTGCTACGTCAGAAGAACATCAACCTGAGCGAAATCTCTAGTCGCTCACAAGAGTTTCTGCTGCAAATAACTGGTGTTCGTAACGTCTATACAGCCAATCAGTTACTGACGAGCGATAGTTATTTACTTGAAAGCATTCGCAATGGGTTTAACATCGAGAAATGCGGTGACTTGATAGTAGATATTGCACCCGGTTGGAAACTCATTAATGAGAACACCCAAGAGAAGTCAATGTCCCGTTCTGCCCACGTTCCCTTCCCCATCATTATCTATGGTGCCGGAACGAAAGCAGAGCGCATTCAGACACCCGTCACCGTCGATCGCATAGCGCCTGCCGTTGCCCGTGCTATTCGCATCCGCGCCCCCAATGCCTGTGTGGCAGAACCGCTTTTTTGACAGTAAAAAAGTAAAAAGGCTGAAAAGTAAGGCAGATTACGGATTTTTTTTCGTAATTTTGCACCCAATTTATTTTAATAAGGTAAAAACAGATAATAAAAGATATGAATTTAACCAAGATTTTGACAAAGTTGTTCGGCAACAAGTCGTCACGCGACATGAAACTGATTCAGCCACTGGTAGAGAAGGTAAAGGCCGTCTATCCAGAGATTCAGCAGCTCGACAACGACCAGTTGCGCCAGCGCACCAAGGACATCCAGCAGAAGGTGCAGCAGTCGGCCAAGACACAGAAAGAGGAAATAGAGCGACTGAAGGGGACCATCGAGGACACGCCCATCGACGAGCGTGCCGAGATTTTCGCTCAGATTGACAAGCTGGAAAAGGAAGCCCTTGAAATTTACGAGGTAGCCCTCAACGAGGTGATGCCCGAAGTGTTCAGCATCGTCAAGGAGACAGCCCGTCGCTTTGCCGAGAATGAGGAAACCATCGTTACCGCTACAGATTTCGACCGTGAACTGGCTGGCGACCCCAAGAAAGACTTTATTACCATCGATGGCGACAAGGCTATCTATCATAACCACTGGACAGCTGGTGGCAACGACTTGAAATGGGAGATGGTTCACTATGACGTACAGCTCTTCGGTGGTGTCGTACTGCATCAGGGTAAGATTGCCGAGATGGCTACAGGTGAAGGTAAGACGCTGGTCGCTACCCTGCCCGTCTTCCTCAATGCCCTGACAGGTAACGGTGTTCACGTCGTTACCGTGAACGACTATCTGGCCAAACGTGACTCTGAGTGGATGGGACCGCTCTATATGTTCCACGGACTCAGCGTTGACTGCATTGACAAGCACCAACCCAACTCCGAGGCCCGTCGCCGTGCTTATCAATGTGATATCACCTTCGGTACCAACAACGAGTTCGGTTTCGACTATCTGCGCGACAACATGGCCATTTCGCCACAGGACCTCGTGCAACGTGCCCATAACTACGCTATTGTCGACGAGGTTGACTCCGTGCTGATCGACGATGCCCGTACTCCGCTTATCATCTCCGGTCCTGTGCCCAAAGGCGACGACCAGATGTTTGAGGAATATCAGCCTTTGGTAGAGCGACTGGTGGGTGTTCAGCGCCAGTTGGCTACACAATATCTGGCAGAAGCCAAACAGAAGATTGCCGAAGGCCGTGAGAAGAACGACAAGAAATTGGAGGAGGAAGGATTCCTTGCCCTCTACCGTTCTCATAAGTCACTGCCTAAGAACAAACCCCTCATCAAGTTCCTGTCTGAGGAAGGCATCAAGTCGGGTATGCAGGCTACCGAGAATGTATATATGGAGAATAACAACCGCCGCATGCCCGAGGCCATTGAACCCCTGTATTTCGTTGTTGACGAAAAGCTGAACTCATGCGACCTCACTGATAAGGGTACTGCCTGGCTGGCTAAGCAGGTCAACGATGCCGAGCTCTTCGTGTTGCCCGATATTGCCGGACAGCTCTCAGCCCTTGAGACCGAGACCGGACTCACCGACGAGGAACGTCTGAACAAAAAAGACGAGCTGCTGCAGCACTATGCCGTACAGTCGGAGCGCGTTCATACCCTCCAGCAGTTGTTAAAGGCCTACACCATGTTCAACAAGGACGACGAGTATGTGGTCATCGACGGCGAGGTGAAGATTGTGGATGAGCAGACTGGCCGTATCATGGAGGGTCGCCGCTGGAGTGACGGACTGCACCAGGCTGTAGAGGCCAAGGAGCACGTGAAAGTCGAGGCTGCCACGCAGACCTTTGCCACCATCACGCTGCAAAACTATTTCCGCATGTATCATAAACTGGCAGGTATGACCGGTACGGCATCTACCGAGGCTGGTGAGTTCTGGGATATCTACAAGCTCGACGTGGTGGAGATTCCCACCAACCGTCCCGTCATTCGCGACGATATGGACGACCGCGTCTATAAGACCGCCCGCGAGAAATATCGCGCTGTCATCGATGAGGTTGTGCGCTTGCGCAATATAGGTCGCCCGACGCTGATTGGTACGACGAGCGTCGAGATTTCTGAGCTTTTGAGCCGCATGCTCGATATGTATGTCAATCCCGAGACCGGCAAGCGCGAGGGTATTCCCCACCAGGTGCTGAACGCTAAGCTACACCAGAAGGAAGCCGACATCGTGGCCCTGGCCGGTCAGTCGACCAACGGCAAGGGTGCCGTGACCATCGCTACCAACATGGCTGGTCGTGGTACTGATATCAAGCTTTCGCCTGAAGTGAAAGCCGCTGGTGGTCTAGCCATCATCGGTACCGAGCGCCATGAGTCGCGCCGTGTTGACCGCCAGTTGCGTGGTCGTGCCGGTCGTCAGGGCGACCCAGGTTCCTCGCTGTTCTTCGTTTCTTTGGAAGATAAGCTGATGCGCCTGTTCGGTTCCGAGCGTATTGCCAATGTCATGGACCGCCTTGGATTCAAGGAGGGCGAGATGATTGAGAGTCCTATGATATCTAAACAGATAGAGCGCGCCCAGAAGAAGGTCGAGGAGAACAACTTCGGTATTCGTAAGCGCCTGCTGGAATATGATGACGTGATGAACAAGCAGCGCACCGTTATATACGAGAAGCGCCGCCATGCCCTGATGGGTGAGCGCATCGGCATGGATATCTCTAACATGATGTGGGACCGCGTGGTCAACATCATCGAGCAGAACGATTACGAGGGATGCAAGGAGGAGTTCCTCCACATTTTTGCTATGGAGATTCCGTTCACCAACGAACAGTTCCTGACCGTACAGCGCGAGGAACTGGAGGAGAATGCCTTCCAGGAGGTGATGGAGACCTTCAACCGCAAGACAGAGCATATACGCGAGGTGGCACGCCCCATCATCAAGCAGGTTTATGAAACCCAAGGCCACCTCTACGAGCGCATCATGGTGCCTCTGACCGACGGTCGCAAGATGTATAACATCCCTTGCAACCTGAAGGAGGCCTACGAAAGCGACGGCAAGACCATTGTCAAGGAGTTTGAGAAGCAGATGTTGCTGCACATCATCGACGAGTCGTGGAAGGAGAACCTACGCGCCCTAGATGAGTTGCGTCACTCTGTTCAGAATGCCAGCTACGAGCAGAAAGACCCATTGCTTATCTTCAAACTGGAGAGTGCTAAGGTATGGGATTCGATGATCAACGATATGAACAACCGCATCGTTTCTATCCTCATGCGCGGTGCTATCCCCGAAATGCAGCAGCAGGACGTTCGTGAGGCAGCCCCCGAGCAGCGCACACAGCGCAACCAATACACCGAGAGCAAGCAGAATCTGTCGGAAGAGCAGATGAGCGACCCCAATCAGGCTCGTGCTGCCGCTCAGGACACTCGCGCCCAGCAGCCCCGCACACCTATTGTGAAGGAAAAGCTACCTGGTCGTAACGACCCATGTCCCTGCGGTTCCGGTAAGAAGTTCAAGCAGTGTCACGGACGCGGATTGGTATAATTGATAATTGACAATTGATAATTGAGAATTGAGAATTGAGAATTATGATTACCATTAGCAATCTCAAAAAGCAGTTCGGTGAAACCGTCGCCTGCGACATCGAGCAACTGACCATCAACGATGGCGACATACTGGGACTCGTTGGCAACAACGGAGCTGGTAAGACAACACTCTTCCGACTCCTGCTCGACCTGCTCCAGCCTGATGGTGGCAGTGTTCTGATTGACAATATCAATCCTGCACAGAGCGAGGATTGGAAACAAAGTGTGGGTGCCTATATCGACGAGGGGTTCCTCATCGACTTCCTCACCCCCGAGGAGTATTTCGCCTTCTTAGGTAAAGTGTCGGGCATGACGCAGACTGAGGTTGACGAGCGTCTGAAGGACTTCGAGCAGTTTGCTGCCGGTGAAGTGTTCGGTCAGAAGAAGCTCATCCGCAACCTCTCGGCAGGTAACAAGCAGAAGGTGGGCATCATCTCTGCCCTTATCCGCCGTCCGAAGACTGTGATTCTTGACGAGCCCTTCAACTTCCTCGACCCATCGAGCCAGCTGATTCTCAAGCACGTCCTCACCGACTATGCAAAGGAGACGGGAGCCACGTTGATTATCTCGAGCCACAACCTGCAGCATACCGTTGACATTTCGACTCGCGTAGTCCTTTTGGAACATGGTGTCGTCATCCGCGACCTACCCAACCAAGATGCCAGTGCCGCTGCCGAACTCGAAGCCTACTTCGAGAGATAACAAAATAAAAAAAGAGGTGAGAATCAGTTTTCTCACCTCTTTTCTTTTTCGCTTGTCAACGCCTCAATCCTTCAGCCACTCCTTCACCGTATTGATGATGTAGTCCTTATCCTCTGGCCTGTAGTATTCGGGATTGGTGAGGAAAGCATTATGCGTGCCGTTTGGCACCACATACTTCTTCACGCATGGGTCGTCTTTATCTGGATCAGGGATAGCAGCTCCCGTCCACGGATCGTTGCCGCCATAGACGAACAGCATCTTACACTTATCCTTGTTACGATTGTTCTTGACGAAGTCGAGGAAACTCTTCATCAACTTTCCTTCATCATACTTCACGTCATACCATCTGTTATACCTCTTGATGGTCTGCTTATTTTTAAGCCATTCCAGATTGATTTGATTCTCCGGCAGTATCGTCCAGTCATAGAGGAAATAGCCTAACTCTGAGGCAGCATGTACAAAATAAATAGTGTTCAAGAAACTATGGAACTTCAACGTCCAGGAAGAAGCAGCCCTTCGACTGGACATGGGGTCCTCATCTTCATCGAAATCCCAGTCCTCTTCTTCCTCATAGTCATCATCGATTTCATCCTCGTAGTCATCATCGCCCTTTAGTTCCTCCTCATCCCACAGTTGACGGAGATTTTTCAATTTGTCCCAATACTTGGTTTTGCCCAGCGTAATAAAACTGTAATAGAGTTCCGCACTGCAGTTTTCATCCGGTATCACATCATCCCATTCGTCAGTTGGGCGGTAGCAGAACTTATAGAACATATTCGCCATATAATCATAGGTCAAAGCCGTCATAGCTGTCGCAGTGGAATATTTCTGGATTTTTGCATTACCGCCATGTTCTTCTTTATAAAGCTTTACCAGTTCTTCACGCAAATCCTCATCGGTTGTCATTCTTTTAAGAACATCCCAAACATCCTTCTGAAGCTCCGTGCCCTTGCCGCCACTCTCGTTGGTCAGCCACTTTCCGATGCCTGTTGTCTCTGCCCCGTCACAGAAGGGAGCACAGAAAGGCACATAGACGTCCATATCGTTCGGATAGAAATAAGCATAGAGGGCAGTCAGAATACCATTCTTGCTCACACCCGAGCTTACCCACTTGCCATCGAAATAACCTGACTCCTTCAGGGCTGTCACAATGTTATGCAGGTCGGCAGTCGATTGCTCGGCAGTGTTATACTTCCAGTATTCGTTTTGCACTTTAGTAGAGGGAATACCCTTAATCGTATCCTCTTCAGTCAAGCCGACAATTGAGCGATAGTAATAACGATGCTCTACCGCCAGATAGTTGGCGTCAAGAATCTTTGCCAACTCCAGTTGTCGAACCTTTGCATTTTTCGATGTGGTGATGGAATAGCCATGTGTGTGCATTACGGTGGTGTGCTTAGACCCCTTATAGTGTAACACGCAGTACTGCACAAAAGTACCTGCAGCAGGATTCTTATGGTCGATGGGCTGTTTAAAATAGAACGAGGTAACACTATTACCATCCTCATCCTTTTCTTCCTTGATATCCGACACTCCCTCAATCTCCTTCAGCACTTCGCTGGCAGTCTTAACCACCTCTTCGGGTTCGTCGGGCTCCTCCGGTGTCGTCGGATTGATATTATCGTCGGTACACCCTACCACCAGCAATGTGATGACGGCAAACAGCATCCATAGACGTGCCGTTCTTTTCATTTCTTTCTTCATACTTTATTTTAATATCACTTTCTTACCATTAATAATATAAATGCCCTTGCCCTTATTGCTACTGATGCGGCGACCTTGCAGGTCGTAGATGCCGTCAGCCTGCTGGCCATTCATCTTGACGACGTTGATACCTGTCGGTGTGCCGTCGTTCAGTAGATAGGGGTCAGAACTGTACAGATACTGTGTTTCGCCCGTATCGTCGCGGATGAACGCGATTTCAAATTCTACCAACACGCTATAGTCCTTATTCTTCACCAGTCCCTGCATGTCGAACTCCTGCGAGTAGTTCACACTACCCTTGGCAGGAATGCTCGCTTCCGTGAGGTAAATCTTGTCGCATTCAATGTAGTAGTTACCATCCTTGTCCTGCTCCGCATCTTCACTGAAGTCCATTGTGTAGCGCTTAATCATCACCAAGCCGCTGCAATCCTCATCCTCGGGATTGCTAATCTTTCCGCTCACCGTGGCCTTGTCGCCGCTAATCTTGTAATCGGCAAAATCGTCATCAGTTTCTTCTGTAGGCGTTACCTTGAAGTTGTCGAACGACAGGTCGAAAACGTTACGGATGGTGAATTCCTTCGTTTCATCAAGCGAATTGGGTCTGTCGAGATCGTCATAGGTAATGAAATCAATCTTATGCACGATGTTCGGCTCATCGTCGTTGCTGATGGTCAGTCGCAATTCTCCCTTGTCACCAGGCTGCAGTCTTAACATTTCACCCTTGATCACGTTCTTCTCGAATTCCTCGTCATCAATGTCTCTGATGGAATCAACCAATGCTAAATAACCGCTGAAATGGCCATTACCGGCGTTCTGGTATTTATACACCACCTCATAGGTGTCATCAGTCTTCAGAACATATGACTTATCGGTCAGTTGTTTGAGGTCGTTGGTCAGATTGAATGTTCCGTCGAGCTTATAATTGCCCGAAGGATCCGGCACTTCCACTTTGGCCTTACATAGCGGTGAACCGTCCACAGTTGGTACCAAATAAAGCGTTTTAGGCGTATAATCATTGGGCCTATAAAGGAAACTGAATGTCTTTTCCTCGCCTGGTTGCAACAATACGGCAACACCTAAATTCTGAACTGATCTGGCAACGTTATCGAGTGACAATTTCAGAGAGCGTTGGAAAGTCTTATCACTACTCTTATTCTTCAGATTAACTTGAATGATGTAACTGTCCAGATCGTCACCCTCCACCTTATCCACTATCATACTTGCCTCCAACCAGTCAGGGCAACTGTCGAAGGTTAGTGTATTGCCTTTGATTTTAAACATCACCTTAGTGACAGGCTTGTAAGAATGCCACTCGCCACCGTCTATGTTATACATGAACTCCATGGTGTAAGTGCCGTCTCCAAGTCCGGCACCCAGTTTTATGGGCAGGCTGTTAAACCATTTCTGACGACCGGGATCTAAGGTAAAGCTCTTGGTTTTATCATTCAGCGGCAACAGCTTCTTTACCGTCTCTCCTGCCTCATTTCTTAAAACGACACCATGACCGAAAGGTTTGGTAACGTGTACCTGGTTATAGAACCATTGGTTAATGGAAGATGTCAAGTCAAAATCCTCGTCTATAGATTTTCGCTCGTGACTTTCACTGTTAATCCACTTGAAGAATCCCTCTGGAACTGGGTCAACATACTGCTCGGTTGCCGAAGTCGGTGGTTTAATGCCAATGATTGCTTGTTGGTCAATAGCATATCCCTGAGAGCCGGTACCACCGCCCTCGTATTTCTTACTGGCATTACACAGTTGCAAACGGAATTCACCATCCTCATTGCCGTACCATCCCCAGTTGATGTAGAAAAAATCTTCCCTCGAATATCCATCCACTACAAAGGCATGACCAACTGAGCTGGATCTTCCGGCATAATGCACGGGACGTCCCGCTTTTAATTCTTGATAGATGGTCTTTATCCATTCTTCGTACGAATAGTCATAACGCTGGATGTGCTTAATAGTGGTAGCGTCGTAGTTGAAGAAATTGACATAGCTCGAAAAAGAAGAACAGTCAAAAGCGCCAGAACTACGGGGCGAATATTCCATGGTAATCGACTGTCCCACCAGTCGCATCAGTTTTGCCACGGCGTCCTGCTGTTCCTGCGTGCCCCCTACATCCCGACGTGAACCATAGGTAGGCAACATCTTATCCCACTCCAACTTCATATCAGAAAACGTAGGCTTAGCTACATACTTTTTCATTTTCCCATTTACATATTTCCCGGGAATATCTTTAATCTCAGCAGGATATTTATGGTAATACATAATCTGAGCCATTGCCACAGCCACACATCCTACCAGACTCGATTGCCTGGAATTGTAGTCATCAATCCTGTATCTCGGGCACATATAATTATAAGGAGGACCCTGTCCCCACTTCGCTTTTATCAGCGGCTTAATCTCCTCACCCAGATTGGCTATCTCGCCGGCACGATGCATCCCGTTCTGAATCATGAACTGCATCTCCTCCTGATACTGCGCAAAGAGATACTTCATACCGTCGGGAATATCCTGAGGGTCGATTGTCGATGTCTCGCTAAAGCCAAGAATGGCTGGGGCACAGTCGTCACCGGCTACCACCACATAGCCTCCGCCCTCAACGTTGAAGGCATAGACCAACGACTGACCCGTTTTCACCTCATCGAGGGGAATCGTCTGCGCAGCCCTTCGTGCAGCACTCTTCTCACTAAAGCTCTTCGCCATAAAGTCGCGGGCCAGCTGGACAGCCTGCTGACGGTCAATACCCGTAGCAAACGCTGCGCACGACACCAACCAGGCAACCACAAGTGTAAGTAGATTTTTCTTCATATTTTAGTAGATTTAATTAATAAATATCAACCTATATTTTGCAAAGGTAGTGTAAATCAGGAGAAAAACCAAAGGAAATAACTATTTTCTTTAATTTGTCCGAGATATTTGAGTTCATTCTTGGAATGATTTGTTCAGATAGTCTCTTTCAGTCGTTCAGATAGTCCCTTCGAATTGTTCAGATAGGGTTTATAGGGGGTTGGAAGCCGTCTGCGCAGGGGATGGAAGCTATCCTAACAGGGAATGGAAGGCAGGGTAACAATCGTTTGCGCCTACGCAAACGATTTGACGCGCCTACGCAAACGATTTGACGCGCCCATGCAAACGATTGTTCGCGCCTACGCAAACGATTGTTCGCCTTTACGCAAAATGAATTCAAAGAAAATGAGGACTCTCACGGAAATGGTGAGGGTCCTCAATACTGTTTGTATGTACTGTGACGGATTATCCGCCGAAGTTATCGTACATGATGCTCTCAGGCTCTACGCCGAGCGAGTCGAGCATGCTGACCACCGCCTTCGACATGGGACCAGGACCGCACATGTAGTACTCGATGTCCTCGGGAGCCTCGTGGTCCTTCAGATAGGTTTCGAGCATCACCTGATGAACAAAGCCCGGAGTGTACTTCACGCCAGCTGCATCGGCTGCAGGATCGGGACGGTCGAGCGCCAGATGGAAGTGGAAGTTGGGATACTCCTTCTCCAGTCCCAGGAAGTCGTCGAGATAGAACACCTCGTTGAGGGCGCGGGCGCCATAGAAGTAGTGCATCTCGCGGTCCTTGGTGTGGAGGGTCTTCGTCATGTGCATAATCTGTGCACGCAGCGGAGCCATACCGGCACCACCACCGACCCATATCATTTCGCGCTTTGAGTCGAAGTGTGGGTGGAAGTCGCCGTAAGGACCCGACATGATAACTTTGTCGCCTGGTTTGAGCGAGAAGATGTATGACGAGGCAATACCTGGGTTAACCTCCATGAAACCTGAGCGGTCGGGCTTGAATGGTGGCGTAGCAATTCGAACCGTGAGCATGAAGACGTCGCCCTCTGCCGGATAGTTGGCCATTGAGTAGGCACGAATGGTGGGTTCGGGGTTCTTACACTTGAGTGGGAAGAGTCCGAACTTCTCCCAGCTGGGCAGATACTCATCGCCGATAAGCGACTTATCGAAATCCTTGTCGTAGTCGATGCAGTCGAAGGCAGGTATCTTGATCTGGGCGTAAGAGCCAGGCAGGAAGTCCATGTGAGCTCCGGCAGGAAGTTGCACCTTGAACTCCTTGATGAACGTAGCCACGTTCTTGTTGGAGATTACGGTACATTCATACTCCTTGACACCGAGAATGCTCTCGTCGACATGAATCTTCAGATCGCCTTTTACCTTACACTGGCAACCCAGACGCCAACCGGCCTTAATCTCCTTGCGCGAGAAGTGGGGCTTTTCGGAATCGAGGATTTCTCCCCCACCCTCAAGCACCTGCACTTTGCACTGTCCGCAAGAGGCTTTACCACCGCAGGCAGAGGGCAGGAAGACACCGTTCTCGTTGAGCGTTGACATCAGCGAGTTACCCTGAGCAACGGAGATGGTGCGGTCGCCATTGATTTCAATATTCACATTACCGCTGGGCGAAAGATATTTCTTAGCCACGAGCAGTACAATCACCACAAGGATGATCAAAGAAAGGAATACTCCTATGCTAATTGCTATAAACTGTCCCATAATTCATTAAATATTTAGACCGCTGAAGCACATCATGGCCATAGCCATCAGACCTACGGTGATAAACACGATACCCAGTCCCTGCAAAGGTTTGGGCACATCAGAATACTGCATCTTCTCACGAATGGCACCCAAGGCAACGATGGCCAGCGTCCAGCCTATGCCGGAGCCGAAGCCATAGACAATGGCATCCCAAACGGAGGTGATGGCCTGCGAATTAGAGGCATCCATCAGAATACGCTGCTGCATGAAAAGCGAGGCACCCATGATGGCACAGTTAACAGCAATCAGAGGCAGGAAGATGCCCAGGGCTGCATAGAGCGACGGAGAGTAGCGCTCGACCGTCATCTCCACCAGCTGCACCATACCTGCGATGACGGCGATGAAGAGGATGAATGAGAGGTACGAGAGATCGACACCCTCAGCGAGGCAGTCGGGACCCAGCACCTTGGTCTGCAACAGATAATTGACGGGAACGGTGACGGTGAGCACGAAGGTCACAGCCATTCCGAGTCCCAGCGAAGTCTTCACTGTCTTCGACACGGCAAGGTAGGAACACATGCCGAGGAAGAAGGCGAAAATCATATTGTCCACAAAGATGGACCTGAATAGTAATGATATTGCGTGTTCCATATCTTATTTCTCCTTATAAAAGTAAGCACGATGTACCCAAATCACACAACCAACGAGAATGAGTGCCATTGCTGGCATCGTCATCATACCGTTGTTTACATAGCCGAAGTCGTAGCAGGCATCAGGGATAATCTGGAAGCCAAGCAGCGAGCCGCGTCCGAGCAACTCACGAACGGCACCTACGATGACCAGAATCATGGCATAGCCAAGACCGTTGCCCACACCATCGAGGAACGAAGGCCAAGGCTTGTTCATCATGGCGAAAGCCTCCAAGCGACCCATCAGGATACAGTTGGTGATAATCAGACCCACATAGACAGAGAGCTGAACGCTGACGTCATAGGCGAAAGCCTTCAGAATCTGAGAAACGATGGTCACAAGAGCAGCCACAACCACCAGCTGCACCACAATGCGGATGCGGTTAGGAATGGTGTTGCGGATGATTGAGATAATCACATTCGCAAAAGCGGTGATTACCGTCACGGCGAGTCCCATCACGATGGCAGGCTTCAACTGCGAAGTGACGGCAAGAGCCGAGCAGATACCCAATACTTGTCCAAGTATGGGATGGTCGAGGTTCAATGGGTTTGTGAAAACCTCCTTATTTTGTTTACTGAATAATGCCATAGTTTAATCCTCCTCTGCTTTAGTTGGTTTAACATTCTTCAGACCCTCCTTCAGCATCGCATCAACACCGTTAGAAGTCAGAGTGGCACCGGTCACGCAGTCAACCTGCGATTCGGCCTTCTCTATCTTCTTGACAACGGAAAGAATGACATTGCCGTTCTCGTCGTAAATCTGCTTGCCGATGAATTTCTCCTGCCACTCTTGCGAGTCCTTGATCTCGGCACCGAGTCCGGCTGTCTCGCTTTCGTGGTTGAAGTAGGCACCATAAACCTTACCAGCCTTGTCGATGGCAATATATCCGCTGATACCACCCCAAAGACCCATACCCTTCAGGAAAGCTACGCGAATCTCCTGCCCGTCAATCTGGCACTCATAAATCTTCTGTCCGTTGAGCTCATTCTCTTCCTTCACAACCTCGGCATACTTGGCCTCAGCTTCCTGACCATCCAAACCACGGATATTGAGCGAATAGAGAATCTGCTTCTTCACGTCGAGAGCCACATTAGCATCCTGCATGGGTTTCAAAGCCTGATAGACGAAAGCCAACAGGAAGGCCACAATGACCACGAGTATTGCGCTATATATAATAATGTACGCGTTGGAATTAGTATTCAGTTTCATTTGGCACCTCCTCTCTTTAAACGTTTCGAGATATTGTGCTCAACCACGAAGTGGTCAATCATTGGAGCAATCATATTACCAAAGAAGATAGCCAGCATCATTCCCTCGGGATAACCGGCATTCATTACGCGGATGATGACAGCCATAGCACCGATGATGAATCCGTAGATATACTGACCCGTTGTGGTGCGGCAAGAGGTGACGGGGTCGGTTGCCATAAACACGGCACCGAATGCAAAGCCACCCATCACGAAATGATGCCACCAAACCATAGACTGACCAGTCTGCTGGAAGATAAGAGCCAGAACAGCACCGCCGACGAAGACACTCAGCATGGTGCGCCAAGAGGCAATGCCCATCCAGAGCAGGAGAACAGCACCAATGGCAATGGCGATGACACTGGTCTCACCGATTGAACCGGGGATGAAACCGAAAATCATATCGCAGATGCAAGTGTTAGGCGTAATGCCCTGTGCAATCTCTCCAAGAGGTGTGGCAGCAGTAAAGGTGTCGGGCAAGGTGTTGCCGAGTCCGAAAATGCTGTCCTGAGCCACCCAAACCTTATCGCCCGTCATCACGGAAGGATAAGCGAAGAAAAGGAACATGCGGGCAGCGATGGCTGGATTAAAGAGGTTCATACCCGTGCCACCGAATATCTCCTTACAGAAGATAACACTGAAAGCACAGGCCAGAGCCAGCATCCACAGCGGGCAGCCGATGGGCACGATGAGCGGAATCAGAATACCGCTGACCAAATAACCCTCCTGAATCTCCTCGCCTTTCCATTGAGCCCAGGCAAACTCGATGCCCAAACCGACAATGTAGCTGACCAGAATCTTTGGCAGCACAGCCAGAAAACCGAAGAAGAAGATTTCCCAGAACGAAGCCTGAGCCAGTGTGCCGGCAGCAAGATAGTTCTGGTAACCGATATTATACATACCAAACAGCATGGCAGGCATCAGCGCGATAACCACCATACTCATAATGCGTTTCGAGTCGATGGCGTCGTGAATGTTCACACCACCTGCCTTTGCCGTGTCGTTGGGCACGTAAAGGAAAGTCTCGAAACCGTCGAACACAGAGCGGAAGGCATGCAGCTTGCCACCCTCCTCGAAGTTCGGCTTAATCTTATTGAGATAATTTCGTAATGCTTTCATATTTATTGAACATTGAACATTAAGCATTCTCCTTTCGGAGGATGTTTAGGCCCTCACGAACAATGCGTTGCAATTCTAACTTAGAGGAGTCGACAAACTCGGCCAAGGCAAAGTCTTCCGGACTTACCTCGTAAATACCCAAAGCCTCCTGACGGTCGATGTCGCCGGTAATGATGGCCTTGATAAGGTATTCGCCATAGATATCCATAGGTAGCACACGATCGTACTCACCACTCATAATCATGTGGCGCTCGCCACCCTTGATACGTGCATCGAGGGCATACTGTTTCTTACCGCAGAGCCATGAGAAATAGCTGCGGCTGACAGAGAACTGCTTGAAACGAGGCATGATCCAACCGGCAAACTCATCGGCATCGTCGCCTTCAGGAATCACGGTTATCTCAGAAGTATGAGCACCGAGGAATCCTTCCTTGGTAGTAGGACGACCTGTGAGCACGTTACCGTTAATGATACGAACGTGGCGGTCATCATCATAGCTGTTTGAAAGCAGCGTAGAGAGCTCTTCGCCCACCAACATGTCAACATAAGCAGGAGCCTTGACCTCGCTGCCACAAAGGGCTACTGTACGGCGCAAGTCAACCTTACCCGTATTAAACAGTCTTCCGATGAAGAGCACCACTGTCGGGTCGCCGATGGTCCATACCACCTCACCCTTGTTGACGGGATCGAGATGATTGACCTGTACACCGACATTGCCTGCAGGACAGGGACCGTCGAAAACGGTTACCTCTACATTCTGACAATGCTCGAAACTGGAATGAACACCACAGCCCAGATACGTTTTGGCAATCTTAGACAGGGCTGTCAGACCCGTCTGGAAATCACCCTCCTGACCCTTTACCTCGAAATCGAAGTCAGCAGCCAGAGGCTTGTCACGCAGAGCAGAGACAAAAATAGCCTTAGGCATCTGAGACGGATTGGTGGAAACAGCGTAGGGCAGCTGGTTGATGTATCCGAAAATACCTGCCTCGAGGAGTGCATCAACAACGGCCTTACCGTCCATCGTGTTCACATCCTTCTTGCCATAATCCACTTGCTCCTGCTGCGCATCGGCGTCAACCTTGATGCAGAGCACTTTTCTACGTTCACCACGCACCACCTCGCGGACGGTACCGCTTACTGGCGAGGCAAACTTCACTTCGGGATACTGCTTGTTAATGAACAAGGCATCCCCGGCTTTGACCTTATCACCTGCCTTGACTACGACTTTGGGCGTTACGCCTTCGAAATCGTCGGGTACCAGTGCATACTGGCCGTTGGATTTCAGCTGGATGCGTTTTGCCTCAGCCTTGCCTTGCAAGTTGATGTCCAAGCCTTTCCGCAATTTAATTACATTTGCCATTAATTATATCAATGTTTGGGATTTATCCTCATGAAACGGTGCAAAATTAATAAAAAATAGGTATAAATTGTGCAATTTTCCTGCTAAATATCTCTAAGTCACAACTTTTTATCGTAATTTTGTGGCAAAATTTGAAGAAAGAGAAATATTTTGCAATCTCTGACTGACAGATTGTATATATAAATTACTGCCGAGTGAAGATTCTGAAGAGAATACTAAGCATCATCATCTGGACATTCATCGCACTCTATTTGTTGCTGATGACTGTCACTCATATTCCTGCTGTCCAACAGTACATCGGCCGACAGTCAGCCAGTCTGTTGGCAGAAAAACTGGGTACGGAGGTCAAGGTAGGGCGCGTGGACCTCGGTTTCCTGAACAGACTGGTCATCGACGACATGAGGATGCAGGACCAACAGGGCAAGGAGATGCTGCGAATAGGTCGACTGGCTGTGCGCATCAGTCTGTGGGATTTGATGAACGGCAAGATATCCATATCGTCGGCACAGGTATTCGGAGCGCATGCCAACCTCTATCAGACAACACCGGAGAGCGACCCTAACTTCAAATTTGCACTCGACTCACTGGCATCGAAGGACACCACGAGCCAGACACCGATTGACCTGCACATCAATTCGCTCATCATGCGCCATTCCAGCGTTAAGTTCGATCAGCTATGGGTACCGCAGACACCGGAGCAGTTGAATCCGTCACACCTCTATGTAAAAAATATCAGCACTTATATCATCCTGAAGACCCTGACACCCGACTCCTTGAACATCAACGTGAGGAAACTTTCATTCGAAGAACAGTCGGGACTGAAGGTTGACAAATTGGCATTGCGCTATGAGGGTGGACGGTCGCACAGCATCCTGCACAACCTGCAACTGCAAATGCCTGCCACCGACCTCACTCTGAACGAGGTGAAAGCCAACTACAGCATGGAGGGCGACCGCCTGCTGATAGAATCACTCAACTATCAGGGCGAGATTCCCGAGTCGCACATCAGACTGTCAGACCTATCCTGCCTGCTACCATCTCTTAAGACGTTCAACAGCACATTGACCATCGCCTCCCACTTCAAGGGCAAGGGTTACGATATCGAGATACCGGACATCAACGTCAGTTCGTCAACAGGCGATATCGACATCCATTGCGACGGCTATATCCACCAAATCAACAAGAAACCTGAGTGGTATGCCAACCTGAAAGACCTGTCGCTATCGGCCAAGACTATCAATTTCATCTCTGAAAACCTGCGTGGACAGAAGGTGGAGGTGCCAGAGATCATCAACCGCATGGGTGACATTCATCTGACTGGCGTAGTGAACGGACAGGCACTGGAGCAGGTCTACATCAACCAGCAGATACGTTCTGGTGCAGGCAATGCCATCGTACACTTCACGCTGAACCCCACTCAAGACTTCACAGGCGACATCGAGACTTCAGGTATTAACCTGCAGCAGTTGCTGAATGATAGCCGTTTCGGTATGCTCGCGACCAACATCAAGGTGAATGGCTCTCTGGCAAAGAATCGCACCAAGGTACATGCAGAAGGGGTGGTCAATGCCTTTGACTATAACAAATACCACTATCAGAATATCAAACTGAATGGCGACTTTGCCGACAACCGCATAGATGGCAAACTGGCTATCAACGACCCCAACATCAACCTCGAAGTAGAGGGCAACGGACAGATGAGAAAAGGACAACAGAACATCGACTTGAAAGCAATCGTCCGAGACTTCTCACCACATAACACCAACCTCTCTGAACAATGGGGTAATGCCCGTTTCTCGGCTGATATAGAGACCACCCTGAAGGGTTCGAATTTGAATGATGCGGAGGGTTTCCTGCACCTGACCAACTTCTCTATGAAAGGTTTAGAAAAAGATTACGAACTATCTGATTTACAAATTTATACAGGATTCGACGATAAGACTCATTTTCTGCAGTTAAGCAGCGATTTCGCAGATGCTGAGATACGAGGTGACTTCGATTACCAGACGCTGACACAGAGTTTCACCAACTTCCTGGCAAGCCAGATGCCTACCCTTCCCGGACTACCCAAAGTGAACCCCAATACGCATAATAATTTCACCGTCAACGCCACCATCAAAAAGAGCGACTGGTTGACTCAGTTCTTTGACATTCCCCTCACCATCCGGCAGCCAATCACCCTGAATGGTTTCGTGAACGACCCTATGCGCGACATCAACCTGGAATGCCGATTGCCAGACTTCTACTACGACAAAAGCGGGTACCTAAACGGTCTCGTCAGGTTAACAACGCCCAATGACTCTTTGGCCATCGATGCCAATATTACGAAGCTGATGGACAACGGCAACCATTTCGACCTGAATCTTAGGGGACGCGCCCATGACAACCATCTGGTTTCGTCGTTTGCTTGGGACAACAATGCCGAGGAACGCATGAGCGGTGTGCTGAACAGTACTGCAAACTTCTTCACGACTCCAGATGGCAAGCAGGTTGCCTTCATCGGTGTGGCACCTTCGCATATCAATATCCACAACACTTTATGGAATGCTGAGCCATGCGCCATCTCCTATTCGGAGAACCGACTGGAGATTAACGATCTGAACATTCATAACGACAACCAATACCTGAGAGTGAACGGCACTGCATCGGAACACCATAGCGACTCAATAGTGGCTCATCTGAAGGACATTGACGTGGCATACATCCTCGAACTGGTAAACTTCGATGCCGTGAGCTTCAGCGGACTGGCTACCGGCGAAGCTCGTGCAAACGGACTCTTCAGCAAACAAATACGCGCCAATGCCGACTTGACGGTTAATGATTTCCAGTTCGAGCATGGACGCATGGGAACACTTGAAGCCCATGCCATCTGGAATACGGAGCAGGAACAGATAGACATCAAAGCCGTTGCTGACGACGGAGAGGATGCCAAGACCTTTATAGACGGCTATGTTTCGCCCTCCAAGAACTATATCGATTTAGGCATCAAGGCGGCAGGTACTCACATCGACTTCATGCATTCGTTCACCCAGAGCTTCCTCAGCAAGGTAGAAGGACATGCTGCAGGCGATGTCCGACTGTACGGTCCACTCAACGAAATCAACCTTACCGGCGGACTGGTTCTCAACGGACTGGCTCATGTCAAGCCTACCGGATGCACCTATCAATTGCGCAACGATACCATCAGAATGGAACCCGACGAGGTGGAATTCGTAAACTGTCAAATCTACGATATCCACGACCATCAGGGTATCGTTACCGGTGGCATACACCACAAGCATCTGACAAAACTTACCTACGACCTCTTTATCAATGCCGAGAACTTGCTGGCTTACGATTTCCCCGACTTTGGCGACGACACCTTCTACGGCACCGTCTATGCCACAGGAGATGTGGCTATACATGGACGCTCCAAGGAAATCGTCATCGACCTTGACGTAACGCCAGAGGCCAATTCCGTTTTCGTCTATAACGCTGCCAATCCCGATGCCGTATCGAACCAGGAATTCATCCATTGGGGCATACACCACCCCACTATGGCTGCCGGACAGGAACAGGTAAAAAAAACTGCCACCATCGAACAGCGTTCCGATATGCACATCAATCTTCTCATCAACTGCACGCCCAATGTCACGTTGCGCCTGCTGATGGACAGCCGCACAGGCGACTATATCACGCTGCGAGGCGATGGCGTGCTGCAAGCCACATGGTTTAACAAGGGTGGCTTCAACATGTTCGGCACCTATCGGGTTGCCAACGGGACCTATGATGTCACCATCCAGAACGTCATCAAGAAGAACTTCACTTTCCAGGACGGCGGTACCATCGTCTTCGGAGGCGACCCCTATAATGCCAACCTCAACCTGCAGGCCATCCATACCGTGAATGGTGTGTCACTCTCCGATCTCAACGTGGGCAGGAGTTTCTCTAATTCCGTCCGTGTCAACTGTCTGATGAACATCACAGGACAGCCCGCACAACCCGTTGTTTCCTTCGACCTCGACCTGCCCAACGTCAACACAGATGAAAAACAAATGGTGCGCTCACTCATCAATTCACAGGACGAGATGAACCAGCAGGTGGTCTATCTGTTAGCCATCGGCCGTTTCTATCCGCAAGGGGCCAACAATGCCGAACGCAATACCGACCAGAGCCAAACATCACTGGCTATGCAGAGCCTGTTGTCAGGCACACTATCCGGGCAGATCAACAGCCTTTTGAAATCGGTCATCAAGAGTAACGACTGGAGTTTTGGTGCCAACATATCAACGGGTGACGAAGGATGGAACAATGCCGAATACGAGGGACTTATCAGCGGACGCCTCTTCAACAACCGCCTGCTCATCAACGGTCAGTTTGGCTACCGTGACAACACGAAGACAGCCAACCCGTCGTTCATCGGCGACTTTGACATCCGCTACCTACTCTTCCCCAACGGCAACCTGGCCCTGCGAGTCTATAACCAAACCAACGACCGCTACTTTACCAAGTCGAGTCTGAACACACAGGGCATCGGCATCATCATGAAGAAAGACTTTAATGGATGGCGCGACCTCTTCTCAACAAAGAAGAAAAAAAAGAAACAGCTGGAAAAGGCAAAGGAACAAAAGTAATCGTTGCCCCTATTCATCCTGATAGGCATCCTCGCCTATCTGTTCGCGGGCTCCTATCGTAAGTTTTCGCAGATCGTAGAACGAACCGTTGTAGATATTGAAATCAACGGTGCCCTTGATACCAGCCAAACGCCCGTTGTCGGTATGCTGCCAGAATTTCCAAGGTCCTTCATACTCTACCTGCTCTACATAATAGTGAGCTATCCAATAAGGATAGCTGTCAAAAGCTGAATCACTTAGATATTTCAGCTTGAATTTATAGTATGTGTAGATAATAGGCTTGATATGATAGTGTTTCTCAACGATTTCAAGCCACTCAAGAACGCTGGCTTTGAATGCCTCGTCAGACTGATTCTTGGGTTTATGCTCAACATCAAGGACTGGGGGCAGGTCACCGTTTTCCAGTTTCACATTCTTGATGAAGAACTCCGCCTGTGCCTTCGCCGGAGAGTGGACACTATAGAAATGATAGGCACCACGGGTGAAGCCATACTCACGAGCCTGATGGAAGTTATCGCGGAAATTCTCGTCGATGATACTGGCTCCCTCTGTAGCCTTCACATAGATGAAGCGCACAGGATATTTGTCAATCTGCCCATTATCCTTCAGCTCTTCCCAGTCAATCTGTCCCTGGTGGTGGCTGATATCGATACCGTGAATCTCGTAGCCTTCAGGATAGTTGGCATCACCGTAAAGGGCGCGCCAGCGGAATCCGAAAGGTCCTACAAAGATATAATAGAAAAAGAACACGTACAAAGCAACAACGAGACTGCCTCCTATCCACCATGCCCAACCGGGCACGTGTTGCAGGAAACGCACAAAGAGCCCTGGCCGCTTGTGGCGGACAGGACTCGCTATGTGTCGTTTTCGTTGTGACTTATGCTTTGTAGGCATACAACAGTTTATGCCTGCTCAAGTGCAAGCGTCTTAGTAGGCTGGTCGCAAACCTCTGCAGGACCCCAGTACTGGATTGGACCAGGATAAACGTAAGCTGTCTCGCGAGACCAGCGTTCACGCTCCTGGGCGAAGGCCTTGAAGGGAGCACCTTCCAGTTCAACCAGAGCCTTACGGATAACAGGCTTCATTTCACCATTACGCTTCTCCATGTTCATCATCATCGTGATGGGCACACCACCTGCAATCCACTGGTCGGCAGGAGCGGTAGTATTCTTCACAATAGCCATATAACCAGTTTTGCCATTGGCAATCAGCTGAGCAGCTGAGGTACCGAGAGCGTAGCAATAGTCAGCATCGAAGTTAGAAGGAGCTGCGCAACGTCCCTCGTAGCCGAAGAAGTGGTGCAGGGCAGAGAACTTGCCAGAGAACTTGCCTACCTTCTTACGACGCTCCAACTTCTGGGCAACCATCGTAGAGAGCAGCTTCTCTGTCTCGATGAGCGATACCTGAACGTTTCCGTGAGGATCGCGGTCGAGAGCCAACTGACGGGCTACGTTGGTAGGCAGAGAGTTGAACACCTCCAGATTGGTTTCTGACAAGTGGCTCTTGGCAAAGTCGATAATCTCGCTACGACCCAGGTCCTTCACCTCTGGCTGAGCCAGCACATCATTCAGCTGAGCAATGAGTTTTTTGATGGCAGGGATGAATTCAATCAGACCCTCAGGAATGATGACGGTTCCGAAGTTGTTACCATCGGCTGCACGCTTGCAAACTACATCGGCAATGTAAGTAACAATGTCATCCAGGCTCTGCTTCTTGGCCTCAACCTCCTCACTGACGAGACAGATGTTAGGCTGTGTCTGCAGGGCGCACTCCAGAGCGATATGAGAAGCTGAACGACCCATCACCTTGATGAAGTGCCAGTATTTACGTGCTGAGTTACAGTCGCGCTCGATGTTACCAATCAACTCAGAATAGGTCTTACAAGCTGTGTCGAAACCGAACGAAGTCTCTATCTGATCATTCTTCAAGTCGCCGTCAATAGTCTTCGGGCAACCGATTACCTGTACACCATAGTTCTTGGCAGCATAGTATTCAGCCAGAACGCAGGCATTGGTGTTAGAGTCGTCACCGCCGATAATCACAATAGCCTTGATGTCCAACTCACGGATAATCTCGAGACCTTTCTCAAACTGGTCAACTTTCTCCAACTTGGTACGACCTGAACCAATCATATCAAAACCACCGGTGTTACGATACTCGTCAATGATTTCCTTGGTCAGCTCCATATAGTTATGGTCAACCAAACCGCCAGGACCCAGGATGAAACCGAAGAGACGGTTCTCAGGATTCAGTTTCTTAATCTGGTCGAACAAACCAGTAATCACGTTGTGGCCACCAGGAGCCTGACCACCCGACAGGATGATACCAACGTTCATCTTCTTGGTATTAGCCTCCTCGGCAGGAACGAACTCTACGATAGGCATACCATAGGTGTTAGGGAAGAGCTGTTTGATCTCTTCCTGATTACCAACACTCTGAGTTGGCTTACCTTCCTTTACTTTCACTGCGCCCTGAAGAGCCTTTGGTAATTTAGGCTGATAGGCAGCTCTTGCTTTCTGCAATGCACTCTTTTCCATAAAATCGTTTATTATTAATAAATTTGAATGAATAATTCCGTTTTGGGTGACAAAATTAATCATTTTCTGAAAGAAATAAGAAAGAATGCAGCCGTTTTTCTGCTTTTTTAGTTTTTTTGTGAAGAAAATCCTTGTTAGTTGAAAAATATTCCGTATCTTTGGAGTTCAAACAACAGATTTTTTAATTTAGGAGGAATTTATGTATGAGTAACAACAAAAAATCATTGAAAAGACAGATTAACCTAATCTGCGAGGAACTCTTTGTAGAATTCGTAGCAGCTTCATTGTATGGTAACACCCTTGACATGCAAAAGGCAGAAACCATCTTAAGCTCTATCGCCAAGACACGAAAAAACTACATCAGCCGTATCTCACATCCGGAGCCAGGTATGCCAGCCTCCATGTATTTTAAGGACCTCAAGTTGAAATTCAGCAAAGAGGTGCTGGAGATTATCGATCACATTAACAATTTATAATGTATGTGGAAATCATTTTGTAACTGGCTACTCTACAAAAAGATGGGGTGGACCTCGGAGATTACTGAGGCTCACCCCGACAAGTATATTATTTGTCTGGCTCCCCACACCAGCAACTGGGACTTTCTGATAGGGCAGCTCTACAACGGAGCTACGGGCATGAGCAGCAACTTTCTCATGAAGAAAGAGTGGTTCTTCTGGCCCCTCGGTCCCATCTTCCGAAAATTGGGAGGCATTCCCGTCTGGCGCTCTAAGCACACCAGTATGACAGACAATCTGGCTGAGACGGCAAAGCGTGAACCATCGTTCCGGCTCTGCATCACCCCCGAGGGTACCCGTTCTGCCAATCCCGACTGGAAGAAAGGTTTTTATTATATTGCACAAAAGGCCGAATTGCCCATTTTGCTTTACGGAGTCGATTATGAGCAACGGCGTATTGAATGTACCAAGACCATCATCCCCAATGGCGACATCGACCAACAGATGCGCGAAATCAAACTGTATTTTAGCAAGTTCAAGGGCAAGAAGCCCGAAAACTTTACGATAGGTAACATAGAATGAAAAAAATTACGATTACATTACTCCTGACAGCCTTCCTCCTTGGCAACCAAGCATTGGCACAGGTCAACACAAAGGCTATTAAGGAAAAACTGGAAAACTATTTTAAGAATTATAAACCAGAGGGAGCCCAGTTCTCGAGGACAGCCCATTTGGACGATTTTCTCATTGACGACGACGATGACCGTATCGTTGTTGTTGCCAATGATGCGTTTGCTGAACAGAGTTTCACCCCTCAGATAGTAGAGAAGATATACAGCGATATCAAGAAAGTGCTGCCTTCACCTTATGACGATTACTACCTACAGGTAGAGACTCATAAATATGAATTACATCAACTGGTGCCCAATCGACTGCTGAAGCACAAGGACAAGACTCGCATGTGGGGTGACATCGATTATAAGGGCTCGCCTTGGGTAGAGAACGTTTCGAAGCCCTATGACATCACCGAGGGACTGCAAGGTCGCCACCTCTCGCTGTGGGCCAGTCACGGCCGTTTCTATGATGTCAAGTCGGAACAGTGGAAGTGGCAGCGCCCCAAACTCTTTGCCACCACGGAAGACCTGTTTACTCAGACGATTGTAGTCCCCTACCTCATCCCTATGCTTGAGAATGCCGGCGCCGTCGTCTTCACACCTCGTGAACGAGCCTGGCAGCGCGAAGAAATCATCGTCGATAACGATGGCAGCAAGCGCAATTATCTCGAAGCTACTGCTCATGGGAAATGGCACAACACCCCCCAACCAGGCTTTGCCTATCACGAGTCAGACTATATCGACAACGAGAATCCCTTTGAGGCCGGTACTGCCCGCATGGTAAAGACCACTAACAGCACCAGCCGCTATTCTATAGCCAGTTATCAGCCCGATTTCCCCAAGGAGGGACGCTATGCCGTCTATGTCAGTTACCAAACACTCGACAACAGTATCGACAATGCCGAATACACCGTTTGGCACAAAGGTGAGCGCACCGTCTTCCACGTCAATCAACAGATGGGTGGCGGCACTTGGGTATATTTAGGTTCTTTCGATTTCGACAAGGGCTACAGCGAGTTCAACCGCGTCACGCTTACCAACCAGAGCGACCGCCATGGTGTGGTGACCACCGATGCTGTACGCTTCGGGGGCGGTATGGGCAACATCAAGCGCGGTGAGTCTGTCAGCGGAATGCCCCGTGCTGTCGAAGGAGCCCGTTATTATGCCCAATGGGCTGGTATGCCCTACTCCGTCTATAGTGGTCGTGAAGGTACTGACGACTATGCCGACGACATCAATGTTCGCTCGAACATGACCAACTATCTGGCTGGTGGTTCTCCTTTCGTGCCTGACACTACTGGCCTGCGAGTTCCCATCGAACTGGCACTGGCCGTTCACAGTGACGCCGGTTACGCCAAAGACTTTTATGGGCTGATAGGAACCCTGTCGGTCATCACTACCAACTTTAACAATGGCAACCTACATAGTGGAATCTCCCGTCTGGCATCGCGCGACTTGTCGGATGCCCTACTCACCAACATCACGCAGGAACTGTCAGCCAAATATGGTCGTTGGAACCGTCGCGAGCTCTATGACCGCAATTATTCCGAGTCACGCGTTCCTGCCGTTCCCAGTGCCATCCTCGAAACGCTCTCCCACCAGAATTTTCCTGATATGCGCTACGGCCAGGATCCCAATTTCCGATTCACTCTGGCGCGCATCATCTATAAGACCATTCTGCGCTATGTTTGTGAACACCATCGCCAGGATTGTGTTGTCACACCATTGGCTCCCACTAATTTCCGCATCGAGTTGTCAAAGCACAAAGCGCTGCTCGAATGGGATGCCGTCAGCGACCCGCAGGAGTCGTCAGCCTCACCGACAGGTTATATCGTCTATACCTCAGAGGGAGGTGCTGACTTCGACAATGGTGTCTTTGTAAAGGGCAGGAGCCATGAAGTGGAGTTAGCACCCAACACGCTTTATCACTTCAAAGTGGTGGCTGCCAACAAGGGTGGCATCAGTTTCCCCACCGAAGTGCTCTCCGCCTACTACACGCCAAAAGCCAAGAAGACCGTGATGATTGTCAATGGTTTCCAGCGCCTGTCGTCACCCGCTGTTCGTAACAATGCCGAGGAAAAAGGTTTCGACCTCGATCTCGACCCAGGTGTCACCTATGGTCGCACGGCAGGCTGGGTAGGTCGTCAGCACGCTTTCAGTACAGAAAAGGCCGGTGGCTCATCTGAAAACGATTTGGGTTGGAGTAGCGACGAGTTGGCAGGCCAGTTTATTGCCGGTAACGATTTCAACTACGTCATGGCTCACGCCAAGGCCATTGCGTCGGCTCAGGAATACAACATCGTCAGTGCGTCGAACAAAGCTATCAATAACGGCAAACTGAAACTGAAAGGCTATGCCCTCGTCGATCTCGTATTAGGTCTGGAGCGCAACGACGGTTATAGTCTTCAGTTCTACAAGACCTTCACCGGTCCTATGCGCAAAGCCCTGCAAGACTTCACTCGCAAAGGGGGTGCCTTGCTGGTGAGCGGAGCCTATATCGGAACCGACATCATGGGTTCTGAAGAGGAGAAATTCGTCAGTCAGACACTGAAATGCTCTTTTGGTGGACAATACCGAGGCACGAGCAACAGTGTTGAGGGACTGGGTACACATATTTATTATTATAATACACTCAACGAGGACCATTATGCAGCCACCTCGGCTGATATCCTAATGCCCCTCCCATCGGCCTATGCCGTCATGCGCTATGCCGACGGTCATGATGCCGCTGTGGCATACAAGGGCAGCGACTACCGCTCGTTCACAATGGGCTTCCCCTTCGAGTGCATCCAAGACCCGCAACAGCAGGGGTCTATCATGCGTGGCATATTGAATTACCTATTAAAATAACAACTAAAAAACCATCTGCATTATGTACAAGATTCAAACAAATTCAAGCGGAACTCGCTGCATCGAAATCAGCGACCTGCATCTTGAGACCATCGAGAAGTATCAACTCTTCCGCGACCTCATCGACTCTAACGGATATGTTGACGAACAAGTGCTTGACAAGCTAAAGCTCAACATTCGTTCTATGTTAGAGTCGGATGCCGGCAAAGACAAGAATCTGCTCGATCTCTGTCTTGACGTCATCTATCATCAGAACATGAAGGCTTACGGATTGCAACAGCTGGTACTGTTGTTCATCAACTGGAAGAACCGTGGCAACGACAACCTCGGTATGACCACACGCGCTTTCCAAGGAACGCCGTTTAATTGAAGAATTGAAGAATTGGGAATAGAGAATTATAGATTGACGGATTTTCTGCCGACTACGAAGAAGGAGGTGGAACTCAGGGGATGGGATGCACTCGATGTGATTTTGTTCTCTGGTGACGCATATGTCGATCACCCTTCCTTCGGTGCTGCTGTCATAGGGCGTGTGCTCGAAGCTGCCGGCTATCGCGTTGCCATCGTTCCTCAACCCGACTGGCACGGTGATTATCGCGACTTCAAGAAACTAGGACGCCCGCGCCTCTTCTTCGGCATCTCGCCTGGATGCATGGACTCGATGGTTAATAAGTACACAGCCAACCGTCGCCTGCGCTCCGAGGATGCCTATAGCCCTGATGGTCGCCATGATGCCCGTCCGGAATATCCCACTATCGTCTATAGCCGGATTCTGCGCGAACTATTTCCCGATGTCCCCATCGTATTGGGTGGCATCGAGGCTTCACTGCGCCGACTCACCCACTATGACTACTGGCAGGAACGACTGCGCCCCAGCATCCTGTGCGATGCACCTGCCGACCTTATCTCGTATGGCATGGGCGAGAAGACCATCCTTGAAATAGCCCGCCGTCTGGACGAGGGACAACCCGTCAACGCTCTGCACGACCTGCCCCAGATTGTCTTCCTTGCCAACCGCGCCGATATCCCTGGCGGCATTAGCGACCAAGACATCGTGCTTCACAGTCACGAGGAGTGTCTTCGTGATAAGCGCAAGCAGGCCGAAAACTTCCGACTCATCGAGGAACAGTCGAACATGATTCATGCGCAACGCCTGATTCAGCCAATCGCAATGCCCAACTCACCGCAGTCGCTCGTCGTGGTCACCCCTCCCTACCCTCCGATGACCACCGAGGAGTTGGACGCTTCGTTCGACCTGCCCTACACGCGCCAGCCCCACCCTAAATACAAGGGAAAGCGCATTCCTGCCTACGAGATGATTAAGCATAGCGTCAACATCCATCGCGGTTGTTTCGGAGGCTGTGCTTTCTGCACCATCTCTGCCCATCAGGGGAAGTTCATCACCTGTCGCTCAAAGGAGAGCATCCTCCGCGAGGTGCAACAGGTGACCCAAATGCCCGATTTCCGAGGCTATCTCTCCGACCTTGGCGGTCCGTCAGCTAATATGTATGGCATGAAAGGGCGCAACATCAAGGCTTGCGAGAAGTGCAAACGCCCCAGTTGTATTCATCCGCAGATATGTTCCAATCTCGATACCAACCACAGTGCCTTGCTCGACATCTATCGTGCTGTCGATGCGCTGCCCGGTATCAAGAAGAGTTTCATCGGCAGCGGTGTGCGCTACGACCTCATCCTGCATCAAAGCAAGGACGAAGCCACCAATCGGGCTGCTATGGATTATGCCCGCGAACTCATCACCCGCCATGTAAGTGGTCGACTGAAGGTAGCTCCTGAACACACCAGCGACCGCGTGCTACGACTGATGCGCAAACCCTCGTTTCAACTGTTCTACGACTTTAAGCGCATCTTCGATCGCATCAATCAGGAGGAGCATCTCAACCAACAACTCATCCCCTACTTCATCTCCAGTCATCCCGGATGCACCGAGAGCGATATGGCCCAGTTGGCTGAGATTACGAAGAAGCTCAATTTCCATCTGGAGCAGGTGCAGGATTTCACTCCCACCCCAATGACCGTTTCCACCGAAACGTGGTACACCGGCTACGACCCCTATACGCTCGAGAAAGTGTATAGCGCCCATAGTCCCAAGGAGAAACTCGCCCAGCGCCAGTATTTTTTCTGGTATAAAAAAGAAGACAATGCAAATCATCGAACAAAGCCTCATAGCGAAGAACCCGGAAAAGAAAAGCGAAGACGGCCTCGTCGTAAGCCCTGACTTCATTGCAGTCATCGACGGTTCCACCTCCAAGTCTACCTATCGCCACAGCATGTTCCGCAGCAATGGCCGACAGGCTATGCGTTTGGTGAGCCGCTATCTGCACAAGGCACCCAAGCAAATGTCGTGTCATGAATTTCTGCGTGGAGTCACGGCATATATCCGGAAGCACTATTCCAAGTCGCGCCTGCAGCAGTTTGCCGAACATCCCGAAGACCGCCTCACCTGTTCTGCCATTGTCTATAGCCGGCTGCAGCGACAGATTTGGATGATAGGCGACTGCCAGTGTTTGCTTGACGGTCAGTTGCTTGAGAACCCCAAACCTGCCGAAGCCGTCTATGCAGCCAAGCGTTCCGAGAAAGCCAGACAACTGTTGGCAGCAGGAGCCACCATCGACGACCTGCGCACCCACGATGCAGCTCGCGATTTCATCCTGCCCGACATCATCGAGAGCACGAAGGGCCAGAATGTTGAGTACTCCGTGATTGACGGTTTCCCCATTCCAGAACAGCTCGTCCCCGTCTATACACTCGATTTCCAACCCCATCAGCTGGTTTTCGCCAGCGACGGTTATCCCTTCCTGCGCCCCACCCTTGCCGAGAGTGAGCATTTGCTGGCTGAACAACGGAAGAATGACCCGCTAAACATCAACACATTTTTGGCCAGTAAGGCCTTTATGAAGGGGCAAGAGTCCTTCGATGACAGAACATTTATAAGTTTTGAGGTCTGAAATTTGGCTGTATCCAAAAAATTATATACCTTTGCACCCGAAAATGATGGTCTGGTAGCTCAGCTGGATAGAGCAACAGCCTTCTAAGCTGTGGGTCTCGGGTTCGAATCCCGACCGGATCACAAGATAAAAGAGTCTTGAATCATGAAAGTATTCTTTCAATGTTCGAGACTCTTTATATTTGTACGATGGTTCAATGATTAAAGATTTCTTGGAAGAATGATGGATTTTCAAAAATATTTATTATTTTTGCACCCAGACGACCAAATAACCAAATAACCAAGAAATATGAAACTGAGAACTACCATTTCACTGTTGGCACTCGCGGCTATGTTTGCATTCAGCACACCCGCTGAAGCACAGTGGGGCAGCCTCATCAAAGGTGCCCGTAAAACACTTGGCATCAAAACCAAGAAAGAAAAACGAGAGGAGGCTGCCCTCAAGGAACAGCAGCGCAAGCGCGACTCCGTCGAGGCTGTCATCAAGAGCATCACGCCCACCATCCCCCAGCCTGCCCCAGAGGGCACTCGCGACATGGCCATCCTGTGGCAGGGCAAGACCAAAATAGGCAAATGGGATCCCGTCAATCTCGAAATCACTTTCAATAAGAAATACGATGACGGTCCGCTGGCCGGTGAGTTTGTGAAATACGTCATCGACCCCATGTCGGGCATCGTGAAGAGCTCGCTCGGCAACGAAGTGGGACGCATCAGCAACGATGGTACCATCGTTACCTCCAAACTGGGCACGCTGAACTATGATAACGCCAATGGTAAAGTGTCGTATAACGGCGAGGTGATTGGCAATGTGAATATGCAGAAAGCCCTGTGCTACAGTCAGGAAGTGGGTTCGTTCGACGGTCACGTCAGTCCCCTGCTCGTGGCGTTCACATTTATCGGTGCCCTGCTGTCGCCCGAACAGGTAGAGGGATTCCATACTGCCAAGATCAAGATGGACCAGGAGGCTGCTGCCCGTGCTGAGAAGGCTCGTCAGGAACAGCAGGCTCGCGAGGAGGCTCGACGCAAGGAGTGGGAATCGCTCAACTGCGTCATCTCGGGCAGCAATGGCATCACCCAGGGTTATGTCAGGTCGAACGGAGTGGTTGAAAACTCAAGCCACATAACCATCGGTTACATCAAGCAGAACGGAGTGATAGAAAATGCAAGCCACATAACGATTGGCTATGTTCTCTCCAACGGTACTGTTGAACAGTCTAACCGCATAACGCTCGGCTACTTTGACGGTCGCACCTTCGAAAAGTCGAACCGCATCACTTGCGGCTACTACAGCAGTGGTACTTTCGAGAACAGCAATCGCATCACCATCGGTCGCTTCAGTGGCAAGTACAACCAAGCCGTCATTGCCGCCTGCTTCTTTTTCTTCTTCTTTCCTGAAGAGGTCAATAAATAGCAAAGCCTCCCCGAGGGGAGGCTTTGCTATACTGTCAAATGACTAAACGACATTACTCAGCAACCAGCAGAGATAGACGAGATAGCCGATAACGAGAACGGCACCCTCCCAACGCTCTACTGTATATTTTGTACGCGAGAAGAGCCATACAAGGACTACGGAGCCAAGCATCAGCGAGAGGTCAACCATCGTGACACCCTGTATCTGCATGGGACTGATGGTGGCGGTGAGTCCTAATATCAACAGGATATTAAAGACATTCGAACCTATCACATTACCAATGGCAATGGCAGACTGCCCTTTACGTGCCGCTACGACACTGGTGGCAAGTTCGGGAAGGGATGTTCCGCCAGCCACAATGGTCAGACCGACTACTCCCTCGCTGATACCTAAGGAATACGCCACACGGGATGCGGAATCGACAAAGATATTACTTCCGATAACGAGCAGGGCAAGCCCCAACAATACGAAAAAGGCACTCAACCACGGCTGAACGGGTTTGACTTCCGACACAGATGCCGCCGCTCCGACTTTTGCCTGCGACAAGGTGTAATACATAAACGAAGCGAAACCGGCAAGCAGCAGAATGCCGTCAATACGACCCAAGAAGCTGTTGAGACTAAGAAGGACCAACAGCACTGAGGCAAAGACGGAGAAGGGGATATCCTTACGCACGGTGCTTTTGCTGATGGTCATAGGGGCTACCATTGCCGCACAGCCGACTATCAACATGGCATTCATGGTGTTGGAACCCACCACATTACCTATGGCCATATCAGGAGTACCCTTCAATGCCGACACAAGACTCACAAAAAGCTCGGGGGCAGAGGTTCCAGCAGCCACGATGGTAAGACCAATAATAATCTCGGGAACATTCATGCGACGAGCCAAGGCAGAGGCTCCCTCCGTCAGGCGGTCGGCTCCATAGAGCACCATTGCCACACCGGCAATAATCAATAGGATATCAAATATCATCTTCGTCAAAATCAAAATCGTCAAAACCTTCTAAGGAAGGACCGATAAACTCATCAAGTGCGCGACGCTCTTTCTTGGTGGGGCGCCCTGTGCCACGAGCCCTGTCAACAAAACCACTGATGCGATTCATCTCCAACAGCTCGTATTGATCGGCAGGCGTGACATTCTCGTAAATCTCGGGAATGAGCTTTGCCCCCACTCTCTGCTCGATAGTCTTCAGAATCTTAAAGGAATAGGTTACCGGCGGTTTGCGCACACTGACCACCTCACCCACTTTCACCATGCGCGAGGGTTTGACATTCATGCCGTTTATCGTCACTCTACTGTTCTTGATGGCATCTACGGCAATACTGCGGGTCTTAAAAATACGGGCAGCCCAAAGCCACTTGTCAATTCTTGCTTCCTCCATTCTTACCTAATTTATTATATTGGTTCATCGTGAAGTCAATACCTGTGAGCACAAAACTCTTGATGATATCAACCCCAAGATCGATGGCTGGCTGCAACAACTCCAGCTCCTCAGTGGTGAAACGACCCAACACATGGTTTATTTGTGAACCGACAGGATAGTCATTGCCGATGCCCATGCGCAAACGGGCATAATTCTGACCTATCAGCTGCTGGATATGACCAAGACCGTTATGCCCACCATTCGAGCCACTTGCCTTCAGACGAAACTGTCCGACGGGAATAGCCACATCGTCGCTGATAACCAGCAAACGGCTCTGGTCGATGTTCTCCTGATTCAACCAATATCGCACGGCATTGCCACTGAGATTCATATAGGTAGAGGGTTTGAGTAGAAACACCTTGCGCCCCTTGAGCATTGTTTCGCCTATGAAGCCATAGCGTTTATCCTCAAAAACAATATTGGACGCCTTCGCAAAAGCGTCCAATACCATAAATCCAGTATTGTGGCGGGTCATGTCGTACTCATCGCCGACGTTTCCCAGACCTACAATCAGATACTTATCCATTTCGTCTGCTATTCAGTTAGGAATTACTGAGCGTCCTCAGCGGCAGCAGCCGAACGAGAAGCACGAGTAGCCTTCACTGAGCAAACGATAACCTCCTTAGGAGTAGCAATCTCAAGACCGTCGAAGCTGAGTGAACCAACCTTGATGCTCTTGCCGAGTTCCAGTGAGGTAACGTCAATGTCAAGCTTCTCAGGAATGTTCTTATAAGGAGCGGTAACATTGATCTTGCGGATCTGCAGCTGCAACTTACCACCGTCGCGAACACCCTGAGCGTGACCGGTGAGGTTAACGGGAATACCAACGGTGATAGCCTTGTTCTCGTTGATCTCATAGAAGTCAGCGTGAATCAGAGCGTCAGATGTTGGATGGAACTGGAGCTCCTTGATGATAGCCTTGTGCTCCTTGCCGTCAATGTTCAGATTGACAACATAAACGTGAGGAGTATAGACAGCCTTACGTAACTCAGTGAAAGGAGCAACGAATGCCATTGCCTCAGGCAGATTGTTGTCGCCTCTCTTCTCACCATACAGATTGCAGGGAATCAAACCTTCCTTACGAATCAACTTTGAAGCCTTCTTTCCAGTCTCGGTGCGCTTCTGACCGCTTACACTAATTTCTTTCATAATTGTAATGTGTTACTCTAAATTAAGTTAAACTTACGCTTAATTCACCATCACACGATGCGAAAAGCGGGTGCAAAGGTACGAAAAAAAGTGAAAAGTGAAAAGTGAAAAGTGAAAAATTTACTTCCGCACCCATAAATTTCCTGTTTTTTTTGTGTAATCGGGGATTTATTTGTACTTTTGCAACCGATAAGAGTATCAAACTAAGCTTTGCAAAGAAATATGATTAATCGCGAACTAATTAGAATTAAGGTAGTCCAGTTAACCTACGCGTACTATCAAAATGGGAACAAGAACATTGAATCGGCTGAAAAAGAACTGTTATTCAGCCTTTCAAAGGCGTATGACCTCTACAATTATCTTCTGGCACTCATCGTAGCCATCACGCGTGAGTCGCGCCGCTTCCTTGAAGTAGCGCAGGCGAAAGCGAAACGTGAGGGTACACCGATGCCTTCGCAGAAATTCGTAGATAACCGTTTTGCCCTTCAGTTGGAAGAGAACAAGATGCTGAATGAATTTCTGGAAGACAAGAAAATCAACTGGGACGACGAGCCAGAATTCCTGAAGAAGATTTTCACACAGATTGCCGACAGCCAGATATACAAAGAATATATGGCTTCAACTGATGACGACTACGCCAGCGACCGCGAACTGTGGCGCAAGATATATCGTACACTGATTCAGGAGAATACCGACTTGGACGCCATGTTGGAAGAGAAAAGCCTCTATTGGAATGACGACAAGGAGGTGGTTGACACCTTTGTCATCAAAACCATCAAGCGTTTCGAGGAGAAAAACCAGTCGAGACAGGAGATATTGCCCGAATGGGATAACGAGGAAGACAAGGAATATGCGCGCAAGTTGTTCCGCGCCACCATCATGAACGCCGACGAATATCAGCGCTATATGAGTGAAGCCTCACGCAACTGGGATTTCTCCCGTCTGGCCTATATGGATATTGTCATCATGCAAATAGCCATTGCCGAGATGATGACCTTCCCCAGCATCCCCGTCAGCGTGACCATCAATGAATATGTGGAAATAGCCAAGCTCTACTCTACCCCACGCAGTGGCGGTTACATCAACGGTATGCTTGACGCTATTGCCCGCCACCTGATTCACACAGGCAAGTTGCTGAAAAGTTTTAAGAACGAAGATTTATAAGAATTAAGAAAATATGACACAGATTTTTCTCGCTGCACAGGCCGCTCAGGGCGGTGGCAGCATGACCAGTTTCATTATTATGATGGTAGCCATTTTTGCCATCATGTACTTCTTTATGATTAAGCCCCAGCAGAAGCGTCAGAAGGAGATTCAGAACTTCCAGAACTCGCTGGAGGAAGGAACTTCTGTCGTTACTGGCGGTGGTATTTACGGTACCGTCAAGAAGATCGACCTTGCCAACAACATCATTGAGGTGAAGATTGCCGACGGCGTTGTCATCCGCGTTGACAAAGGCTCTGTCTTCAAGGACACTGCCAGCACCCCTATGCAGAACAAGTAAACAGCCCGCTGTCAAGTGACATCCCGACACTTTGCACTGTATGTGAGACGCTTCTTGTTCAATAGTACGAGCAAGCAAGTCTTTATCTTTATGTTCTTTCTCGTGCTGTCAGGCATCTTCTGGTTGATACTGACACTCAACGAGAGTTACGAACGTGAGATAAAAGTAACTATGCAGATCAAGGGAATCCCCAAGAACGTGGTGCTGACATCGAAGGAAACCGACACGCTGCGCGTTCTGGTGCGCGACAAGGGATGGGTGCTTGTGCGTTATCTGTACGATAATCCCCGTAACATCAACATTAACTTCAAGAATTACGACCGGGGCAATGGTGTAGGCACCGTCTCTTCGTCAGAACTTAAGCGCATCATCACCCAGCAGTTAGAGCTGTCAACTCATGTCTCGTCGGTCAAGCCCGACAGGTTGGAGTTCTTCTATAACAATGGAGAGCGCAAGCGTGTTCCCGTCAGATGGACTGGTCGCGTGATTCCCGAGCAACTCTATTTCATCTCGCATGTAAGGTACTGGCCTGACAGTGTGGATGTATATACCTCGAACGAGAAGCTCGACAGCATTACTGCCATCTATACAGAACCGTTGAACTATGTGGGATTCCGCGATACGTTGAGGGTTGGTGCAAAACTGAGTCACCCCAAGGATGTCAAAGTGGTTCCCGAGCAGATTCGCATCGGGTTCTACACCGACCTGCTCACGGAAGAGAGTCTGGACGGCGTTCCCATCAAGGCCGTCAACATGCCTCCGGGCAAAGTGTTGCGCACATTCCCCTCAAAAGTAATGGTGCGCTTCGTAACCGGTGTCACACAGTTCAGGACGCTACGCCCTGACGACTTCACGGTGATTGTCGATTATAACGAAATCGTGCAGAATAATTCAGATAAATGCAACATATACCTGCAGACCGTTCCCCAGGGCATCAGTCGTGCTACATTGAGTTTAAAGCAGGTGGACTATCTGATTGAAGACGAACAATGAAGATAGGTATTACCGGAGGCATCGGAAGCGGCAAGAGCTATGTCTGCAAAAGACTGGCACGATACGGCATTGAGGTCTATGACTGTGATGCTGCTGCCAAAAGGCTCATTCGCACCTCACCCGTCATCCGGAGAAAGTTGACAGAACTCATCGGACCTGACACCTACATAGACGGCCAGTTGAACAAGGCGGCCGTTGCTCAGTTTCTGCTGCAAAGCGAGGCTAATGCCAAAGCCATCGACGCCATCGTCCACCCTGCCGTGTTCAAGGACTTCGAGGAGAGTGGCATGCAATGGATGGAGAGTGCCATCATGTATGAATCAGGCATCTACCGGTTGGTTGACAAAGTGATTGTGGTCACAGCTCCCCTGGAGGTGCGTATCGGAAGGGTTATGCAGCGCGACGGCATCTCCCGTGAGAAAGTGCTGCAGTGGATGCAGCGCCAATGGGCACAGGAGGAAGTCAAGCAACGTGCCGACTACGAAATCGTCAATGATGGCACAACCGACATAGACAGCCAAATCAATAAAATTATCGAAATAACAAAATAACAAAAAGAAAATGAAACAAACCATTTTAGCTATCTCGGGCAAACCGGGACTTTACAAACTCGTTTCACGTGCCAAGAACAGTCTGATAGTCGAGGCACTCGATGGAACAGGTAAGCGAATGCCTGCCTTTGGCACCGACCGCATCACCTCGCTGGCCGATATTGCCATGTTTACAGAATCAGACGATGTGCCCCTGATGAAGATTCTCGCCTCGCTGCGCGATTTGGAAAAGGGTAAGACTTCGAGTCTTAACTACAAGAAAGCTACTCCCGATGAACTGCACGCCTACTTCACCAAGGTGCTGCCCGACTGGGATCAGGAACGCGTTCACAATAGCGACATCAAGAAATTGCTGCAGTGGTATGACATCCTCATCAATGCCGGCATCACCGATTTTGAAGAAGAGATGGCTCCCACTGAGGGCGACAACATTGACGACAGAAAGGAAGAATAAACATTCTACAAAACCATAAAAAAGGCACTACCCATTGTGGAAGTGCCTTTTTTGTATGTGCTTAGAATCTCGGGCCACCGAAGCCGCCACCGGGACGACCACCACCACCAGGACCACCGAAGCCACCGCCTCGACGTCCACCGCCAGGACCTCCAGGACCACCCTGAGGACCACGGTTGCTACCACTGCCAAAGATGTTCAGGCGATAGATAACATGCAGCATGGCATAGTTGGTAATGGCATTATACTCAGTATCGCTACGACGCATAGCATCCACCGTGCGACTGAACGTTGACTGCCGGTGCAGGATATCGTAGAACTGGAGCGACAGCGTGAGTGCATTGCCACGCAGGAACGATTGCGACACCTGGGCATTCCAAATGAGTTCGTTGGTATTCATCGAAGCATCGTTATAACCCCTGCGGCTATTCATATTCATGCTGGTAGAGAGCTGAGTGCCCCAAGGCGCTGTCAGCTGCAGACTGCCTCCATACGAGAAGGTCCAAGTGTCGAGGTTATTATTCGACTGCAGTTCGCTACGAGCGTGCATATATTCCAGCGAGCCATTGAGTTCGAATTCCAGCCAGCTGTTGCGATAGCTGGCAGCCAGACGTTCGCCGACGGTAGTCGATTTCGTAGTTGACTTCTGCGAATCGGTATTGCGGCCAACACTCACATAACCCACACTGTTGTTATAGCGCAATGTCGTAAACGTGTTCACGTTGAAGAAACCAGCAGAGTCGATGGCGGTATTGAACATAAACATTCCGGAGGCGTTCCAGTTGCCGTTGATATTTTCGGGGCGAGTGGTTCTTCCACCCGATGCAGCATCGTAGGTCACCATATTAGAAATAGAGTTCCGTGTTGTCGAGAAGCTGACGTTAGCCATGATGCTGCGCTGATGGTTCTGAATATAGTTGTTATAGAACAGGCGGAAATTCTGGGTGAACGAAGGTTTCAGTCCGGGATTACCCTTACGAACGTTCAGAGGGTCGCTGTTATCGGTAATATCCAACAGGTCGCTCATCGATGGCTGGCTGCTATTGGCACGATAGTTGAAGCGCAACTGGCTGACATTGGATATCTTCCAACGGAAGTCTGCTGTCGGAGCAATGTTCGTCACGGTGCGAACGGTATCGGTGTGCACACCCTGATAGTCCTGTGTAAAGTGCGAGCGCTGTGGCATCACCTGAAAGCCGATATTCAAGTTGTACGCCTTGCGAACAACGCGCAGCATAATCTCTGCCGTATGGTTGTAGTTACGGTATTCCGAGAAACGGCTCAGTTTATCATCCCTGAAACCCTCTAACGGTGAACCGCCCAACAAGGCGAGATAATCGTCCCAACCACGATAGCGGGGAGTCACTCCGAAGAAATCGGCAGCATAATTGCTGAAATCATAGGTGGCGCGGTCGCTCTTGGTATAGCTATACTGATACTGATAGCTGAACTGCAGATAAACCTGTCGGAAAATGGGTTCGCTATAGGTGGCGCGGAGTCCGTAGTTCCAGTTCTTGGTCGGTGTAACAGCATAACGGTTAGCCTGATAGGTTGAGTCCTCACCAAATTGGTTGACAAGCTGGTAATATTCCACCAGACTATTGGTAAACGACCTGCTCATACCCTCGCCCACATTACCCGAGAAGCGGAGGGTGATGTTACGGCCCTTGCTGTTCAGTCGGCGGTTCAACTGCAACCATCCTCCTGCACTCTTCGAATCGCTGTAGGAAATAGAATTGTTGACATTCCTGTTCTTGACAACGCCTTTGTCTATCAGTTTCTGCAATTCTTCGTCGTCAAACGGGTCCTTTATCGTCTTAAACGGATCCTCGTCGAAAGTCATCGAGTAGCCCTCGCCCAGTCCGTCATTTGAGTTATAGTTGAACTGAGGACGCATCATGATATTGGTCATCGAATCAGGTGTCCACTCCAGACGGAACCGGGCATTCCAACTGTTGGTGCGCGACATGTTACTCGTCAGGTTATTACTGAAAGTGGACGCATTGCCACTCATGAAGTCTTCGGTAGAACGGCGCACCACAGCATCGACGTTGCTATGGTTCCATCGGATACTGGCATCAAGTTTAAAGCGGTCTTTCTTCTCGTAGTTCAGATTGAATCCCAGCATCTTGGTTGCCGTCAGTCCCTGTCTGCCTCCACCGAAGCGGCCACCGCCACCACCGGGGAATCCCATATCATTCACATTGTTGGCACTCATGGGGATAAATATCTTCAGGTCGGAGCTCTGCATTCCTGCAAAGATTCTGCCACTATAACGACTGCGCGTTCCTGCTGCCAAGTCGGCATTCACCATATATCCCCGGTTCATGCCACGTTTGATACCGAAGTCGAGAACGGTTTCCTCCTCACCATCGTCAATACCGCTCACTCGCGCCAAATCACTCTTCTGGTCATAGGCTTTTACGCGCTCAACGATAGAGGTGGGCAGGTTCTTCATGGCAGTCTTCGTGTCGCCTGTCATAAATTCCTTACCGTCAATCAGAATTTTCTTCACCTCCTTACCGTTAATGGTTATCTTTCCATCGTCATCCACCTGGGCACCAGGCAGTTTCTTCACCAGTTCCTCCACTACGGAGCCCTCTGGTGTGCGATAAGCAGAGGCATTATATACAAAGGTGTCTTCCTTTAGCGTCACCTTGGCAGCCTGACCAGTCACCGTGGCACCCTTCAGCATGATGGCATCAGGTTTCAGTTCAATGGTCCCCAAGGCGATATCCTTGTCAGCGGAAATCTTCACATTCTTGGTGTAAGGCTTGAATCCCACACAGGTCACCTGTACAATATAATTACCATTAGCAGGTGCTTTGACGCGGAAGATACCGTCAAGATTGGTGAGCGAACCCGTCACCATCGTACTATCCGACTTCAACAGTCGCACCGTGGTTTGCGCCACGGGTTCCTGCGAGTCACTCTCAATCACCTTTCCCGAAATGTTTCTCTGAGCTATAACCTGTATCGACGATACTGTCATGAGCAAGAATAGCAATACTTTTTTCATCTTTCTTCTGATAATAACAATGATAAGACGCGGCAGAAATGGAAAAGTTTAAAGATATTGCTCAAAAAAAAAGGGATGTACAATAATATTTTAACGAAACATAGAAGTTTTTACAAAAATTATATTAATTTTGCAGCCCGAATGAAACAACAGAAGGTTATCATCTCAAAAAATCTGCACGATACACTCAGTGCTGCCGTGGGCGAATGCGCTCACGACTGTCTGCTTGTGCTGGTTGATGAAACCACTAAGGAATGCTGCCTTCCTGTGGTAAAGGACTTTGACTGTATGCAAGAGGCAAAGGTGATTACCATCGGAGCCACCGACTCCCACAAGACACTCGACACACTGTCGCATGTCTGGAGCGAGATGCAACGCTATGGTGCCACACGCCACTCGCTGATGGTGAACCTGGGTGGAGGCATGGTGACCGACCTTGGCGGATTTGCTGCCTCAACGTTCAAGCGCGGCATACCTTATATTAATATACCCACCACCCTACTCTCGATGGTTGATGCCAGCGTGGGAGGGAAAACGGGCATCAACTTCGGAGGACTGAAGAACGAGATTGGTGTCTTCAACAATGCACGCTGCGTCATTCTCGACACCACATTCCTGCAGACCCTCGACAACGAGAATGTCCTTTCGGGCTATGCTGAAATGCTGAAACACGGATTGATTTCCGACGAACAGACATGGGCAGAGCTGTTGAGGAATGAAGCCGCAGTCAATAGCGCCGCATTTGCTGCTGCCATAGAGAAGAGCGTGGCTGTCAAACAGCGCATAGTAACCGAGGACCCCACGGAAAAGGGTATTCGCAAGGCGCTCAACTTAGGCCACACGGCAGGTCACGCCTTCGAGTCGCTGGCACTGGAGCGCAAACCCATCCTTCACGGCTATGCCGTTGCCTACGGATTGGTGGTCGAGCTTTATCTCTGCTGCATCAAGACAGGTTTCCCACAGGACAAGATGCGCCAGACCGTCAACTTCATCAAGGAGCACTATGGGCGGATGACCATCACCTGCGACGACTATCCGCACCTGTTGGAGTTGATGCACCACGACAAGAAAAACGTGGGCAGTGATATCAATTTCACCCTACTGGGCAATATCGGTGATATTCGTATCAACCAGACAGCCACTGAGGATGAAATCAAAGAGGCATTAGATTTTTACAGGGAGTATTAATCCCCTGACAAACAAGACACTACTACCTATTTAGATTGCTAACAACCGAAGGTGGGGCTTATCCGTGAGGAGCAGTCCCACTTATATTTTTTTCGCTTTTTCCTTGGTAAATCGTTTTTTTGTAGTATCTTTGCAAAACAAAGACAACAAAGCAACATTAATTAGTATGAAGAGAATTTTAGTAACAGGAGGAGCAGGATTCATTGGATCACACCTCTGCGAGCGACTCGTCAATGAAGGTCACGACGTTATCTGTATCGACAATTTCTATAGCGGGTCAAAAGAAAATGTGTGGCACCTCATCGGCAAGCCGAACTTTGAAATCGTGCGCCACGATGTCATTAACCCCTATTGGGCAGAGGTGGACGAGATTTATAATCTGGCCTGTCCGGCTTCACCTATTTACTATCAGAACGACCCTATCCAGACTACGAAGACCAGTTTCTTCGGGGCCTATCACATGCTGGGACTGGCTCGTCGCACCAAAGCCAAGATTCTGCAGTCGTCAACCAGCGAGGTGTATGGCGACCCAAACATTCATCCACAGCCAGAGTCCTACTGGGGCAATGTGAACCCCATCGGTCTGCGTTCCTGCTATGACGAAGGCAAGCGCGTGGCTGAGACACTGTTCTTCGACTACTATCGTCTGCACAAGGTCCGTGCGAAGGTGATTCGTATCTTCAACACCTATGGTCCACGCATGGCAGTGAGCGACGGTCGTGTGGTTTCCAACTTTGTGGTTCAGGCACTTCGCGGCGAAGACCTTACCATCTATGGCGACGGACAGCAGACACGTTCGTTCCAATATGTCAGCGACTTGATTGAGGGCATGATTCGCATGATGGACACACCCGACGATTTCACCGGTCCCGTCAACTTGGGTAACCCTGGCGAGTTCACCATGTTGGAACTGGCAGAGAAGGTAATCAAGAAGATTGGTGGCAAGAGCAAGATTGTGTTCCGTCCTCTGCCAAGTGACGACCCCAAGATGCGCCGTCCCGACATCACCATTGCAAAACGTGAATTAGGATGGGAACCTAAGGTGCCACTCGACGAGGGACTCGACCATATTATCGCTTACTTCCGCGACTACCTGCAGCGCTGAACTTGACTTTCAGTCCTACGACAATCATGCGCCCAGGCGAATAAAGGGCATATTTCCGATTGGAAGAATCTATCCTACGGTCAACTCGGTTAAAGATATTATCGATACCGATGCTGGGCTGTAGGATAATTCTTTTCAGACCGTCGAAGGTGTGGACGGTATGGAGATTCCACACTCCGAAACCCGGTGCATTCTCGTAATTGGTATAATAGGTCTTCGACTGCAGTTTTCCGTTCAGGTTGACATGCAGGCTATATCCTTTCCAACGATGGTGGTAATTAGCCGCTATGGTGGCAGCATTGCGGATGCTGCGCTCCATGGTCATCCATTCGTCGTTCGACTTATTGCGGGCATAGGTGCAGACATAGTTTGCCGACAGATTAAATCCCTCGAACAGGTTGGCTGATACATTCAGCTGCAGTCCCTTGACATCACCCAGGTCGCTGTTCTGGTAGAGCGAATAGCGCTCCAACTTAGCAGCCTGGTCGTCGGTCATCTCGGGAAACTCCTGACGCAGCATAGCCAGCGAGGCATCATCGACAGCCACATCCTGGCGCACCACCATATCGTTGATGCGATTGAGGAAGCCCGTCACGCTGACAGCCAGCAAATCGCTGCGGTATTCAGCATTCAGCGACACATAATGGCTGCGTTCAGCCTTCAGGTCGGGATTGCCGAAGATGATTTGTACCTTGCCACGGTTGACGGAGAAATAGTGATAGTAGATTTCGTCGAGGCCAGGGGCGCGGAAACCCTGCGAATAGGTGGCACGGAAACGGAAATTGCCCGGTGCATACATCAGCACCACCTTCGGCGAGAACTGATTGCCAAAGGTCTCATGATGGGTAAAACGCAGTCCCACCGTTGCCGTCACATCGCGCCAAAACCGGTGCTCGTGCTGGGCATAGGCAGCAAAGGTATAGACATGCTGATGGATATCGCCTGACGTGGCGGTGAGATAATCCTTGCGATAGTTGGCACCGAAGATGGTGGTACTGCCCTGCATGAGTCCGAGGATGGCCTTCAGCTCGCCCTCCATGCTGCGCTGTTTCTTCGACTGCACATAATCGCCCACGGCATACGTCTTGGTCTCGACATCATATTCCTTGCCATAGCGGAAACGGTCAACGGTGAAGTTGGCCTGCAGCGAGTTCTTTGCCGAAAACTTATAGATGCCGCCAATGTTCCAACGCAGTCCCTTGTAGCGCATTTCGTAGTCGGTACCGCCAGTGATATCGGCACGCGTCTCAGGGCGATTGGTTATCTTATATGAATACTCCATACCCGCATTCAGTGCCAGACGGCGATTGGGGGCATAGGTGAATTTCTGTCCTACAATGCTGGAGCGATAGCCTGTAAAGAAAGGGGCTATCGTCGGCTGTGTCTCGGTATCCGAGCCTTTCAGGTATTCAAGGTTATTGTTCTGATAACTGTCTGCCCTGTCGTGGGTAAACGAGGTATAGGAACCGAAGCCTTTTGTATAGATATCAAGATTGATGCTTTCGGTCAGAATGCCGTGGCCACTCACTTTCGTGGTATTGGTGACACTGCACAGGTCGCCGGTGGGCTGGTCGGTAATGATGTTAATGACACCGCCGATGGCATCAGAGCCATAGAGCGACGAGGCAGCCCCGTCCAACACCTCGATACGCTTCACGCGAGCCATATTCACTCGGTTCAAGTCGATATTGCTGGAGATGTCGCCAGAGAGTTTCTGACCGTTTATCAGGATAAGGATATACTTATTGCCCAGTCCGTTCAGACGCAGGAAACTGCCCATTGAGTTGGGTGCCATTGATGTCTGGGGCATCATGCGCGTCAAGGCGTCGTCGAAGGTGGTAATACCCTGTTCGCTGATGTCCTGAGCCGACAGCACATGTACTGGCGTTGCCGTTGACTTCAGTCGCTGATGGTGACCGGAACCAGTCACCACGATGGGGTTCAGATTATAGGTCTGACTCACATTCGCTGAGTCAGTTGTCTCCGTTCTATGGATTTGGGCGTGAGTGGCATTATAGCTTGCCAGGATTCCAATAAAAAGTAGTGATAATTTTTTCATGTTTGACAACAAGAGGAGATGCAGTCTCACGACTACACCTCCTTTTTACAACTTATATAATAATACATTAACAATTATTCTTCTGGAGCTGTGGTAGGAGTTGACATAGCAGCGTCAGTTCCCAACTTCTTGATAGCATCACTTGTGTGCTTCTTCCAAAGGGCACGAACAGCACTGCGCTCTGCAAGACCTGGGATATAACCATTAGCCTTAATCTCAGCGGTGTTCTTCCAGCAAGCCTCGGTGAAGTTGGTTTCATAGGCAGCAGTCTCGATGCCAGCCTTATTGAACAGTGAGAACCAGCTCTCGGGGTCTTCCTCGTCAGCCATATCGTTGTGAGCATGGTCACCGGCAATTGACATCAGCACAAAGAGCTGAGCCTTCTTGGCATTGTTCTTGTCACCATAGTTAGCGGTGTAGCCCATCGCACCCACCTGATAATCAAACTTGCCACCGCCAATGTGAGCCAACACATCCTCGGCATAGGTTTCAGCCATATCCACCGTACCTACATAATAGTTATTGCTGATGGCACGCAGGGCGTCTTCCAACTGCAAGTAGCGAATGTTACCGCCATAGTAGTCGTAACCCTCAGGATTACCGTGTCCCATAAAGGCAACGATACCCTCTCCAACAGCAGCCTTCACGTCGGCTTCGGCGTTCAGAACCTTAGCGAGGTTTTCTGCGTCGCTCTCCTCAGCCATCAGCGGTGTACCTACTACCACCTGACGGTCGATGCTCTTCATGTAGTCATCAGTGAAGTCGCCGTTACGGTTGTTCATGAAGTCCTTCACATAGCTGTCACGAACACGACGATACTCCTCGCCTGGGATTACCTGCAGCGATTGTACGATAATCTGCTTGTAGCCAGCCAGTCCGATAGCTGTCAGGAAGTGCTCTGGGTCGTAGAAGTCGCGAGGTTCCACATTCTCACCGGCACGTGCCTGATTGATGCAGATAGCACTTGAGAAAGAGAGGAATACATCCCAACCGGAGAAACTGGCTTTGTAGTCTTCCACCACCTTTTCGAAGGTGTCGTAGGCCTGCTCCCAAGTCGAACCGAAGGCTACTACCAGAATCACCTTGTCGTTCTTCTTCTGAGCGTTAACAATCGCATTGACATCCTGCTGATAGCGGTCGTAGTTAGATGGCGGAGTCACTACGGGATCGGGATCAGGATTGGGAGGCGTAACTTTATTGTCGTCGTCTCCACATGCTGTAAACATGGTACAAACGGTGAATGCCATCATGGCAATCATTAGAAACTTAATTTTCTTCATTGTTCTTTTGATTTAAGTTATACTTATATTTGTTGTTGAGTTTCTTTCCCTTGTTGAAACGGACCGTCAGCGAGGCATAGACGGTAGTGCCTGGCGTGGTGGTGCCGAGATGGAGCCCGTGAGGGGTCTTATCAATATAGTTGAAGATGTTGTCGATACCCGCCTCCAGTCGTAGGTTCTTGCCAAACTGGTGGGTGGTGGCAAGTCGCCATATCTGATAGCCCTTGCCATTGCCGTCAAGCTGGTAATAGCGCTTTGACGACATGCGACCGTAGATGCCTATACCCAGATGGTAAAGCTTCGAGAAATCATGGTTCCAGGTGACATACCAGTTGGCTTTATGATGTGCCATACCGTCGATGGTCACTTCCTGCATCACATCATGGTCGGAGTCATATTGGTGGGCTTTGGTGTCCAGATAGCTGTACGAGCCGCCTGCCGTGAAATGCTTGGTCTGATAGCGTGCCGTGAAGTCGATACCATAGGTCTTGGCATCTTCCATATTCTGATATTGGCGCACGCGCATTGGGTCGTATTGCACTATCAGGTCGCCTGGTGCCTCACTGGTGGGGATAGTCACCAGGGCTATCATGTTATCTACCTTATTATAATAACCGGAAAGTGTCATGGTCAGATGGCCGAGCGTGTATTCTGCACTCACTCCGAAATAGTTTGAGGTCTGAGCCTTCAGGTCGGTATTGCCCAGATAGAGATACACTCCGTTCATATTACGGATATACTGGTAGTGCAGTTCCTTGGGGGTTGGTGTCTTATAGCCCTGACTCCAGGTTGCACGCAGTCGCAGTTCTCCCAGTTTCAGCATGGCGGAGAGCTTCGGAGTGAGTCTTGTACCGAAACCCTCGTTACGTGTCAGTCGCAGACCAGCTGTCAGGTAGAGCGGATTCAGCAGTGCCCATTCGTCCTGAACATAGATGGCCTGCGTGTTGTCAGTAGCCTTTCCACCCTTCACTCGCATGGGGGCCTCCAGCCAGTCGTAGCGATAGTCGAAACCGGCTGAGAGCATTTGCTCATAAGGAAGGGCGAACACTCCCTTCAGCGATATCTGTGTCAGTCGCTGGTCGCTCTGCAACTCCTTGTCGCCGGGGAAATAGGGGAAATAGTTGGTAAAGCGCCCATTGACATAGCCGTCGGTCAGTGTGGTGTCGGTATAGACATATTTATAGGCGTGGCGCTTCCAGTCGGCATCCAGCGTTATCACATCGGTCTCGTTGAGTTTCCATTTGCCGCCAACAGAAATCGAGGCATTGTTGTATTGCATATCATAGGTCTTCACATCCACCCCGGGGTGTTTACCGCATGGGCGATAGATGCGTTTCCAATAAATGCTGCCGTCGGCATAGAGCTCTATCTTGGGAGTGAGCTGATAGGTCAGGTGTTCAGCCAATTGCCAGTTTGTATGCCGATTGACGGTCTTGTTGCGCGAATCGGTAATGTGGTATTCAGTCTGCGACAGGGCTTCCTCGCTGGTGTTCTGCCATCCGTCGGAATGTTGCAACTGGAAATTGGTATAGCTGGAGAACTTGCCATAGTTCAGGGCAATACCGTTATGCTGGCGAATGTCACCATAGGAACCCACGCGACTGGTATTCTCGAGCATCAGCCCCTGTTCACGGTGTTTCCGGGTGATGATGTTAATCACACCGGCAATAGCATCCGAGCCATAGAGCGCCGACGATGCACCCTTCACTATCTCAATCTTCTCGATATTATGGGGGTCGATGAGCGAGAGGTCGTTCTCTCCCCCATTGTCGCCGTGCAGGCGCCTTCCGTCAACCAGGATGAGCACATAGGAATTGCCCAGACCGTTCATCTGCAAGTGGGAACCCATATCGTTCTCGTTAAAGGCAAACGAAGCCGTCAGCCCCGAGAGAATATCCTCGATGCTCTTGCCGGCAAACTGTTGCAACTGGCGATGACTGATTACCTCCGTCTGCACAGGAGCATCCTTCAACAAGTGCTGCGTACCAGTACCTGTCACCACCACTTCCTGTAGCGCTGCCTCTTTCTGGACAGACTGTGCAGATAAGCAAAAAGCCAATAGCCATAGGCCAATAGCCAATACTATCTTCTTCATAAATCAAAAAACATCTTTCCGCTAACGCATAATCCTGTACGCGCGTACCTTAATTATATTTTGGCAGGTCTTCTGACTTTCCTCAGCCTGTTCTACCTTCCCGACTCTCTTGGTCAGTGGCGTTATACAAACAAGCCTCTTAAACGAGGATTACAGCAGCAGGTACTGTTCAGGACTCTCACCTGATTCCCTTTCATCAGGCACAACTCACGTGCCAAATTGCCTTTTCGTGCGCAAAGGTAGTGCAAATCGAGCGAAATACAAAATAAATCCGTATTTATTTTTATTTCTGAGATGCAGCCTACCCTTCGACCGTCAGGTCAAAGGTACGAATAAGTGAGGACAATACAAAATAAAAGCCATTTTATTTTTATTGTCGAACGAAAGTACTTTCGAGACGAAGTCTCAAAGGTAGTGCAAATCGAGCGAAACACATAAAATACGGCTTTAGACAGTTAAACTGTGTTAAATACAAGAGGGGGCAGTGCCAAACCGATAAAAAGTGTATAATATTTTATACCTTTGTAAGATAAAGCAGAGGATATGTGAATTGTATCAAGTTATCTTTTCACGATTACTAAATGCTGAACTTAATAACTAAGAAACTAAAAATATGAAATAAATATGAAGACTAAAAAACGTAATTACATTTTTCTTGCAGTCCTAATGATGGGGATTGCGACGATGATGACAGGCTGTGCTAAAGAAGACATAGCCAGCAATGATAACGGCGGCGGTACTAATCCTACCGATATGAATGTGGACGAGTTGAATGTCAAGGTGATAGCCGATATTCCTACAGCGGTAATGAGTTCCTTTGACGAGAACTCTATGGGTGCTGCCTTAGTGCGCCGTTTGAACATCAAGACGGACGAGGTGACCTCAGACACGAAGATGATACTCATTAAGGGCGAGGACATTCTGAATCGCCCTCTTACTGAATGGCTGGAGGCCGCTAAGATTTACCTTCGTGGCGGCTATATCGCCGTTGAGAAACCCCACAATGCCCATCTGGTGAAAATGATGGAGCAGTTGGCTGACAAAATGGCGCAGGCTGAGGACGAACTGATGCTGGGCAACGGCATTACTATTGTGCGCCCGGCTATTGCCAATACGGCAACGAGGTCGGACGTGGCAGCTCGCTTTAGGGCTCGCATCGCCAACATCGAGGAAAGGGCACAACGGCGCGCTGCCGACGAGAAAGAGGCCGTAGCCGAACTGGTCATCTTTGCCAATAACAGTTACTATAGCTGTGCCCCTCTTGGCGAGAAAAACATCATCACCCGCACCACCGACAAGAGCGGCAATATGACGACAAAGACAGAGAGCATCACTGAAGAATATACGGTTCACGAAATGGGCTTGCAGGCCGACGGCGCCGCCCAGTGGCTTAACAAGCGCGACGAGGCTCAGCAGGTGCGCAGTGCTGGCAACCGCGCCAACGGTGGCGATGCCATCAATGAACTAATGAGTGCCGACGAAGAGATGACCTATCACGGACCTCTGTATGCAGTTTTTGATGATGATGAATTAAACAAAAGACCCCGCCCCAATGCATTAAGCGAAATCATCCGTGTATGGGGGGTACACAATACAGAGACCAATAAGGACTATTATTTCGTTGACCATAAAATAGTGGCATCTGTAGGCGGAAAAGTAGAAGAAGGAGATAGGTTTAATTATGATAAAACCCTATATTACGGCCCTTACGAGCAGAACAAATGGACGGATTTTGGTGCTTATGGTTCCTGGTTTAGTGGTGGCGATTACACTATGAACCTTATGGGCAAAGGCGCCATTCATTTGGAGGATGCCCAGCCATCGACCGACAACAATACCACCAGCACTTCGATAGCCGTGGGCGAGTCTCACTCTCAGACAAACACTATTGGTGGCTCCTTTAGCATCGGTTTTGTGGGACCTAACCCAAGTGGTTCAATCGGTGGCAATTACTCGCACGGATGGACAAATGGCACAAGTTTTACCATGACGACCAGCACCAGTGTCAAGGAACTCAAGGTCACGAAGAACACCGATGGCAAGCAGGTTGGCTGGACCTACGAATGCGGTACCGATATGATGGCGGGCGGCGATGATGAGCACCCTCTGGCTCCCGATGCGCTTGTAGGCGATGTTGACATCGAAAATCAGGCTTGCTGGTCAGTGAGCAATCCTGAGGGCAACTACAACGTGGACATAGACCAGCAGATACGGATGTCAACGCTGACAACAGACCATTGGGGTAAACATATTAATGACGCGGCACAGGAATTCACGTTGTCGTACACTCTGCTTACGCCAAACCGCTCTCAACAGATTTGGAACATGGACGTGACCTTCCCTGAGATTACTCAGGACGGCTACGACAAGGTGAAACCGCAGCTGACAGCAGCCTTGCAGAACCAGTTCCCCAGCATCTATCAGCCAGAGTTGCAGCTTGCCGACCAGACACCAGAAAGCGAGACCACCATCAAGCAGGTTGTGGCTGCATCACAGAAGCTGCTGATGGACGAGAATGCCCTGCAGACGTTGCGTGAGTATGCGCTGACCTATAAGATTAGCCAGTTCACCATCAAGTGGTATTGCGCAGGCACCGACCATAACACCTATCAGCTGACCATCAAGGCTCAGGGCGACCCCGACCCAGGCAAGGAGGAAGCACAGCGCGACCCTGTTGACCTGTCGAAGCTCACTGGCGACTATGTGGCACAAGACGGCGACGTGCTGACGGGCACACTTGCTGGCAACTATAAGATTACGATAGTCAATGGCGCAATCGTTACGCTGAATAATGTGACCATCAACGGCACGAACGACGAGGCATATAACTGGGCAGGCATCACATGCCAGGGCAATAACATCATAGTGCTTGCCGACGGCTCAAAGAATGTGATTAAGGGATTCAACTCAAAAATGCCAGGCATCCATGTCCCAGAAGGCAGCAGGCTGATTATTCAGGGCACTACGGGCACGCTCGACGTCAGCAGCAACGGTAATGGCTGCGGCATTGGCGGTGGCAGTGAAACGAATGCTGGCGACATCGAGATACAGGGCGGCGTCATCACCGCAACAGGCGGAGAAGGATGTGCAGGCATCGGAGCAGGCGGAAATTTATCTGTAGACCTAGACCCAGTCACTTCATTCGGTGTTTATTGCGGTAATATCCTGATTAGCGGCGGCACGGTTACAGCCCAAGGTGGCGAAGCTGCTGCAGGCATCGGAAGTGGCGCAGTCATATCTAACTGTGGCACGATTACCATTAAAGGAGGTACGGTTACGGGATATGGTAGCAAAGGTGACACTCGTGGTGCAGGCATTGGCAGCGGAAACAGCACAGACGTAGGCGACATCCTGATTAGTGGCGGCACGATTACCGCTACTTCTAACAGTAAGTTTTGTTCAGCAATTGGATGTGGTGGTTCTGGAAAATGTAGTAGTGTCACTATCAAGAAAACTATCACCAGCGTAACAGTGAATGGTAGTATAGGTGATTATGGTTCTGCTTCCTGTGGCCCCGTCACCATCGAGGAGGGCGCTAACGTGATACAGAAGTAAAGGCCCCAATCCTTACACGATGACTATCACGGCGAAGTAGTAAATCATATTATAAACTAAAAAAGTACATGACAAAATGAAAATTATTGATTGCGAATTTCATTATTATTTACCTGAGTTGATGGACTATCTCGCTACGAGAGATCAGGCCATGAGGTATTATCCGGAAACAAAAGTTCTGGAAGTGAGGGATAAAATCTATGCCCATTTCAGCGGTGTGACGAACTCTTATCCTGTGATTGACGAGTTGATGAATTTCGGAGCGGAGCGCGTAGCGGAAATGGACCGTTGCGGCGTTGATGCCGCTGTGATGTCTTCTTCGCCTGCGTTGGAGGAATTGCCCGAGAAGGAGTGCGTGTATTTCGCCAAGAAATCCAACGATGCTGTTGCAGAGCTCATCAAGAAATTCCCCGGTCGTTTCTTTGGTGCTGCCGTGTTGCCGACGCCATACGTTGATGAGGCCATCAAGGAGCTGGAGCGTTGCGTCAAGGAACTGGGATTCAAATACTGGCACACGCATTCCAACTATATGCACGAGCACCTGTATGAAGAGAAATACCTGCCGCTGCTGGCAAAGGCTGAAGAGTTGGGTTGTGCCGTCTATGTTCATCCGCAGGCTTCCGACGATAAGGATATGAAGGACATGGGCTATGTGTATTCTTCGCCCGGTCTCGGTTTCGGACTGGATGCCATGAAGACGTCGTTGCGACTGATTCTGAACGGCACCTTCGACAAGTTCCCCAAGCTGAGAATGATTCTCGGCCATTGTGGCGAATACTTCCCGTTCATCATCGACAGGGTGGACAACCGCTTTGCATGGATCAAGGACGACGAGGTGAAGATGAAGCACACGGTAGCCTACTACTTCAAGAACAAGAACGTAGTGATGACAACCAGCGGTATCATGTCTAAAATCACCTTTGAGTGTACCAAGCAGGCTTTCGGCATCGACAGCATCATCTTCGCCTCAGACTACCCCTACGAGTGTCTGGCAAACATGATGAAGTTCGTGAAAACGCTGGATCTGACGGAAGAGGAAAAGGAAAAACTCTTCCACCTGAATGCCGAGAAGTACATTTTGAGTTAGTCAGGGTGAATAGGTGACAAACGACATGAAAATCATTGATTGCGAATTTCACTACTACCTGCCTGAGTTGATGGACTATCTCGCTACGAGAGATGAGGCCATGAGGTATTATCCGGAAACAAAAGTTCTGGAAGTGAGGGATCATGTCTATGCCCATTTCGGTGGCGTAACGAACACCTATCCTTTCATTGACGAAATGATGAATTTCGGCGAGGAGCGCGTGGCTGAGATGGACCGCAACGGCATTGATGTCGGTGTGATGTCCAGCTCGCCCGCTGTGGAGGAACTGCCCGAAAAGGAGAGTGTGTATTTCGCCAAGAAATCCAACGATGCTGTGGCAGAACTCATCAAGAAATTCCCTGGCCGCTTCATGGGTACTGCCATTTTGCCGACGCCATACGTCGATGAGGCCATCAAAGAGCTGGAGCGTTGCGTCAAAGAGCTGGGATTCAAATACTGGCACACACATTCCAACTATATGCACGAACATCTGTATGATGAGAAATACCTGCCTCTGCTGGCAAAGGCTGAAGAGTTGGGTTGTGCCGTCTATGTTCATCCGCAGGCTTCCGATGACAAGGATATGAAGGATATGGGCTATGTGTATTCTTCGCCAGGTCTCGGTTTCGGACTGGATGCTATGAAGACGTCGCTGCGCCTGATTCTGAACGGCACCTTCGACAAGTTCCCCAAGCTGAGAATGATTCTCGGTCATCTCGGCGAGTTCTTCCCTTTCATCATAGACAGAGTGGACAACCGCTTTGCATGGATCAAGGACGACGAGGTGAAGATGAAGCACAAGGTTTCTTACTACTTCGAGAACAAGAATGTGGTGATGACAACCAGCGGCAATATGTCCAAACTCGCTTTTGAGTGTACCAAGCAGGCATTTGGCATCGACAGCATCATTTTCGCCTCCGACTATCCCTATGTGTGCCTGGCTGATATGATGAAGTTCATGAACTCTTTGGATCTGACGGAAGAGGAAAAAGAAAAAGTCTTCCACCTGAATGCCGAGAAGTACATTTTGAGTTAGTTGCCAAGGGACTGGTACTTGACATACAAAAAGCCCCTCTCCCTTTGGAGAGGGGTTGGGGGTGAGGTTGTTTCTATAAATAGAACGGCCCATGTCCCATGCAGCTGGTAGTGCCCAGCGTTGTGCCCAGTGCGGTGAGGAGACTTATCAGAATCTGAATCACCATTTTCCATTTTGAATTCTTCATAATTTGGAGACCCCCCTCGCCCCCCTGTTAATAGATTAGTAAATTAGTTGTTTGGTTGTTTAGTCGTTTAGGAGTTCCCCTTTCTCCCCTCCCTTTTAGGGGAGGGGTCGGGGGAGAGGCTTTACCCTTCGGTTGAAGGACCGCCGCCTTCGGTGCTTGGTCCACCTTCGGTGGAAGGACCCTCGGGATCCTCTACGGTGCCTTCGTCGCCTGAGGTGACGCGCTTGAGCACGTTGCCGTCCTCGTCGAGGCAGGTAATCTGGATGGAGGTATTCTTCAGCTCGTCCTTCACGTCCACGTTAGGGGTGAAGATGATGCGACGCACGCTGATCAGGTTAGCCTTCACGTCC
>ONDP01000031.1 GCA_900316645.1 uncultured Prevotellaceae bacterium
CCAGGCAAATACGCTGTTGTGATTGTAAACAATGTATATGGCTCAGAACTAGAATATGAGAAGATAGTAACCTCGTTCAAAAAAGACATCAATGGTGTTGTAGCTCCTGACAATATCTGGATTTTCATCATAAACAAAAACGATGATGCAAAATCAAGTATAGATGGCAGAACAGACTTTCATTATGAATTCTGGACTTACAGTCAAGAGTATTTATCATGGCTTCGAGGACTGAGGATAGACAACGAGGAAGTCCCTCTTCGCAGTGCGATAGATCAGTACATCAATTTTTTAGAGAATGACTTAGGTATAGTAGAACAAGATCAAAAGCAGCAAATGGCGAATTTTGTTATGCAGACATTGGGCTATATACCATACGAAACAACAAGTCAGACCTACCAACTTTTGCAAGAAGCAAATCGTCTGTTATCGGTTATTCCCATTGCTCAAAAGATTCTCATTGATTCTGTTAAAAGGTCGTTTGTGAGCCTGAGTTCAAAAATACTAACTGAAACATTTCCCAACAGGACGATTATTCATGAAGACGGTACAAAAAGAAGATATTATCGCCACAGGTTGGCAGATTGGCCAACGTATATCTATCTGCAATGGGAACCATTCACATGGGATAGTCTTCTAAAAATAAGTAAGCTGAAGTTGTCACTTCATATCAATCAAGACAAAAAAGAGATATGGGAAGTCTTATTGAAGAATGGATATAATGTCCTTTTTGAGAACGAATGTTACGAACATACAGAATATTTAGACACCGCATTTTGCGATATGAATGAAAATACACGAGATGAAATCCTGCTTCGATGCTACAAGCCTTTTATCCCCGTTTTAAATGTTGTATATGATTATTTATATAATGTCAAGGAGTGTCAAAAATAATGAATTTACGCCAAAATGACGCCAAAACGGGAAATGAAAAATCTCCAAGTTGTTGATTTTAACGACTTGGAGATTTTCTTTGTGTCGACACTTGGACTCGAACCAAGGACCCCCACCATGTCAAGGTGATACTCTAACCAGCTGAGCTATGCCGACCTCTTGTGCGCCTGACAGGACTCGAACCTGCACGTCGTGAGACACTAGATCCTAAGTCTAGCGCGTCTACCAATTCCGCCACAGGCGCTTTTTTAGGAATGCGGGTGCAAAGATACGAATAATAATTGATAATTACTAATGGATAATTGAAAATTTTTAATTCGCAATGATTTTCCTTGCAGCCTCGATGATGCTGTCCTTGCCTTTTTTCATATCCTCGTCCGTCAGTTGGACCAGATAATCGGGGTCAATACCGAACTCTGTCTGCTGCTTGTCTTTGTCGTACATTGGACACGCAGAGAAACGCACGTTCCATCCATTGGGCAGGCTGCTACTCATGGGCATACCAGAACCTCCGCCCGTTCGGTCGCCAACCAGTTTGACATGGGGTAGGGCGTGCATCATCGTGGCAAACTCATTGGCAGCACTGTAAACGGAACGGTTGGTCAGTACGCAGACAGGCTTATGCCATCTCAGATTACTGGAAGGCTCCAGGTATTGCGGTTCCAGATTGCTGAAATCGTTGTGTCCTGTTCCAGTCTTATGCTGCAGATAACCCACCAGTGTTTTCTCCTGTACAAAACGTGCCGCCAGTCGCTCTGCATTGGTAAGATCGCCTCCGCCATTGTTGCGAATGTCAATGATGAGGCCCCTGCAGAGCAGAAGATAGGAGATGATGTCGTCAAGATTGCCTTCGCCAACGGGCGATTGGAACGATTCGTAGCGCAAGTATCCGATGTTGTCGTCTAATACCCGATAGCTGATACCACTGGATATCTTATAGTCGGTGCCCAGATACTTGCGTTCCAAACTGTCGCTGAAGTTCTTGGGAAAGGCCTCCTGCCAGGTCCAGTAGCGCCCATAGTCGTAACTTGATGACAGGTTGACGTGTCCGTCACGCAGTTCGGATAACATATCGCAAAGCACTTCAAAAAGCTGTGTTTCACGCATGTTGTCGTTTACGCGTACCTTATATTTATTATATACTTCCTGCCAGTCGAGTCCATATTCATGTTTCTTGTAGTCGAAGAAGCAGTAGTGCTCGTCAATAATCTGCCAGAGAGCCTCGAAATTGCCCATGGGAGTGTCTGAGCGTTCTTCTGTGTCAACGCAGGAAACAAGGCTTGCCATGCATACGATGAAAATCAAAATCTTCTTCATAAGGCTCGGGGAGTAATTGAGAAACGGCGTGTGAAACCAATCAGGAATCGATGGGTGTAAACATGTTGTTTCAGATTGTTGACTTTGTATTGCTGATAGTTGCCCAAGTAACCAAGTCGTAATGCCCACGAATTCGAAAGTTTAGCATCAATGGTGAGCATTTGTCGCCACTCGGGTGCATTGGCAAAGGTGGTGAACACTACATTGTGGTCGTAGTTGCCACGATTGAAAATCTCATAGTATGATTGTCCGTAATTTGGTGAGAACATCACTCCTACCAGTGGCAGATTCAGTTCGTAGCGTACAAGCATCTGCTTGTTGAAAAGCGTAAATCGGTAAGCTGCAACTCCTGTAGGCATTAGGTTCAGATGAGCTCGTGCCTGTGCAGGGTTGTTGGAGTTGGATGTGTTGTAGATAAATCCCAACGAGACATTCGCCACACCGCCGGCCTGTAGTATCAGTTTGTCGTCACAAAAACTCCAATTATACAGTTTCCCCCAATAGAAGTTGTATGCACCTTCCAGTTCCTTTCTTGAATTAGCCCTGTCACGGGTGAATGACAGGTTGGCCTCGTGCTCCATCAGTGTGCTCCATCTGCGATACGGTCTTTTGCGTTCAACGGTAGCTAAGAAACTCAGACCAAAGCCCTTAAAATGCTCTGCCGACAGATAGGTGTCAAGGATATTGGTGCCTCCAATACCTATCATACGGCTGCTGGTGATAACCTTGGCCGAGTCAACCTGTGCTCTAAGGGGAAGGTTGGGCAGGGTGAATAATGCGAGCAGGGCGAATAGATATTTACTGATAGTCTTCATCCGTGAATAGTGTTTGCTGACCAGTCAGTTCGTCCAAGACCTGTTGCTGACTCTTACCTGCGTCGGGGTCGAGGTTTTCTTCTTCTTCGACAGGTGTAGTGGGTTCAGAGGGTTCGGTAGGATAGCGGGTGGGTTCCAACTCAACGATACTCTCTATCTGATAGGTAGTGAGTCGTTTTCCCTTAGCTTTGTAGCCTTTAACGGCAATGAATTGTTCCACATCCACTTCTTCTGCTCCACGGAACTCATCGGCACCGCCATAGTTTATCTGGATTCTCGGATAGACTTGGTCGGTAAGTAGAATCTGTTGCGAATTGGGATTTTCGCCTAAATAGTTTTGTTTCTTCTTCGAGGCTTCCATGAGGAAACGTTTTACGTACGGATAGCCCTGATTGTCGGCATCGAAGAGCACACAGCTCCATACCTTATCTGCATCGTATTTCTCCAAGTGCACAACGTTGTCTTCGAAGTGTACGTTCACATCGAAGCCTGAGAGATAGTAGTCGCCATTCTTCAGGATGACCAGTATCTGCTCGCCATCGTTGAACTCGCCCAACAATCGTCCGTGCTCGTCGTAGTTCAGACGGTTGACATCTGGGTCGTACCAAACTTTGCGTCCTCCGAGGGTGGAGTGCCCATGACTCTTCAGACCAATGCGATGAATCTGGTACTTGGTGAGGATGACACCCTTGGCAGCACGTCCCTTAATACCCACTTCCGAAAAATCCTTGTCGAAGAAAATCTTCTTCAACTTTGGAGCTGGGTCGAGTGTCACTTTGATAATTTCAGCTTCACCGTTGGGGTTAGCGGTGAAATATACAACTTTTGAGCCTGGTGTGCCGTTGGTAATGTCGTATTCCCTGTCGCGGGTAATGGCGGAGACATTAAAGCGTTTGATGTAATAGGTGCCCTTCTTGCCATCGCGGTAAACGGCATTGTAAATGGTGCGCTGGTCATTCTTCTTGAAAACGCCCAACCACATTACATTCTTGCCAACAAATAATTTCTCGGCTACGCGTACAACCTTCATCTTACCATCTTTATAGAAGATGATGATGTCGTCGATATCTGAACAGTTACAAACGAACTCGTCTTTCTTTAAACCTGTTCCGATGAATCCGTCCAAGCGGTTGATGTATAGTTTCTGGTTAGCCTCAACCACTTTTGTAGCTTCAATGGTATCGAAATTGCGAATTTCCGTTTGACGTGGGTGATCTTTCCCGTATTTGTCCTTCAGGAACTGGAACCACTCGGCAGTTACTTCTACGAGGTTTGCCAAGTCGCGGTCTATTTCGTCAATTTCTGCTTTGATGCGGGCCATCAACTCGTCTGCTTTGTCTTTGTTGAATTTCAAGATGCGTTGCATCTTAATTTCCAACAATTTTAAAATATCGTCCTTTGTCACCTCGCGGATCATCTGCGGATAGAAAGGTGTCAGCCGTTCGTCAATGTGCTCACAGACGGCATCAACATTGGGAGCCTGTTCGAACTTCTTATCCTTATAGATGCGCTCTTCGATGAAAATCTTCTCCAGTGAATAAAAGTGCAATTGTTCCATTAACTCGCCCTTTCGTATTTCCAGTTCCTGGCGTATCAAATCTTTTGTGCGGTCAACGGAATGGCGTAACACATCTGAAATGGTAAGGAACTGAGGCTTGTTGTCCTCAATCACACAGCAGTTTGGAGAAATATTGATTTCGCAGTCCGAGAAAGCGTATAAAGCATCCAGCGTCTTATCAGATGAGACACCGGGCGCTAACTGTACTTGAATCTCTACCTTTGCAGCAGTCAGGTCTTCCACGTGGCGAGCCTTGATTTTCCCTTTGTCGATGGCTTTTAAGATAGAGTCAATCAATGTTTCAGTTGTCTTCGAAAATGGGATTTCGCGAATGACAAGCGTCTTCGGGTCAAGCTTTTCAATTTTGGCACGTACCTTCAATACGCCACCACGCTGGCCGTCATTATACTTCGATACATCGATACTTCCTCCAGTTGGAAAGTCGGGATACAACTGGAAAGGCTGGTCGTGAAGATAGCTGATGGCAGCGTCACAAATCTCGACGAAATTATGGGGAAGAACCTTCGTTGACAAACCTACTGCAATACCCTCGGCACCCTGTGCCAACAGCAAGGGAAATTTTACAGGCAGTGTGATAGGCTCCTTGTTGCGCCCATCATACGACATTTGCCATTCTGTGGTCTTGGGATTGAATACCGTGTCTAATGCAAACTTAGAAAGACGGGCCTCAATGTAACGGGGAGCGGCAGCTTTATTGCCCGTCAGAATATTGCCCCAGTTTCCCTGAGTGTCAATCAGCAGGTCTTTCTGCCCCAATTGTACGAGCGCATCACCGATAGAGGCATCGCCGTGTGGGTGGAACTGCATAGTATGTCCCACGATATTGGCAACTTTATTGAATCGTCCGTCGTCCATGCGTTTCATGGAGTGGAGAATGCGTCGCTGCACGGGCTTAAGTCCATCCTCGATATGAGGAACGGCACGATCCAAAATAGTGTAGGAGGCATAGTCCAGAAACCAATTCTGGTACATTCCACTCAGATGATGCACAGCTGCTGCATCGAAACGATTGACAGGTTTATAGTCGGAGTGCGATTCTGTTTCTTCGCTCTCTTCCATTCCTTCTTCTATTCCCTCCAGAAGTTCGTCGTCCTTTATTTCGTCGTCCATCAATTATTCGATTGTTTTATAGTTTTATCCAATACACAATGTGCCTTCGTCGCCACATTTGCTGCAAAGGTACTAAAATTTTCTGAAAAAAGGAAACTTCTGCCTGATTTTCTTTTTTACGGCATCTTCACCAGCTTGACATTCTGGAGATTGAGCTTGGCAGTTTTTTCGTCAATCTTCTTGTCTGTTTTTGTATAGACGATGGTCGAGTTACTGATGTTGATGTCGTGTACACTGTTGAGGCCCAAGATACCGCTGGCGCTAATACCTGTCGTAGCCCCATAGCATACAATATTCGAGATATGAATATCTTGGAATTCCGGAGCCAGTTTCTTTTGTTTTTCCGTGTAGGTGGGAATGGCATTGGGGTCGCTGCCTGCAGGACGGTCAACATAGTCGCACTGGAAGACGATAGCCTCGTCCTTGATATCCGTCATCATGATGTCGCTAATATATAGCTGTTCCGTCTTACCTCCACGGGGTATTCCGCTCTTGAAGCGCAGTCCGGTGTCGGTACCTGCAAACCTGTTGTGGCGTACAATGATGCGTCGCATACCACTGATGGTTTCACTGCCAAGAACAAAGCCACCATGTGCGTGGAAGACCGTATTGTCTTGGATGATGATGTCCTCACAGCCGTTGGCGGGTGATTTCGGTTTGGTCGTATTGCTCTTCATGCAGAGACCGTCGTCGCCGGCATCCACGACGCAATTAGCAATCAATCCGATATTGATGTCGCTGAAATCGATAGCGTCACCATTCTGCGCATTCCATGGACAGCGCACAGTGACTCCGTCCACAATCACGTTCTTGCAGTTCAGCGGGTGAACATGAAACTTGGGACTGTTCTGCACTGTTACACCCTCAATCAGTACGTTTTCACAATCCGTAAAACGTATGATGTCGTTACGCATTTTCTCTTGAGCCTCTGGCGTTTCCGCTATATTTGCCTCGGGATTCTTTGTATCCCAGGGATAGAAGAGTGTACCGTTTGATTTCTCTACGCCTCCTATCACATTCTTAAAGGTGTTCCATTCTACGTCGCTCACCTTGTTACGCTTGACAGGACGCCAGTATTCGCCGTTGCCGTCAATGATTCCCTCGCCGGTAATGGCAATATTCTTACGTTTTGACGCACGGATGCAAGCATAGACACGGTCTCCGGGCTTGGCTTCCGGGTTGACATAGAGTTTCTTGTCGGGTGAAAATATAATCAGGGCATTCTTGTCGAGATGTAACTCGATGTTGTCTTTCATTGAAATAGGTCCAGTGAGCCAAACGCCTTCTGGAATGACAAGTTTTCCGCCTCCCAGTTTGTTCAGTTTGCTGATGCCCTTGGTGAATGCTTCAGTGTTGAGAGTCAGCCCGTCACCCACACCGCCAACGTCCTTGATGTTGATTTCGTTGGAAGGAATCATGGGGCGACTCACCTGCTTCACCTCAACGGGCAGATTCTGATAATACTTGGAATAATCTTGTGCTTCAATAGCGACAGGCAGCATAAGTAGCGCTGCCACAAAGTTTAGTAGTTTGCTCATAATTTATAATATTTCAATTCTTCAACTCTTTTTTCTGCATTCAGCGCAGATGCCTTTTACTACATATTCCGCTTCTTCCAACTCAAAGCCTTCTGGCAGTGGTACGGATGGAATGCGCACATTTGTCAGACAGAAGGTGCGGTGACACTTCAGACAAGTGAGATGTACGTGCCCCTCGCAATGGCGTGTGTCGTCAAGGTGACAAACACAATATTTCTGTGAACCGGTTCCGTCGTCAATATCGTGTAAGAGATGGGCCTCAGTAAGGATAGTCAGGGTGCGGAAGAGTGTTGAGCGGTCAACGGTAGGCATTTTTGCCTCAAGGTCGCTTAAACTGAAAGCGTCGTGAAAGCCGTGACGTATTTGCCGCCACACCATCAGTCGCACTGCCGTCACCCGGATTCCTGCATTGTCAAGCACTTGCTCGTCTGAAATATCCAAATGCATATTCGTTATTTTAGCTGCAAAAGTACGAAATAAAACTCAAAACGTGATTCAATTAAGAATTTTTATCTATATACAAAGTAATGACCTCCGTCACTTTGTGCATATTTTTGCAGAAGATTCTGGATAAATCGGGCATTTTCAACCACTCGTTCTTCCTTTCCGTCATAACCATTGATTAACACCACCAAGTGCTGGGTGTCAAGGCTGATTTTTGTCCGTTCGTGGTCGCTGGTAGGAGTACCGACACCTCCTTGGGCGTCGCGATAAACAGGCAGTCCCTGAATGTTAATCATACCTCTGCCAATGCCTTCGTAAGGTTCTCCCTCCTTACCGACACCAAGTGTCAGGGTGTCGCCCACGAATTTATCGGCATCAAAACCTCCGATACTATATCCGTAGGCTATAGAGGCAAGATTAATCAAGTCAACTAACGTGTCTATCTGATAGAGATCCTTGCCTTGAAGCATCCTCCTTATCAGGGCTTCCGAGGCAGGCCGATAACGTGAGGGGTCTTTACCACATGCCTTATAAACACGGCGCGTAGCAGCAATTCCGCTCATTTCCTTCAGCGACTCAGTGGTCAATTCTTGCCGATAGCGTTCACCCATCTCTTTGATTTCTATCCATAGGGCTTCCGAAAAAGGTGTGTTCACAACATTGGCTTCCACGCACGCTCCCACAAATCCAGGGCATACGGTCTCTATCTCGTTAGATACAATAATATTCATGGTGCTATTCTATCATATGCTCTTTTCGATGAGGATACGAGCGTCCACGGCAATGACATTTTCCTCGTCTGCAAGGAGCGGATTGATGTCCATTTCCTTGATTTCGGTAGCAAAGCGGAGGAGGGTAGAAAGGCGGACGATAATCTCGGCGTATTTCTGTTCGTTGATGCCCTTTTGTCCTCGCGTACCTTTTATAATTTTATAACCCTTGAGTGAATGGATCATGGAATATGCTTCGCCTGACGAGAGAGGGGCAAGTCCTGATTGTACGTCTTTCAACACTTCAACGAAGATGCCGCCTAAGCCGCATAGCACCACATGGCCGAAGCGTTGTTCGTATTTGGCTCCGATGAAAAGTTCGGTGCCCCTTAGCATCTTCTGTACCATCACACTTGTGGCTCCTTCTATTTTCATCATGCGTTCGAACTCGAGGGCAAGATGCTCAGGAGTACGGATGTTCAGTGTCACACCTCCTACGTCACTCTTGTGAATAGGGCCTACCACCTTAGCCACAACGGGATAGCCGACTTTCTCGGCAAATGCCATCAGTTCGTCTTTCGACGGTGATACCATTTCCGGTACGAGAGGGATGCCTGCACAGGAGAGTATCTCGCGAACCGTCTGTGGCGAAACATACCCGTTGCCCTCAATGTTCATAATGATCTTATTGAGACGGGGAATGTCGATACCATAAAGTTGTACTTCCGGTGGGGAAGGCGGTGGCGTCTGCATGATATGCGAGAGGGCTGTAGCCAGTGTCACTTCGTCAGAGAAGTTAACGTGCCCCTTTGCCAAGAACTCAGCAACTTCCGGTCCTGCAGTATGCAGACTGGGCAGAATGGGGAAGATAGGCTTTTTGCATTCCTGTATTTTCTGATGAAGCACCTCGTAGGCCTGATAAAGAGTCGTCAGTCCTGGTGTGCCGTAGATGACGGCAATGGCATCAATGTTGTCAAAACGTTTCTCGCAATAGTCAATAGCCTTTCCAAGTTGTTCGGGCGTCCCAGTGGCAAGGATGTCAATAGGATTGGCGACGCTGGAACCCGGGAAGAGTTCTGCCTTTAGCGCTTCAGCTGTCTCGCCTTCAAGTTTAGGAACGATGAGTCCACCTTTCGACAAGGCATCGGTCAGCATTACTCCCGGACCTCCGGCATGGGTGACAATAGCGAAACGTTTGCCCGTCAGCGGAGGTAACGTAAAAATACAGCCGACAGTAGTCAGTTCCTCACGACTATGGCAGCGTACGATACCGGCCTTACGGAACAAAGCCTCGACAGCAGAGTCGCTGCTGGCAATGGCACCCGTATGACTGGAGGCTGCCCTGCTACCACTTTCACTGCTACCTGCCTTGATGGCAGCTATGCGACAGCCCTTGCGGATGAGGCTGCTGGCATGAAAGAGAAGCTTGTCGGGATCGGCAATATTCTCAATGTAGAGGAGCTTGACGTGGGAGTCTGTTTCTGGATTGAAATGCTCGTCCATATATTGCAAAACATCTTCAATGCCAATCTGTTTGCCATTGCCAATAGACCAAACGCTATTGAACTGTAGTCCCTTAATGACAGCACTCTCTAAGATAAACACAGCTGTAGCTCCCGACCCACTGACGAAATCGACTCCCTGGGGGTGGAGTTTGGGAATTGGCTGTGTGAATACGCTATGATGGTTGCGGTTGAGCAGTCCGATGCAATTGGGACCTATCAGCGCAGCTCCGTATTGCTCGCAAGTATCGAGGATGCGCTGTTCCATGACAGCACCGGCTTGGGTCTCTTCGCCAAAGCCTGCCGAGATGATAATGAAGGCGCGTGTTGCCTTTTCGCGTGCTAACAATTCCACTGTGTCAGGACAAAGTTTTGCAGGAATGACGAGAACTGCCAGTTCTGTGGGAGGCAATTCTCGTGCATCATGAAACACTTTGATACCTTGCACCTCATCTTCTTTAGGGTTGACGATGCGAAGCACACCCTTGTAGCCACCTTGCAAAAGGTTACGAACAATGGCTCCACCAGGTTTGTGGATGTTGTTCGACCCCCCAATAATGGCAATCGACTGAGGGGCTAATAACTCACGGTTTATCATACGGTAACGATAGATTTGACAGGATGGGCAGCGATGGTGGACTCTGGGAAGAAGTAGCCCAGCTTCAGCACGTGTTTGATAGGAGTGCCGTCGGCAACGTCATTCCCATCTTCCTCACGATCCAGCTCCTTGTCAAACTTGCCGTTGATAGGTCCGTGGACAAAATCTTCATAGCTGTCACCCTGACTGATGATAGCCACACAAGTGTTGACGAAGGGCAGTTGTTTTTTGACAAACTGACGGATATCATGGCAGAGCAAGTCAACTTCCTCGATACCTGTCAGCATATCTTCGTCAATATCTTTGCCTGTAGCCAGCATCTTAATCAGCGGTTGCATCTCCTTCTGATAATGGCGCAGTTCGAAGATTCGGTTGTTCAGGGTAATGAACTTTCTTACCCCTTCGTTATAGACCATCATCTGCTCTGGTGTGAGCTTCAGTGAGGCAACTTCTTTTTCTTTCTCTCTCTTCTGCTCTTCCAGCTTTCTGCGATTTTCACGTTCTTGACGCATCTTGACAATTGCAGTGGTTCCTGCTGCTACGGCAGTTACGCCGATGGTGGCGAGAGCTGCCCATGCCGACTTCTTATTTTTCAGTTCCATAAGCCTAATTGTTATATATTTTGTGGCAAAGATAGTAAAATTTCTCAAAAAAGCAGTAATTTTGCCAAGAAAATGCATCAACGGGACCAACAAATACTCAGAATAGCCATTCCTGCTATCATTACCAACATCACCGTTCCTCTGTTGGGACTGGTTGATACGGCGATAGTCGGACACATGGGCAGTGCCGCCTACATAGGGGCTATTGCTGTTGGTTCTATGATTTTCAGTTTGGTCTATTGGGTATTTGCATTCCTGCGGATGGGTACGAGTGGGATGACTGCCCAGGCTCGTGGACGGCGTGATATGCAGGAAGTTATTGCCTTACTGAAGCGTTCGCTCACCATAGCATTGTTGATATCCCTTTCCGTCATCATCCTTCAGTATCCACTACGTGAGATGATGCTGTGGTTTATCGGTCCTTCGGCGGATGTTCGGGATTTGGCTACTACCTATTTTAATATAGTGGTATGGGGTGCTCCTGCAGTGTTGGGACTCTATTCGCTGAGTGGGTGGTATATCGGAATGCAGAATTCTTATACCCCGATGTTTATATCCATCATGCAGAATGTGGTTAACATCTGTGTTTCGCTATGGTTGGTTTACGGATTGGGAATGAAGGTTGAAGGGGTTGCCACAGGAACTGTGATAGCCCAGTATTCTGGTCTGTTGGTTGCTATTGCATTGTGGATACGCTATTATCGCCGCCTGTTGCGATGGAGGCTCTCTAAGACAAAAGAGCGATTATCCGACTGGCTCGGGGTGTTCCGTGTCAATCGCGATATATTCCTCCGTACGCTATTTCTGGTGGCAGTCAATCTTTATTTTACCTCTGCCGGTGCTCGTCAGGGAGCTGTTGTCTTGGCTGTCAATACCCTATTGATGCAACTTTATTTGTTCTTTTCTTATTTTATGGATGGCTTTGCTTTTGCAGGTGAGGCACTGGGTGGGCGCTATTGGGGTGCCCGCAATATGGAGGCGTATCATGCGGTAGTTAGACACCTGTTTGTCTGGGGTGCAGCAATGGTAGTACTCTTTACAACAATCTATGTGATAGGTGGTATGCCTTTTCTCCGTCTGTTGACGGACGAACCTCATGTCGTGGAGGCATCCCGTGAGTATGTCTGGTGGGCCTATTTCATCCCGCTGGCTGGTGTGGCCGCTTTTGTGTGGGATGGTATTTTCATCGGTATCACGGCAACGCGTGGTATGTTGCTCTCTGCTTGTATTGCTGCAGGAGTGTTTTTTGTTGGTGTTATCAGTCTCATGGGATGGATGGGCAATCATGGATTGTGGCTTTCTATGCTGCTGTTTCTGGCCGTTCGTGGTATTGTCCAGACCATTCTTTATCAACGAACATTCTCAATGTAATCGGTCCTTAAGTACGCTTTGCATGCGAAGAATCCCTAAATCCTGTTAAAGGAATTGGTTGTTCAATAGATTTCCCTTATCTTTGCATATTGGTAAACTATAAAAGGAATACAGCTATGAAACAGAAAGTTGTTACCATTATTGCATTGTTAATATTCATGCCGATGTGGATGTTTGGACAAACTTATAGTGATTTATGGGGAAAAGTGGAGACGGCTTTGAGGAAGGATCTCCCTCAGACCGCCATTTCTCATCTGACGTCTATTGAGAAGAAAGCAAAGAAGGAGAAGGCTTACGGCCAATTGTTGAGGGCTTCTCTCTTTCGGGCAAAGATGCAGGACGAGATAGCCCCTGACTCGTTGGAGTTTGCTGTTGAGCGCTTGTGCCAGCAGGAGAAACAGACCAAGGATGTAGCTCTTCGTGCCGTCTATGCCACTGTGCTTTACAGTATCTATACTGACCATCCGTCCCTTTCCGAAAAGAGTGATTCTATACGCGAAGTGTATCGAACTACGGCATTGGCTTCCCCCAAAATATTGGGCAAGACAAAGTCGGGGGGCTATGAGCCTTTTGTGAGACAAGGGAAAAACAGCGATATCTATGGCGACGACCTTCTGCATATCATTGGAATGGAGTTTAATGCTTGGCAATGGATGCATGATTATTACGAGAAGGCGGGCAACCGTCGTGCTGCGTGTCTGACGGCACTGAGTGTATTGGGGGAGCAGAATAAGGGCGACTTCGAGAAATATGACGAGAGCGAATATATCCAGCGCCTTGACTCGCTCATCAGTCTGTATGGCGACCTTCCCGAAGCTGGTGAGGTGGCATTGGAGCGTTATCAGTTTATGGACCATCATACCAATGCCTCTGCCAAACAGAAGATGGAGTATCTGGATATGGCTATTGAGAAGTGGAGTAAGTGGCCAAGAATTGCGCAGCTAAAGAATAACCGCAATCAGTTGGTGACTTCGAAATTCTTTGCCGATATACCTGTTCAGGTACAAATGCCAGGCAAATCTCAGACCATCGGACTTAATGGTCTGCGCCATCTGTCGTCACTGACCATGAAAGTATATCGTACCCAGTTGAAGGGTAACCATCATCTGAGTCTTGGTAATAAGAGAGATTTGGACAAGATCATGGATGGTGCCGTTGAGGTGCCCGAGGCTTTCCAGTCGCGTAAGTTCCCATCCTACAAGGAATATACTCATTTCAAGGATTCCCTTCCCTTGGTGGGTCTTCCTAATGGTGTTTACGTGTTGGAGTTCTCAACAGTTCCTTATACACAGGTCACACGTGTATTCTATTATGTGACGAATCTCCGTGCAATGGCTGTAGGGCGCAAGAATTCTGATGTTCGTTATATCGTGGTGAATGCTGAGACCGGAGAGCCTGTCAAAGATGCCAAAGTTGTCATAACGCCATCCCGTTATAGAGATGATTTAGAGGTGACGTTGATGACCAATGAAAAGGGTGATGTCAATTACAAGGTGCCAGAGTATGGTCGTCCAGAGGTTTATGTTAGCACCAAGGGCGACGAAGCCTGTCCTCCTTTGTATTCAGACGGCAACTTCTCGTTCAATGACGACAAGAAACGTCAGGAATACACCCGTATCTATACCGACCGGGCTATCTACCGTCCGGGTCAGACGGTGCATATGGCAGCGATTATCCATGCCCGTGAGAATTACATCGAAACAAGTGTCGTTGAGGGGAAGACGGTGACAGCTCAGTTGCGGGATGCCAATTATAAGGTGATTGGCGAACAGCAACTGACGACAGACCGCTTTGGTAAGTGTTCCACCTCGTTCACCTTACCTACCGGACTGAAGAACGGTTCTTTCTCTATCCGTCTGAATGGCAGTTCGACGAGTTTCCGTGTGGAGGAATATAAGCGCCCCACTTTTGAAATGTCGTTCTCCGATTACAACGAAACATATAAGGCTGGCGACACTCTGACCATTCAGGGAAAGGCTGTCAGCTATGCCGGTGTCCCTGTCCAGGAGGCCAAGGTGCAATACACCGTTCACCGACGTATAGCCTACTGGTGGTTAAGCTATTCGTGGTATTGGGGTGGCGGCTATTTCGGCCATCGTACTAATTCTGACGAGATATTCTCAGGCGAGACAGTGACAAAAGACGACGGAACTTTCGAAGTTCAGATGCCGATGCTGTTGCCTGACGATGATCGGAACACCCCGATGTTTTACAATTTCGAGGTAGTGGCCAATGTGACCGACCAGGCAGGCGAGACCCACAGCGGTTCCAAGAGCATGCCTTTGGGCACTAAGTCCACCTCTCTCTCCTGCAATGTCTCTCAGCGTATCCGTCAGGACGAAATCAAACCAATGACGTTCTATCGCAGGAATGCCGCTGGCAGCGAGATTGCAGGCACTGTGCGCTATCGTGTTGACGGTGGTGCCTGGAAGGAGTGTGCAGCCAATACCCCTTCAGCCATTATTGATTCCAAGACGAAGAGTGGCGAACATCGTCTGGAGGCAGCCTGCGAGGGAGATTCTATTGATTTAAAGTTCACTGTCTTCAGTCTGGATGATAAGAAACCAGCCATTGAGACGAAGGACTGGTTCTATGTCAGTGACGGCACATTCCCCTCTGACGGGAAACCGGTAACGGTGCAGGTTGGTTCTTCTGATCCCGATTTGTATATTGCCTATGAACTGATTTCTGGCGATGAAGTACTGGAAGAAGGAATCATCCGTGAGAACCAGTCGCTCTACAATCGAAAGTTTGTTTATCGTAAAGAATACACCAATGGTCTGCTACTCTCCTTTGCATGGGTAAAGAATGGTGTTGCCTATCACCATACAGAGACCATTCGTCGCCCCTTGCCCGATAAGAGTCTGAAACTGACGTGGGAAACTTTCCGTGACCGTCTGAAGCCTGGACAACAGGAAGAATGGCGACTGAACATCAAGGACCAGAACGGCAAACCTGCTGATGCCCAATTGATGGCAGTGCTTTATGATAAGAGTCTTGACCAATTGGCGACTCATTACTGGGGACTCTATCAAAATATGTATATCCCTGTTGCCTATACTTCATGGTCAACAATGCGTTTTGGCGGTGTAAGTACCAATGGTTCGGCATCTGTTAAATCACTCTCTGTGCCCGATTTGCGTTTCAGCCATTTCGACCATGAGTGCTACCCGGAGCATCATGCTTTCGGTGTCCATTATTTGGGAGGAAGAAAACTGATGAGGGCCAATGCACCAGATGATATGATGGTGTTGGAATCGGCTCCTATGGAGGCTCCAGGTATGGCTGTTGCCAGTATGTCTGCCGACGAAGGGGCTGTCATGAAAGCGAAGGAGGTCGTTGAAGAGGAGAAGCCACAGATTGAGGAGCCTCAGGGCGACGAGTCTGTCCAGTTGCGTGAGAACCTGCAGGAAACGGCATTCTTCTATCCCGCACTCCAGGCTGACAGCAAGGGCGACATAGTTCTTAAGTTTACGTTGCCTGAAAGTCTGACCACTTGGCGCTTTATGAGTTTGGCTCATACCACTGATGTGCATGTGGGAACCCTGTCGGGTGAAACCGTTGCCCAAAAGGATGTTATGCTGCAACCTAACATGCCTCGCTTCATCCGTATGGGAGACAAGGCTCAGTTGTCCGCCCGAATTTTCAATATCAGTGAACAGATTCAGAGCGGAACAGCCCTGTTGGAGATGATTGACCCAGAAACGGAGAAGGTGGTGTTTACTGCCCAACAGCCATTCACTGTCGAGGCAGGAAAAACCGGACATGTCACTTTCGACTATCAGCCTTCTGAACAGTACTCACTGCTGATTTGCAGAATGTCGGCCAAGGGAGAAAGTTTCTCTGACGGCGAACAGCATTACGTGCCCATCCTGCCTGATAAGGAGCGCGTGACCAAGTCGGTGCCTTTCACCCAGCACGAACCAGGGGTGAAGACCATTGACATTTCGACACTCATTCCTGCTGGAACGACCCAGCAGAAGCTGACCATCGAGTACACGAATAATCCGGCTTGGCTGATGGTACAGTCACTGGCCACGCTCGGACAGCCATATGAGTTCAGCGCCATTGACCATGCTGCATCTTACTATTCCAATCTGTTAGCTAAGACCATTCTCGACCAGACACCTAAGGCCAAGAACGTCTTTGAACAGTGGAAGCGCGAGACCGGTTCCGAAACTTCGCTGCAAAGCAATCTGGCAAAGAATCAGGAATTGAAGGATATCATCATTGCCGAGACACCTTGGGTCAATGATGCTGATAGGGAGGCAGAGCAGAAACAGCGTCTGGCTGATTTCTTCGACCAGAACCTGATAGACAACCGATTGGCTACCGCCATAAGCAAGTTGGAGAATCTGCAACAAGGTAACGGAGGCTTCTCCTGGTATCCTGATATGCCTGCCAGCACCCATATAACAATAGGTGTGGCTGAAATGCTGGCTCGTCTGCATGTGATGACCAATACCTATGGTGCTGCCTCCAGAATTCAGGAACGCGCCATGAGCTATATGGACAGTGAGATTATCGAACTGGTTGAAGAAATGAAGAAGTGGGAGAAGAAGGGCATCAAACCCTCATTCCCCTCGTTCGTAGCCCTGCGTTGGCTATATGTTAATGCCATATCCAAGCGCGATTTGAACAAGTCGACTACTGCAGCCAGAGACTATCTGATGCCGCTGCTCAAGAAAGATATCAAGGCACAGAGCATCTATGAGAAAGCGTTGACAACGGTTATCCTCCAGCAATACGGTGATGTTAAGACGGCTCGTGAATATGTTCAGAGCTTGAAGGAATATACCGTCTTCACCGAGGAGATGGGACGTTACTACGACACACGTCGTGCCGGCTACTCATGGTATAGCTACAAGATACCGACAGAGGTAGCTGCCATTGAAGCCATTAAGTACACGACACCTGAGGACACCAAGACCATCGATGAGATGCGCCGCTGGCTGTTGCAGGAAAAGAAGACCCAGATGTGGGATACACCTATCAGCAGTGTCAATGCCATCTATGCCTTCCTCTTCGACCAAGCCAATCTGTTGGCAGCCCAGGAACCTACTGTGCTTGCCATTGACGGGACACCTGTTGATTTGCCTAAGGCAACGGCAGGCATCGGTTATGTAAAGACAGCCATTCACAATCCGAAGGGTAAGGAGTTTACGGCTACCAAGACTTCTACAGGAACATCCTGGGGTGCTGTTTATGCCCAGTTTATGCAACAGACTTCCGATGTGGAGAATGCCGAGAGCGGTATCAAGGTAAAACGTGAAATACTGCCTCATGCTTCGCTGAAGGTAGGCGACCGCATTACGGTACGCATCACGATTGAGGTGTCGCGTGACCTTGATTTCGTTCAGGTGCTTGACCGCCGTGCTGCCTGTATGGAACCCGTTCGCCAACTCTCGGGCTACCGCAATGGTGCCTACTGCTCACCCAAGGATTTCTCTACCAACTATTATTTCTATGGCTTAGCCAAGGGAAAGCATGTGGTGGAGACAGAGTATTACATCGACCGTGCCGGCACTTACGAAACAGGTACTTGCACCGTGCAGTGTGCATATTCTCCTGAATATCGCGCTACAACCAAGTCGATTCAACTGACAGTTACAGAATGATGAAAAAGAAAAATATAATTTTAGCATTGCTGATGATGGCTGTATTGCCAGTCTCAGCACAGAAACTGATTGCAGAGAAAACGGTTATTGATGTTGGCAAGACGGGTTTCCAACAGCCCGTTACTGCCGTGTTTGAATTTCGTAACAAGAGTGTTCGCCGCCTGAAGATAGAACGCGTAGAACCAGATTGCAACTGCACCACTGTGGAATATCCCCAGACGGTGATAGGTACGGGCCAGACGTTCCAAGTCAAAATGACGTATGATGCCAAGATGCTCGGCCATTTCGACAAGCAGGCTGCCATCATCTCGAATGGTACTACGAAACCTATCTACATCCGCATGAAGGGGGTAGTACTTCAAGATGTGCAGGACTTTTCCGGCTCTTATCCCATCGAGATGGGTAACTTGCGTATTGACGTCAACGAACTGGAGTTCGACGATGTGAATAAAGGTGAGATGCCTGTTCAGCAGATACATATTTATAATAATGGAACGAGCGTTGCCCGTCCCAATCTGATGCACCTGCCTGCCTATCTCACAGCAACGATGGTACCCGAGGCCATCAGTCCCGGACGTGCGGGAACTATGTCGGTGACGTTGAACTCCACGCAGCTCAACGACTATGGTCTGACGCAGGCTTCCGTCTATCTTGCCGCCAATCCTGGCGATAAGGCAACCAAGGATAATCTCATTGGCGTCTCAACGGTATTGCTGCCTGCGTTTACGAAGATGTCTGACACGCAGAAGATGTATGCCCCCAAGATGTTCCTATCCAAGGAGGAGGTGAACATCGTGTTCGACGGCAAGTCAAAACGTAAGGAGGAGATACAGATATCCAATATCGGACGTACACCGCTGAACATTTCTTCCTTGCAGATGTTTACTGATGGTTTGGAAATATCGCTTGGTAAGAGTACGCTTCAGGCTGGTGAATCAACAAAACTGAAGATAATGGCACAGCGCGACCGTTTGCTGAAAGCCCGCACTAAGCCCCGTATCCTTATGATTACCAACGATCCCGATAAGTCGAAAGTTGTTATCACGATTAATGCAAAATAAATATGGACCATCCCGAGAACAGTTCAGAATATGCAGGACTGCAAGTCAACAGTGGGGTAGAGCAGCCCTCCATCATTAACCCCTATCTCAAGCGTGGTCGCATGAAGCGCCGTGAGTTGTCTGCTGCTGAAATGGTAGAAGGCATCACGAAAGGCGATGTCACTATTCTTTCCCAGGCAGTGACGTTGGTCGAGAGTGTCAATCCCGACCATCAGGCCAAGGCACAGGAGGTTATCAATAAGTGTCTGCCCTATAGTGGCAACAGCATCCGTGTGGGTATCAGCGGTGTGCCTGGAGCTGGTAAGTCAACGAGTATCGACGAGTTCGGTATCCATGTGTTGAAGGAGAAGGGTGGCAAACTGGCTGTCCTGGCCATCGACCCCTCGTCCGAACGCTCAAAGGGTTCCATCCTGGGTGATAAGACACGTATGGAGAAACTCTCCGTTCACCCCGATTCCTTCATACGTCCCAGTCCAACGGCAGGTTCGCTGGGCGGCGTGGCTCGTAAGACGCGTGAAACCATCGTACTTTGTGAGGCTGCAGGGTTCGACAAGATATTTGTTGAGACCGTAGGAGTAGGGCAGTCCGAGACCGCTTGTCATTCGATGGTCGATTTCTTCCTGCTCATCCAGTTGGCTGGTACTGGCGATGAGTTGCAGGGCATCAAGCGCGGCATCATGGAAATCTCCGACGGCATAGTCATCAACAAGTGTGACGGCGAGAATGTCGATAAGTGTCAGATGGCAGCCACCAATTTCCGTAACGCCCTTCATTTCTTCCCCATGCCCGAGAGTGGCTGGTTGCCCAAAGTGCTCTGCTATAGTGGTTTCTATGGTTACGGCATCAAGGAGGTGTGGGATATGATTTATCAGTATATCGACTTCGTGAAGCAGAACGGTTATTTCGACTATCGCCGTAACGAACAGGCTAAATACTGGATGTATGAGACCATCAACGAGCAGTTGCGTCTTGGTTTCTATAACAATCCTGTCATAGAGCAGTTGTTGCAGCAGACCGAACGTTCCGTTCTTGAGGGCAAGCAGACTTCATTCATGGCAGCCCAATCGTTGCTCGATACCTATTTCAAAGAACTATGCTACAAATCGAAATAGACAATGGCAGTGGTTTCTGCTTCGGAGTGACCACTGCTATTCAGAAGGCGGAAGAAGAACTGGCAAAGGGCAATAAACTCTATTGCCTGGGTGATATCGTACATAATGGTATGGAGTGTGAGCGCCTGCGTCAGATGGGGCTTATCACTATCAATCATGCTGACATGGAGTTGTTGCATGATGTAAAGGTACTGCTGCGTGCTCATGGTGAACCCCCCGAGACCTACGAACTGGCTCGTCGCAATCATATTGAGATTATTGACGCCACCTGTCCTGTGGTGCTCCAACTCCAGCGAAAAATCAAGCGTCAGCATGAGGCAGGTAACGGCCAGATTGTCATTTTCGGAAAGAAAGGTCACGCCGAGGTCTTGGGACTGGTGGGACAGACACAATCGACAGCCATTGTCATAGAGAGTTTCGAGGAGGTTCGCAAACTCGATTTCTCCCGTGATATCTATCTCTATTCCCAGACCACGAAATCGCTTGACGAGTTTCACCGCATCATCGAGTATATCCAGCAGAATATCTCGCCCGAAGCCACGTTTAAGAGTTTCGACACCATTTGCCGTAATGTGGCAAACCGAATGCCGAACATTTCCACTTTTGCAACGAAACACGACCTCATTCTTTTCGTCTGCGGTAGGAAGAGCAGTAACGGGCGCGTGCTGTTCAACGAGTGTCTGCGTGTCAATCCGAATACCCATCTGATTGAAGGACCGGAAGAAATCGCTCCTTCCTGGCTTGAGGGTATTCAGACGATTGGTATTTGTGGTGCCACCAGTACTCCAAAATGGCTCATGGAACAGTGCCGTGATGCCATTTTGAAGATGTAGTGTTGTCGGGGGGTAGGCTATTCCTTCACTGCTTCGTGGAAGCGGTCGAGCAGCCATTGTTTCTGCTCGGGAATCGTCATGCTCGAATTGTCAAGTTCAATGGCGTCGTCAGCCTTACGGAGTGGCGATACTTCGCGGTGCGAGTCGATGTAGTCGCGCTCCTGCACATTCTTCAGGATATCGTCGTAATCAGCTTCCATGCCTTTGGCTTTCAACTCGTCGTAGCGACGCTGAGCGCGCACTTCTGCCGATGCGGTGACAAATACCTTCAGTTCGGCATCAGGGAATACGGTAGTGCCGATGTCGCGTCCGTCCATCACTACCCCCTTGTCCTTGCCCATTTGCTGCTGTTGGGCTACCATCGCCTCGCGCACGAAACCGAGGGCGGCTATGGGGCTCACCTTGTTGCTGACCTCCATCGAGCGAATGTCGCCCTCAACTAATTCGCCGTTCAGATAGGTGTCAGGGCGTCCTGTCTCGGCATTAAACTTAAACGAGATGCGAATCTCAGGCATCCTCCTGCGCAGTTCTGCCTCGTTGATGCCTTCGTCGGTAAATATGCCGTTACGGATGGCAAAGAGCGTCACACTGCGATACATGGCGCCAGTGTCCACATAAACATATCCCACTTCACGGGCCAAGTCCTTGGCCATCGTGCTCTTGCCACAAGAAGAGTGGCCGTCAATTGCAATAGTAATCTTTTTCATAAGCTGTAAGTTGCATTAATCAATATGGATGAGGCCGACACGTGGTATTTTGCATAAGCCACATTCAGTTTGAAGCGTTTCAGTGTCAAACCGCCGCCGACCGACAGACCGGCTCCGTGACTGCTGCTGCCGTCGTTCTCGCTGATTTTCATCTCATCACGACGACGGAAATTATAGCCGGTACCGATGTAAACGCTCTCGCCGATGAAAACGTCTGCGCCCAGCGCCACATGTTGTATGAAACTGGTGTCCCAGCGGTTCAGTCGCGAGAAGGTGACAGAAAAGCGTAACGGAGCAGCATCCAGTCGTTTCGAAACACCCAACAGCAGGTCGATGGGAATCTTATCGAATTCCTCCTGATAGGCTTTCACCTGTCCACCCAGATTCTTGGCAGTAGCAGAAATCGACCATCCTCGTTCGTCGTCTAAATAGTTCAACCCCAGGTCGGCAGCAATACCGATGGAATTATAGCTGGCTATCGACGAGGTAATGAATCGCAGGGTGACACCACCGCTCCAGCGGTCGCTCAACAGATAGGCAAAGGTGCCGGCAATGGCAATGTCTTTAGCCGAGAAAGTACCTACCTCTATGTTGTCAATCGTTGTCTCCTTCATGCTGCCATAGTTCATATACTGCGCACTGACGCCCCATGTAGCACGTTCTCCCCAAGCCTTGATAAACGAAGCTGAGGCTGTCTTAGCCCCCTCCATGTATGTCATGAAGTTCAGGTTGATGCTTTTATCTGCCACATTCGATATCAGGGCAGGATTATGGAATATCACGGTAGGGTCGTCGTCGTCGATGGTGATGTTGTCGCCACCCAGTGCTGCTACGTGGGCACTGACAGGCAGTCGCAGGAAACTAAACGCCTCCTGACTCTCCTGAGCTTGTGCCTGGAGGGTGAAAAGGATGGTAATAAGAACAAAAACGACTTTTTTCATCTCTTTTTCTAAACTTTTTCGTACCTTTGCACATAAATAACGCACAATAGCCCGTTTTATTGCCATCAACATGGAACAAAAGAAGACACCACAGGCTGATATCGACCAGCAGCGCACCACAGGATTCCTCCTTGGAGTCATTCTGGTGTTGGCGTTGTTGTTTGTGGCATTGGAGTGGAACAGCATTCCTGCGTCCTATGATGAGGCAACCCTCGACCTCAGTGAACTGATGCATGAAGACGAGATGGTTCCTATGTCTATCGAAGAGCAGTTCGCACAGTTGGAACCCGACAAGGCGCAACCGAAGGAGGCAGAGCAGCTGCACATTGTTGACGATAATGTGGAACTGGCTCCGCAAGAGGAACAGGTGGCTGAAAACGAGAGTGAGGGTGACGACGAGCAACTGCTGCAGGAGTTGAAGGGCGACGACGAGGACGACGGCAAGGTGCTGCCCCCTATGGGCATCGATCCCGACGACAATCCCTTGAAGTTCCGACTGGTGGAAGACCTGCCTCAGTATCCTGGTGGTGCCGTCGAACTGATGAAATGGCTCACCAAGAACCTGCGCTATCCCAAGATTGCCGAAATGCGCAAGACACAGGGCAAGGTTATCGCCCATTTCTATGTTGAGAAAGACGGAAGCATCACAGGGCTGAAGGTGGTGCAGTCGCTATCCCGTGAGTGCGATAAAGAGGCGCTGCGCGTGCTGGGTATGATGCCAAACTGGCAACCCGGTGTGCAGAACGGCAAGCCCTGTCGCACCAAGGTAAGTATTCCTATTGTATTTAAATTATAACATTATGATACAGACATCCAATGACGTCTTGAAGTTGGTCAACGACTATTTAGACAAACTGCCTTACGAACGTGAACCCCAATCGCTGTACGACCCCATCCGATACGTGCTGTCTATCGGTGGCAAACGCATCCGTCCCGTGCTGATGCTCATGGCCTACAACCTGTTTAAGGATCATCCCGAGGACATCCTGATGCCAGCCTGCGGACTGGAGACATATCATAACTACACCTTGCTGCACGACGACCTGATGGATAAGGCCGACTTGCGTCGTGGACACGAGACGGTTCACAAGCGTTGGAATGCCAATACGGCCATTCTTTCGGGCGACTCCATGCTGGTGTTGGCTTATCAGCGCATTGCTCAGGTTCCTGCTCAGAAATTGGCAAGCATTCTCGACTGTTTCACCGAAACAGCCCTTGAGATTGGCGAAGGACAGGAGTACGATATGTCGTTCGAAACCCGTGACGATGTTCGTGAAGAGGAGTATATCGAGATGATTCGTCTGAAGACTTCGGTATTGCTGGCCTGCGCTACGAAGATTGGTGCTATTCTGGCTGATGCTCCTGCTGCGGACGTTGACAATCTCTACAAATGCGGCGAACAACTGGGACTGGCTTTCCAATTGCAGGACGACCTGCTCGACGTCTATGGTGATCCGAAGGTGTTTGGAAAGGCTGTCGGTGGCGACATTGCCTCCAACAAGAAGACCTATATGCTCATCAATGCCTATAATCGTGCAAACGACAAACAGCGTTCCGAACTTGTTCGTTGGATAAAGGCAGAGACCTTCAATCGTGATGTCAAGGTGGCTGCCGTCACTCGCCTGTACGACGAGATAGGCATCCGTCAGCTTTGCGAGGAGCGCATCAACTACTATTTCGATCAGGCAGCCCAATACCTCGCCAAGGTCAATGTGCCCGACGAGCGCAAACTGGCTCTCCGCCAGTATATGGACGAACTCCTCCATCGTAACAAGTAAAGAAGAACTCTTCAATTCTTCAATCCTTCAATCCTTCAATCCTTCAATCCTAAATAGTAATTTGTCAATTCTCAATTACATAGACACGCACTGCCATTTGGATGGTGAAGAGTTTCGCGACGATGTGGATGCTGTAGTCCAGCGGGCGCGTGAGGCAGGCTGTACCAAGATTTTTGTGCCAGCCATCGACCATGCTTCCTGTGCGACTGTCCTCGACGTTTGTTGCCGCTATCCCGGCTATTGCTATCCCATGCTCGGCCTCCATCCCGAAGAGGTACGTCCCGACTGGCAGGAAGTTCTCGCTAGTATCAAACAACAGCTCCCTCTCTTATTGGAGAGGGTGGGGGGTGAGGCTCCTCTTGCCATCGGTGAAATCGGTCTTGATTTCTATTGGAGTCGCGAGTTTGAAGCGCAGCAGTTGCTGGCCTTCGAGGAACAGGTACGCTGGTCGGTTGAAATGCAGTTGCCGCTGATGATACACTGTCGGAAGGCACAGAACGAGATGGTGACTATATTAAAGAGGTATGCGAAGGAATTGCCCGGCGGTGTCTTCCATTGTTTCACCGGCAATGAACAGGAGGCTCGCCAATTGTTGGAGTTCGATGGCTTCGCGTTGGGTATTGGTGGTGTATTCACCTTCAAGAAGTCCCACCTGCCAGAAGTGTTGCCAGCCTGTGTGCCCCTCGACTGTATAGTTCTTGAGACCGATGCCCCCTACATGGCTCCCGTCCCTATGCGTGGTCAGCGCAATGAACCGTCTTATATCGTCCATGTTATTGACAAACTGGCTGCGGCTTATGACGTCAGCGCTGAGGAAATCTGCCGCCAGACCAACGAAAATGTGGAGAGGATATTCGGCATCAAAACATAAAGAATATTAAAAGAAAGCTTATTTCTCATTGCTCATTGCTCATTTTTCATTTATTTTTGTACCTTTGCAGTCGTTTTTAAAGTCAACATAAGGAGAGGTGCTCGAGTGGTTGAAGAGGCACGCCTGGAAAGCGTGTAACCGGCAAAACCGGTTCGCAGGTTCGAATCCTGTTCTCTCCGCGAAAATGA
>ONDP01000034.1 GCA_900316645.1 uncultured Prevotellaceae bacterium
GATGCCATTCAATTCTTTATTGCAAAATTAAGTGTATAAGTGTATCATTGAAACACTTGGACTGGACAAGGACCTAACATTACCTCTGGTGTTAGGTCTTGCAATAAGGGCACCTTATTCGTCAATAAAGGCATGTTATTCTGCAATAAAGGCATGTTCGTTACTAACGGAGGAAAATAAATTCCCACCTTGGGACTAAAAGATACCCTCCCTGAGACTAAAAAACTCCCAAGGAGGGAGATTGGAAAGATGTGAAATTGTGTTAAGGTCGTCAACTCTTCGCTAAAATTACCTATCTTTGCACACAAAACGTGAAGAGATGGCAATGGACAGTGCAATATTCCGGAGAAACGAATTGTTGTTGGGCAGCGAGACGATGGAACGTATTGCCCAGAAACGGGTGATTATCTTTGGCGTGGGCGGCGTCGGGTCGTGGTGTGCCGAGAGTTTGGTGCGCAGCGGCATCAGCCGACTGACCATCGTGGACTCCGACTGCGTGAGCGTCACCAACATCAACCGCCAGCTGATGGCAACCACGAAGACGGTGGGACAGGTGAAGGTGGATGCCCTGAAGGAGCGACTGCTAAGCATCAATCCAAAGGCGGAGATTACGGCTCTGCAGCAGGTTTTTTCGGAAGAAACGGCAGAAAGTTTCCAACTGGACACCTACGATTATATCATCGACGCCATTGACTCGCTGAAGGACAAGGCTACGCTCATCCTGCAGGCTTGTCAGCAACACGCCAAACTATTCTCGTCGATGGGGGCAGCCCTGAAACTGGACCCAACGCGCATCAAGGTGACAGAATTCTGGAAAGTGAAGGGCGACCCATTGGCTCGCGCTCTGAGGAACCGGTTTAAGAAGGACAAGACGTTCCCCAAGCGCAAATTCCTTTGTATCTATAGCGACGAATTATTGAAGAACCAAATGCCTGTTGACCCGGAAGACAGGGGCAACGGCTCCATCGTACACATCACCGCCATCTTCGGACTGATGCTGGCAGGACTGGTGATACAGGATATCACAAACCAGAAACAATGAAACGGGCACCTCGGGTGTAGTTCACGTCGAGGGATACTTTGTAACCCATTAAGCGGGCAAGGCGACGAGCCAGAGCCAAGCCGATGCCCAGGCTGCGCTCGCTCGCCGTGAGACGGACGAAGGGCTCGAAGATGCGCTCTGCGTCGGCAGCAGGAATGGTGGGACCGTCATTAGCGACGGAGATGGCATAGGTGCCGTCGGCATCTTGATGACAAGTGACGAGGATGGTGCCTCCTGTGGCATACTTGTCGGCATTATCGATAAGGCACACCACCAGTTCCTGCAACAATAGATTGGTATTGATGATAATGTCGTCAGACACCTCGGTCTTGAACTCGGTGTCCAATGTGCGTTGCTGATCAACTGCCGACGGATGGAGGTCGTAACTGTCCAGGATGGAGCGTGTCACTTCATTCAGACCGATTCTGTAATTCTTAGGTGTGGGGAAATCGTCGCCATAGAGACTGAACAGGAGGAGCTGATGCGTAGAGGTTGCCACATGATAGGCACCTCGGCAAACGGTGGAACGCAACTGCATATATTCCTCATGGGGAATCTGTCCGTGTCCGTCGATAATCACCTCGGTGGTTCCTATCAACGTGAGCAACGGGGTGCGAAGTGCTTCTATACAGATTTGTCGCTCCTCGTCAGTGATACCTGTTGTGCCTCGGGCATAGGACTCGAGCAAGGGGTCCATCAGCGACTCAACAGCGCGGGCTGCTGTGAGGATGTCGTTATAGCGTTTGGGACGTTCCTCGGGTTTCAACAGGAAATTGGGGTTGTTGAAGACGCGGGCATAGCCTCTGAGCACGTTGACAGGCGACTGCAACTTCTCCTGTATTGTGGTGACAAAGGCACGCCGGATGGCCTGACTCGATTCAATATTGCGAATGGCTTCCTGCAACTGCTGGAACTGCTCCCTCATACGGAGGTTCTTTTGGTGACGATAGACGAGCAAACCGATGAGCAAACCAATGATAACCAATGACAACAAGCCAACAATGACCAACTGGACGAAACGCGTCTCTGCCTTTTTCTTCTCGGCCATCAGCCTATCGATATCATGCGTCATATCCTCCATGTGGAGTTCCAACGCTTCCAGTTCACCGGCATTCATCAGACTATCCTTCAGTTCTGAGGCCTGGAAGGCACGCTTCCAGTCGCCCATCTGCTCATATACATCAATGCGCAACTCGGTAGCCGTCAGAGGTACACTAACGGAATCGCACCAAGCGAGGGCACGCTGATAGTCTTTCTGTATGAGGCAATGGCACACCATCACCTGCTGAAGGTTGGCGGCATTGAACTGGTCGGGCTGATGGAGGCGGATGCTGTCGTACTTGGCAAAATAGCGGTCGAAGCCAGCGCGGTCGTTCATCTTGTTGGCAATGATACAGCGATAGCCCAACACGCCACTCTCGTACATCGGGTTCTGTAACATCTGCTGGGGCAGACTGTCAAGACAGGCCATCGCATCGGCAGGGCGCTTGAAACTGAGCGATTGGGCCAACGAGAGATAGACATTGAACATGGCCACAGGATCCTTATCGGCATTAATACCCTGCAAGGCACGACGGAAGAATCTCTCGCCCTTCTCTGGCTGGTAGCGACCATTATAGAAAACACCCATTCCCATATTCGAGATATAGAGATACTTCTCTTGGTGACGTTTCTTGATATCGTCGGTAAGAAGATGAATCTCAGCAAAGGCACGATGGAAACGACGCTGGTTGACCTCGTGCACCACACGATTCAACCACGTGCGGTAGTATTTCTCCCAATCGTGGCGCTGCTCAAGATAGTCCATAAAATCCTTATGAACCGTATAGTATTCTGACTCGCTGCCCATCTGCGCCTCATAGAGACGTTGCGCAAAAGCCTTCTCTTGGTCGGCTTGTTCCGGCTGTGCGACAAGGGATATGCTCGTCAGAAGCAATGCTACCGATAAAACAAATCTTTTAAGATTTAATGTTATGGTCGATAATTTATTCATATTGGATGGTTTTACAGCGATTAATGCGCGACGTAGATGATGCAAAAGTAACAAAAAAATGCCACACTTGCAATAGTAAAATGTCAATAATAGAAGATTTTGCTGATTTTGAAACTATTTTTGCATATTTTGCAACTCGTTTTGCATATTTTGAAAGTCGAGAACCATTTTGAGGTGGTTACAACGGGTCAACATCGTAGTAGATTTGGAGGGAATTATACCTTTTGTCGGCCATCATTTGCGACTGAGCCATCAGCAGATACTCGCGCACTTTCTTCATGTCAATGCCGCTTTCCAACTTGAGCACCAGTTTGCGGATGTTCTGCGACTTCACCTTCGCCACAGCAGGTTTGTCGGGACCCAAGACGCGACCCGAGAACCACTGGCGCAAGCGGGAACCCAACTCAATACTGGCTGTATTGACCACATCGTCGTAACGGTGTTTTAAATAGACATACACCAGGTGATAATAAGGCGGATAATGGAATGCCTGACGCTCGGCAATCAGGTCTTTGTAGAGAGCGAGGTAGTCGTTGCGCACTACTTGCTGGATAACCGGCACTTCCTTGCTCTTAGTCTGCAGGATGACAAGACCCCGCTTGCCCTTACGACCGGCACGGCCACTGACCTGCGCCATCATCATAAAGGCATGTTCGTAGGCACGGAAGTCGGGATAGTTAAGCATGGAGTCGGCGTTCAGAATCCCCACCACACTGACCTTGTCGAAATCGAGCCCCTTGCTGATCATCTGCGTACCAATCAGGATGTTGGTGCGCCCTGCCCCGAAATCCATGATAATGCGCTCGTAGGCATTACGAGTGCGGGTGGTGTCGAGATCCATACGCGCCACATGAGCCTCAGGAAACACCTCGCGCACCTGCTCCTCAATCTTCTCAGTACCGAAACCACGCGTATGCAACTCGGTGGAGCCGCAACAGGGACATTCCGTGGGCACTCGATAGGTGTAACCACAATAATGACACGTCAGCTGGTTCATCTGCCGATGGTAGGTCAGCGACACGTCGCAATGCTGACAATGGGGCACCCACCCACACTGTTTGCACTCAATCATAGGGGCAAAGCCACGACGGTTCTGAAACAGGATGGCCTGTTCGCCACGTTCAAGGGCCTCGCGCACCTTATTTAATAATAAGGGAGAGAACGGGCCTGCCATCATCTTCCGATGCTGCAGGTCGGCAATATCCACCACCTGTATCTCTGGCAACTCAATGCCCTGATAGCGCTCCTTCAGTTCCACGAGTCCGTACTTGCCCGTCTTGGCATTATGGTAGCTCTCCAGCGAGGGTGTTGCCGTTCCCAATAATACCTTGCAGGGGTTCAATGAGGAATGAGCGTTCTCATTACTCATTTTAGCAAGCATAATGGCAGCCGAACGGGCATGATAGCGAGGGGCAGGGTCTTGTTGCTTATACGATGTCTCGTGTTCCTCATCCACAATGACAAGCCCCAGTTTCTGGAAAGGCAGGAACACCGCCGAACGGGCACCGAGGATGACGTCGTAGGGATTTTTGGAGAGTTGTTTCTTCCATATCTCCACACGCTCGGCATCAGAATATTTAGAATGATAGATGCCCAACCGGTTGCCGAACACCCGCTGCAGGCGCTGCATCATCTGAACGGTGAGGGCTATCTCGGGCAAGAGATAAAGCACCTGCTCCTTGCGCTCCAGTGCCTGCTGAATGAGATGGATGTATATTTCTGTCTTACCACTGCTGGTGACGCCGTGCAGCAAGGTGACGGGGCGTTTCATCATCGACATCAGGATGCTGTTATAGGCTGTCTGCTGGGCACTGTTCAGTGGCTTGATGAGTTCGGGATGGTAGTCGCCACCATGATTGAGCCGTCCCACTTCTACCTCATAAGTCTCCAGCATACCACGTTTCTCCAACTGCTGAAGGGTGGTGGCTGAGGCGTGACTGGCATTCAGCAATTCCTCACGGGTTATCTCTCCAACTTCACCCATCATCCTTCCACCATCCATCTGATCCCATCCCGACAAGGCGAGATACTCAACAAAGGCCTCTAACTGTTTGGGGGCGCGCGCCAATACATTGAGCGCCACATGCAGGGCTGCCTCGTTCTGGTAAGCGGGGGTGAGCCGGATATAAGTCTCGGTTTTCGGACGATAACCGTCTTCTGCCTTCAAACCGGCAGGCAACGCTGCCTTATAGACGTCGCCGATGGGAGCCAGGTAATAGTCGGCTATCCATTGCCACAGCTGCAACTGCTGGGGCGTGATAATCGGTTCTGAGTCCATCAGTTGAGCCACACTCTTCACCTCATAGCCCTGTGGCCGCTCATCGTGCAGGCGTGCCACTATGCCCAGATAGGTCTTGCTGCGTCCGAAGGGCACCAACACACGCATCCCCACCCTCACAGCCGACTGCATTGAAGCAGGCACTGCATAGGTGAAAGTTCCCTGCAAGGGCAATGGTAATATGAGGTCAGCGTAATTCATCTGTCGTTAAGATACGAAAAAGCACTCCCTTGAGCAGGAGTGCCTCAATATTTCTATAGGCTTTGGTTGGTTAGAAGAAATAGCCAAGGCCCAACTGCCAAGTATTGAACTTAGCCTTACCATACTGCTTAGGACCTCCATTAGGCTCATATTCTACTTCACTTGATTTGCTCAACTGGAAATTATAGTTGGCAGTAATCTGCAACTTGCTGAATACGGTAGCACCAATACCAATATTACCACTGATATTACTACTCTTCAGCGACCATTTACCACCCACTTTACCACCCTCATTCAAATCCCTGCTCTTGTCGCCAATGTTGAATCCGAACTGAGGACCGGCAAAGGCAAACAGATTAACGGCACTGCTCAGACCAATACCATAACGAATATTGATGGGAATCTGGATAGTCTGCAACTTGACATTAGTATCGGCATTCTTAATCTTGGCAGTACGCTGATCATACAAAGCAGATCCGTCAACGCTCAAACCTGTAACAGGAAGCGAGATTTTAACGGTAGGACCAATAAAGAAACCTGCCTTGTTGGAAGTTCCACCAAGCACATTATCTGTCGAGATACTAGTCAAATTCAATCCACCTTTCAGACCGAACTTCACCTGGGCCTGAGAGGGTGTTGCAAAGGCGATGCAAGCAATGGCAATAATCGTTAATATCTTTTTCATAATCTACCTTTTTTATTATCCTGCTGCAAAGATAAACATTTTCCCAGAATTTTGCAAACTTTTTTGCAATTTTCTTTAGTGTCGCTGACGACGAACGGTGATGCGGGCTGAGGACGAAGAGCCACCATTCGATGACGACTTGCTCTTCTTCTGCTTGACAGCGCGGGTGCGCGAACGCTTGCTCTTCTTCTTGCTCACCTTCTGGTCGTCGGGTTGTATCTTCGCGATGGAATCGAGAGAATCGCGCTGAGGCGTATGTCCGAACACACCACGTTCGAAGGCTTCCAATTCCTTCTCAATCTTGGCCTGTTCGCGCTTGGCTGCCTCGTCGGCATTAGCGGGGTTGAAATCGCCGAACTGAGGACGTGCGGCTGCCTGACTCATACGATTGCCTGCCTTGTAAATCTTACCCTTATAGCTGTTCATCGTGAAATAATCCTCCAATGTCATCATCGCAGCATCATTGAGCGATGAGGCAGCTACACTCTGTCGGCTCAGATAGGGTTCCAGGTCGGTATATTTCACCCAGAAGAGCGGATACTTGGCTGCCTCGCCACCGAAATCATCCTCACGCATCATCACGGGGCAGAGAGCCATCACCTTACGACGGAACTGGGCGTTCGACTGGTCGTAATACGCCGACTCCTTCAGATAATACATCTTCACCTCGGCAGAAGGGATGTCACTGTTCTCCACGCGCAACTTATTGTCACGCGTCTCATAGAAGATATGATAGTTGTCGAGCAGTGTCTTCATCGCCACCTTCGACGAATCGCTGAACGACTCGTTACCATCCAGACGGTATTCATAGATGGGGATATAGCCGTTCAGGGCGAGTTTGAAGATATAGGTGAACAGATTCATCTTCTTGTCGATAGGCTCCACGGGATAGTAGAGACCTGAGTTAGCCTCATCGTTCAGATTAATCTCACGATAGAGGTCGCGCCTCCACACCACATCCTCGGGCATATCCAACGAAGTGGGATACATCAAACGGGCACGCTGACTCAGACCTTGGTTCTGAGCCGTTGCAGCAGTAGTAGCCGCAGCCTGCTGTCTTTTCTGCGCCTGCTGTTGGCGACGTGCCTTAGGCTGGGCCATCACAGTACCAGCCATCAGCGTTATCATCAAAAAGCACAATACTTTCTTCATAATTATCTTATTTGTATTATTTCACTATGATTTCCATCGAGGCATTCAACTTACGGGCTGTTCCGTCAGGACCGGTTGCCGTGACTCTCGAGATATAGAAACGGCGATTACGCTGTAACTTGCGGAAGGTCTCTTTCTGACGGGCTGAGAAGCGCGATCCGTCGCTCACCATCGGTACGGCATTACCCATGTTGTCGAAGAACACGGTCTCGAAACTCTGTACGTGGAACGGCACATCCAAGATGCCGTCGTCAATAGCGGCTCCGATGCCGTCGGCAGCAGTCAGCTGCACTTTCGACAATCCTCCACCCTTGAAGCGGTCGGCTCCTCCATCGGCTTGTACCACGATATAAGGTGTTGGATCGGGCAGACGACGCACACGGAAGGTATAGGTGCCCATCTGCTGTGCGCGACCTGTATTGGTCGAGGTCACGGTGATGGTGACATTCTGACCGGGTGTCGAGGGACGCGCAATATATCTGCCAGGACCCACGGGTTGCAGTGTTCCGCCACTCATCGAGGCCTGTATTTTGGTAACCGGCACACCTGGCACACTGATGCTCAACGGGTTGTTATAACCGGCATAGAGCACATTCATCAAGTCGGCACTGACAGTAGCCGAAGGATCGACCACGCTGTACTTCTGCGAGAAGTCGCGCTTGATGAGGTCGCCATTGCCATTCTGCACCTGGATATAGCCTTCCAAGGTAAAGTCGCCAGTACGTCCGGCTATGGTCTCGTAGAGTCCGTTAGGAAGATTCATCTCCTTGCCTCCGATGAATATCTGGGGGGCTTGGGTGGTATCCACAGCAGCCATCACGATGCGAGCAGAGAACTTGTCGCCTCGCACTACGGTCTGCGCATTTGGAATGACAAAGGCATTCAGGGCATTGACGCGGATATCTTTCACGTCGATATTGGAAACCAACGTATGGAGCACGGCTCCCTCAGCATAGCGCACGTCGTTCTGCAACTTGCTCAGCAGGGTAACGGCAGCTGCCACAGGCATATCCTCGAACAGGTATTCCTGCCAGTTCTTGCCCATCGCCTTGGCTGTTGACGAAGGCGTCGTGGAAAGACTCGACGCAATGGATTTGCGCTGCGTCTCGTCAGTCACCATCGTCAGAATGCGCTCCCGGAAATTGCTGACAGCCCGATAGAGTTCGTCGCCTCTGCCACGTCCTGGAGCCAGCATCACCTGTGTGGCAGCCTCCAAGTCTTCCTTATTACGGATATTGTTGATATCCCCGTCGCTACCGTCTGCCTCCTGCACAATAGCCAGTTTCAGGTCGGCAGCCAACTGATAGAGCGAGTCACTCATCTGGCGCACCTGCATGGCTTTGTCGAACCACTGCTTCACCTTCTGAGGATTCTTCTTGACCTGCTCTTCGAAGTCATCATAGATAGCCTGATTCTCCTGCGAGGCATTGGACGTCGTGCGTCGGAGACTTTCCTCCACCACCGAGAAGCCATTGAGCACCTCGGTAGAGACATTCAATGCCAGCAATGCCATCAAGACGACATACATCAGATTAATCATCTTCTGGCGCGGAGATACTGGGCGTTTCTTAATTGCCATAATTTTATTTCTTACATCTTACATCAGACATCATCCATCAGACATCACACATCATCCATCTTACATCTGCCCTCTCACCTGCATCGCCTCAATCATGCGCGCATAAATCGCATTCAGCTCGGCTATCTGTTGAGCCATATGGCGTGTCTGTTCGTTAATCTCGTCAATAGTACCCATCTGCGAACTGGCACTCTTGAGCTGCATTTCATAGACGCGGCTGATACCTGTCAGCGTACGGTTCAGGTTCTCCATCTCTTCTGAATCAGCCGTCAGTCGCTTGCTCTGCTCGCTCACCTTCTTGAGCACCTCCGTCAGTTCGTTCAGTTCGTCGATGTAGTTGCCTGTAGCCTCAGCCACACCAAGAGGAGCAGCCGAACCACCTGCGATAATCGTGCCACCCTGCACAGCAGCAGGACTGGAAACACCAGCCGGACTGGAAACACCAGCCGGACTCGAAGTACTTGCCTGACCAGGCTCACCAGCTCCGCCACCATTGATAATAACGGTACCACCGCCGCCACCAATGACACCGCCACCACCAATGACGCCGCCGCCACCAATGACACCGCCTGCCACAGCTCCGCCTTTGTTACCGATAGCGGCAGCTGCTGCAGCTGTTCCTTCGGGCAGGGGCTCGCCATTGACAACAGTAGCCGAACCTACAGCCATTCCCGGATGCAGGTCGAGTTCCATACCGTCTGCCGTCTTGTCGAAAGGACGGTCGAAGGCCGACAGGAAGAACACAATGACCTCGGTACCCATTCCCAGATAGAGGAAGAAATTCGCTCCGGGCAGGTGGGTCAACTTAAACAGGGTACCTAAGATAACGATAGATGCACCCCAGCTATAAGCATAGTTCAGGAAGGTCTGGCCAGGCACGCTGTCCATCCACTTCTGCAACTTATAAATGAAATTCAGTTTACTATACCTTGTCATTTCTTGCTACGTTTTGAATTCTTACTCTTTATCTTGTCACTGGCAGTATTTGCTAAACTGCGCACACAGCGGAATCCGATATAGCTGCGTGGCTGGTTTTGATACTCAAAGGTACGCCATGCAGAACGGATATACGACTCGGGGTCTTTCCACGAACCGCCTCGCACACTCTTTTTCTTCAGTCGATAGGGGTCTTCCAGGGCGGCATTATACTTCAACTGGGGATTGATGTCGTTCATCGACTCCACACCAGCCTCGGTATAGATGGTACTCGTCCATTCTGCCACGTTACCCGCCATATCGTAAAGGCCGTTGGTGTTGGAAGCATAGATACCCACCCTACTCGTTATCAGATTGCCGTCTTTGGTGTAGTTACCCTTGTCCGGCTTGAAGTTCGCATAGAAACAGCCATTGCCCGATGCTACGTCCTTGTTCTCCCAAGGAAACTCATTCTGGTCTTTGCCACGGGCTGCATACTCCCACTCTGCCTCTGTCGGCAGACGATAGCGCTGCACATAACGGGCTGCTGCACCCAGTCCCTTCAGCAGATATTCCGTGCGCCAGGCGCAGAAGGCATTGGCCTGTTCCCATGTCACGCCCACCACAGGATAGTCGTTGTAGGCGGCATTCGAGAAATAGTAGCGCATATAGGCTTCATTCTCGGCATTGGGGAAGTCGTTCACCCAACAGGTGGTGTCGGGATAGACGTTGACGATATAGGTGTTCAGGAAGTCCCACGGACCTGTATATTGTCTGTTGATGGTCTGACGCACAATGCGACCCTCGTCGTCAATATAGGCGGTGTCCTTGGATATCCACACCTGATCGTTGGCACGGGCACGCAAGTCGGTATTGAGAATACGCTCGTTGGGGTCAATGCGATACTTACGCTTGGCAGCCTCGGTATAGTCGTAAATCTCATAGCGATAGTTCAGCTGGCGCCAGTCAATCATCTTCTCGCCTGTAACGGGGTTGAAGGTATAAAGACTCTCGAAGGCACGCTGCTCGTCCTCATTGGGTTTGCGGGGCAACGCCTTCTTCCAGTTCAGATGGGGCGTAACGGGTTCACCGTTCTTGTCCTCCTCTATCTTGTAGGTCTCGTCGCCACCATAGTTAGGATCGGCAAGACGCTCGCGCAGGATAGAGTCGCGCACATATCTCACAAACTGGCGATACATGGAGTTGGTCACTTCATGTTCGTCCATCCAGAAACTCTCCACAGAGATGTCACGGACGGGCATCGGCTTGCCCCACAGACTGTCTTGCTGCTCAATACCCATCTTCACATGTCCACGCTTAATCATGGTCATACCGTAAGGGGTGGGTTCGTTGAAAGCACGCCCACTGACACCCGTCACCTCACCGCCTTTCGAAGAAGCCAGTTTCGAACCGAAACAGCCCGAAAGCATGATGGTAACACCTATGCAACCTATGATACTGATGATTTTCTTCATATATCTATTAATGCTTAATTCTTTATTGACCATTTCACTTTTCACTTTTCACTTCTCTCTTTTCACTTCTTACAGGATTCTCACACTTTGATGTCTGTTACGACCTTTCTTAAAGAGTTTCAGGTCAACCTGATAGCCTACGAACAATTCGTGGCTCCCATTGCCAAGTCCTGTGCCCGAGGTGAACATCTCGTAACTGTAACCAAGACAGATTCCGTGAAAGTTGCCACCTACCATTGCTGTGACGGAATTCGAGGGACTGTAACCCACTCCTGCATAGAGCATTTTCTTGTCGTGGGTGTATTTCACCCTCGCCGTCATATCCACCCGATAGGCTGTGCCGTCAGTACGCGCCAACACAGTGGGGTGTATTGTAAAGAACGGATTTCTTAAGCGAATATTGTATCCACCAGTCAAATAAAACATCTGACTGACCTCAAAAATTGATCGGTCGCCTAATTCTATGGCTGGTGCAGTGAGGTGTAAAGCCGATACACCCACATACCAATTCTTGCGCTGGTAATAGAGTCCGGCAGTCAGGTCGAAAGCCGTTCCATTCACGTCTGTGGTCACGAAAGCAGGGTCGGATTCCTCGTCAGGGAAATGGGCCTCAGAGCCCTTGAAACCCTCGCTCAGCATACCACCCTGCAGTCCGATGCTCAGTGTTCCGCCAAACAGCCGGCGCTTGAAGGCATACTGCAGCAGTATGCGCTTATGGGTGAACAGTCCTATCTGGTCGTTCATCAGTTGCAAGCCCACGCCGTGCAGTGCGCCCAAGAACTGCAGAGGCATATCCGCAGCAATATACATCGTACGGGGGTTATGCTCATAACCTGCCAACGACATATTGTAGGCTCCCACCACGTTGATTTTCGGTTCTTTGCCGGCAGCACCAGGATTAAACGAGGTCTCCATTGCCCAATAATGGGCAAAGGATGCCTCCTGCTGGCTCATCATGCACAACGCATGCAGCCACATTAGTACTATCAGCAATAGCTTTTTCACATCTATATAACGTCAGCATCCACCTTTTTATTTTATCAAGTTGTTTCTTTTCCGCAGTCTGCACAAGAGTGGTCAGTCTATGACACCTGCAAAGCGGAACATCTCGCGATAGAAAGCCACCTTCTTATCGAAGGCCAGCGGATAGGCCCTCGACGAGGAAGGAAGCCGATAGAGATATATCTGCTCCGCCTGCTGATTCCTTATCCCTAATAAGGGAGAAAACATTCCCACTTTGGGACTATTCTCCACCCCGTAATACTGGCAGAGCGTGTCGGTAGCCTTTTCTCCCGTCGTCACAATGACTCTGCACTGGGGCAGCGCTCGCAGCAGGGCATTGATGTCCGTCGGTTCCACCACCTCCAGAAACTTGTCCGAAGCATTCTCCTTCAAACGACGCACAGCACAAGCCGTATCGAAGAAGGCAATCCCCTTTGCGTTGCAGAAATCAACGATTTCATCGAGATTAAACACCTTTTTATCCGAAACCACAAAGTGCTGTCGGTCGCCAAAGAACACCTCGCCCTCTATCCGCCAGTGGTCGTTGATGAAGTTGGGGTAAAAGAAATCCATACACCATCGCTTGCGCTGTGGTGGAAAACTGCCAAGAAACAACACCTTGGCATTGCTGGGCAGGAAGGGCACGAGGGGGTGATACTCCACCCCATCGCCACTTCGGGCAATATTTTCTACATTCAGATAATTCATTTTCTGGCCATTGTTTGGATGCAAAAATACAAAAAAACCGAATCTTTAAGTTTCAAAATTAGCAAAAAAGTTGCAGAATTTACAAAATCTTCCTGTCGCAGCCCCTACGACTTGCACATTTCGAAGATTTTGAGTAATTTTGCAAAGTTTCCAACATCAAATTTATGTACGGCGATCAAGGACAGCTCAATTCTCTATTTGCGATGCTATATGGCGGTGTGGCAGTCATGGCCTTATTGTCGTGCATATACTTCATCTTTTCTCGCTCCAATATTATTCAGCCAAGTATCAAACCACCACGCAGACTCAGATTATGGGCTGCAGCATTCCTGGCTGCCATGTTCGCAAGCCATGTCTGGTGGCTTGTAATCGGCAGCGTATGGCTGACCGACGACCGTTTCGTACGCATCATAACACTGATTGCACTCGACAACTTGACGCTGCCACCGCTCTTTATGGCCATGATGCTACGATTGTTGCAGGATCGCAGACGCCCCCTATGGCCTGTATTTGTAGCTGCTGCCCCTACGGCTGTCTTCGCTGTCATTGGAATCACCACGCGCCAGCCCGTCTATGAATGGGTGATGGAGGGCTACACACTCACAACGGGCATTATCTTCTGCATTTACATGATAGTAGCCGTCAAGCACTATGGAAAATGGTTGAGAGACAATTTTGCTGACTTGGAGCACAAAGAGGTATGGCAGAGCCTGTTGGCACCGCTGCTCATGGTGCTGACATTCTGTGCATACGCCTATCATGAAGGCCAGCTCTACAGGGAATACCTGACGCAGATTGCTTCCTGCTTCATTATTTTCTTCATCATCTGGCGCGTTGAGACACTCCAGACATTGGAGGTGACGGAAGCAGGGGAGACAGACAACGACACGACTAAACCAGAAACTGAAACCAACACGACTAACAACATAAACGCTTATCAAGAAATCAGTGATTTGCTGCGTGAACACTGCGAGCAGAAACAGCTCTACTTGCAGCACAACTTAACACTACAGCAACTTGCTACTGCCATTGGTACCAACCGTACCTATCTCAGTGCCTACTTTAACGAGCGGAATGAAACTTATAACAGCTACATCAACCGACTTCGAGTCGAACACTTCGCAAAACTCTATCATAAAGCTAACGCTAACGGCCATTCCGCAACAGCTAAGAAACTGGCCATTGCAAGCGGTTTCCACAGTTATAGCACCTTTAGCGTGGCTTTCAAGTCTTTCATGGGTATGCCAGTGAGACTATGGATTAGAAAAAATCAATGAAGAAAAATATAAATGAGTCAAGGTAAAAAGATTATTCAGCCACCGTATCTGAAAGAGGGAGACAAGGTAGCACTCATTGCTCCTGCATACTGGGTGGCGCAGGAAGCACTTTCTATGGCAGGCGACGTCCTCAAGAGTTGGGGACTTTGTCCTGCTGTGGGAGTGCACACAAACAGTCTGAACGTAGATGCTTACTCAGGAACAGCCGACGAGAGAGCAGCCGACCTGATATGGGCATTTGAGGATGACGATATCAAGGCTATCTTCTGTTCACGTGGAGGATACGGATCTATCCACCTATTGAAGCGCGTTGAAAAGGATATTATCCGTAATCACCCCAAATGGTTGGTTGGACACGGCGACATCACTGTACTGCTGAATGCCACTGTAGCAGCAGGAATGATGTGTATTCACGGACCTATGGCATTCCAGATAGCAGCCTGTCAGGAGCCGTCCATCACCATCACACGGAATATGTTGTTCGGCACCTTGCCACAATATAAGATTCCAGGCAATCCCTACAACCGATGCGGACACGCTGAAGGCGTCCTGGTAGGTGGTAACCTGTCAAGCTACTCGCCCATCGTCAGCACAGAGTTCCACATCTCACCAAAAAGGGACATCATCCTGTTTGTAGAAGAGGTCGAAGAGTCTTTGCACGCCGTTGACAGATTGTTCTATATGTTACGCCTGCAGGTCAACCTCGAGCGAGTGAAAGGTATCATCCTGGGAACATTCAATTCCATCAGGTTCGACCTCCAGTTTGGTTGCGTAGAACAAATGCTGACAGCCCACCTCAACGATTTGGACATTCCTGTCTGTTGCGGATTCCCTGTCGGCAGCAATAGCTGTCTGCCACTCATCGAAGGGGCAACATGCTCGCTCGACGTATCGAAGGACAATGCTACCTTAAGCTTCAACATCGACGGTTCACACCAACCATACCAAATCGAAAAAACAGGGGAACAACTGATGCGATAAACAAAATAACTATACTATAATGGGAAATAAGATACTGAAACTCGTCAACGATGCACGATGGACTGATGCTCTGGTGGTCAATAACAGGCTCAACGAAATTACCTTCGGCCCTATGAGAAGTCAGGAAGAATTCGTCATACGACTGATTCGCGAGAATGCCAAGACAGCCTACGGCATGGAAAAGGGTTTCAGTAGCATTACAAGTCTGCAAGCGTTCAGAGAGCGTATTCCCCTAACCTCCTACGAAGACTATGCTCCCTATATCAAACGTATTGCTGAGGGCGAGCAAAATGTGCTTACCGCCTATATGACTGAGCACTTCTCACTGCTTTCCGGTTATAAGAAACTACCCATCTCCAAATGGGATGCTCAGGTGGCTTACGACTACCTGTTTTGTTCCAGCTTCTATGTAGCTGGCTGTCGTGGACTGTTAACCAACGGGATGACGCTTAATCTGGTTGACAACAGTGTTGACCGTCTTCCTACTGATGTCACTATAGGCAACCTGCTTGGCCGTCTGCTGGTGAAACGCAAATTTGACAACGAACAGGTTTATGTGATACCTGTAGAAGTTGCCAATCCTCCGCAGAGAGAAGACATCAACTACTTGCATGCTCTTTTTTCATTGAAGCAAAAAGATATTTCACTGGCCATGTGCGAATCCTATTCCAATATGCTGTTCCTCCTACGCTATATTGAAATGCACTGGCCCCGCCTTGCCGACGATATCGAGCAAGGCAGTCGCTTCATCGCTCCTGATGCTAAAAGAGCCCAAGACATTCGTGACATTATGGATGCGCATCACATCGGCACACAGCTCATACCATTGCTATGGCCCGAGTTGCATTGCATCATGGTCTTCGATGCTGATAAACTGAATGCAAACTTTGAATTGTTACGCACCTATTGTGGCAACGATGTCCATTTCCTGTTTACAGGCATCAGCTCGCCAGAGGGAACTTTTTCTACCGCCATCAATCTGGATGATCCACAAACGGTACTAATACCCGATGGTGCCTTCTATGAATTCAAGCGGAAAGAAGATAAAAACTATTACCACCTTCTGACTCTCGACCAACTGGAGGTTGGCAAGAGCTACGAGATGGTTATCACCAATCTCTCCGGCTTATACCGTTACAAGACTAACAAAATCATCACTGTCGTTGGCAGATACCACGACACCCCCACTGTCATCATAGAAAAATAAATGAGTGGTCATATAGCATTTAAACCTGTTGCAGGCTGAAAGGTTAACATTGTCAGAATGATTGACACTTTTTCTGATTCCATCCTAATCAAAAGGAAAGAGAACCGTAGTTAGGGAAAAAATGGGGGCTAGGGGTTGCAATTACCCTTTCGTCCCCTTCCCCTTTTTTTACCCTTTTATTTAAGATTGTCACCCATTCATATCCGCCATCAAGTCACGTCTGCCGATGAGGCTGAAGATGGTGATGCGGTTGTCTTCGTTGAGAATGCGGAGGGTACGGAGTACCTCTCCAAGGGTTGAGCCACTGGTGGTTACATCGTCAATGACAAGAACATTCTGCTGACGGATAGTGGCACACAATTCCTCGTCCGTCTTCGATGAAAACTTAAGGAACTGTTGCATATAAGGACGGAAGCGACTCTTCTTGACATCCTTTGCTATCGTAAAGTAGTCCTTCTGGTGAATGAGGTCGAGCATGTGAGTAATCTGCTGACGCACCTCTTCTTTCTGTGCTTCAGTATAACGTGGACGACCGTTTTCTAAAACATCGTCAAGATAAGCCTCAGTGAAAGCATCCATATCGAACGAAATGTTCATTGGCAAATTTTTCACTAACTCCATCTTTCTCAGCGTTGGCTGGGCAAAGCGGTAGATGTATCGCAACATATACTGATTAACGTGACTCGACGACTGAGGCATCACCACGAGGTCGTAGTCGTAGAGGTTGATTTTGCGATTCAGATTATTCACCGCTTTCTGGATGAAGTTTGTCAGATTGGGGTGCTCCTGTAGTGAGGGCGTGAACTTGACATACTTGATAAAAGCCGAACGAACAGAGCCATCTACTTGGTCGCTGAATTCATAGCCATAGTAGAAACATTGTCCAAATGCTTCTACCTGATAGCCATTACCCGTCAGACTGACGATGTCAGCTGCACCATCATGTTCGAAGTCGAATACGAACTGCTGCTTTTCGTTGTCAAATGTAACTCCCATAGTCAAACAAATAGTGAATACAACCGCAAAGATACAAAATATTTTTCAAACAGCCAAGAAATGGCACTTTTTTCCACCCAAAACAAAGATGCCGTAGAGCGTAAACTGTTGGATTATATCGGCGAAGGAGACGAATGGCTAACGCAAGTGAGTGAAGATGACTACGACCATCGGCAGGATTGAACAAACTTTCACCTTTTCCTGCATTCAGCCCGAAGGTCTTCGAGGGCTTTATATTCTGCCGGATCGTACTTCACGATAGGGGCTATGGTCATTCGGGCAGCGTTGCCAAGTCGCTTCTCAAGTGTTTTATACTCTATGTATTGGGAAATAATCTGCTCCTTCATCTCGTCTGACAGTGGAAGATTGTCTTCCAAACCCGTCTCCCGAAGCATCACGCGACTCCTGGAGGCTACTGACAGTTCTACATGCAGTTGTACATAACAGATGATGTCGAAATAGTCTTTCGGCGGGAAAGCATCTTTGACCGACTCAAGGAATTTGCCGGTGGGGGTGTCGTCTAAACGACCTGTCTTGATGGAGGCAAGCAGGTCGAGCTGTTTGTCGAGCCCTGTGTCTATCCAGCTGTGAATCATTTCTACGTCGTAGAAATAGGTCCATACCAACAGTCCGCCCAGTGTGCCAATGACGAAGACGAACTGCACCAGCGGCACGAAATGGAAGGTGTTGTGGAACAAATGCAGCACGGGGGCTTCCGACAACAGGAATACTGACATGGCTATATCGCTCTTTTTGACGACTGACCGAGAACGGGAATATTCTATCATACGGACTATCAGCATGAGTCCGGCAGCGACAAGGGCACTGCAGCCCATGTGGACAAGCGCCACCTCGAGACCTCGGAAAAGTACGGTGCCGATGCCCATTTGGTCGCCCAACAGCAGATAGAAGATGTTTTCGAGAATGGAAAATCCGCCACCGACGGCTGCTCCGCAGATGACGCTGTCGATGAAGAATACGATTTTCTTGCGGGCGGCCAACCAAAGGAGCGGAATGCCCTTGACCATCTCTTCGATGATGGGGTTGACGGAATCCGACTGACTCTCGGGAATGATTTTTCCCGTCAGTTGGAACAGGGCGAAACACGCCAACGCGGTCAGCATGCCACATAGTATCAGCAGGAGCAGGCGCTTCACGCTGATGAGCGAGAAGTTGTCGATTTGATAGACGACAATGATGTAGATGACTACTGGGAGGAGTGCTGCGACAAATAACATCATAAAAGCTTGAGTGAAATCATGAATTCATTATTGCCACGCCTTCCACCAACGAAGCCCGATGGGGCAAACAGATGGCCGTAGCCGATAGACAACGTCGTCTTGAGATAATTGAGGAACACCAGTTCGGTGGTGAGCTGGATGCCGGTGCTGTAATACATCTTGTGAGACGAGTTGGGATTCCAGACGGAGAGCCCTGTCCCGAAGAACGAGCACTGGATCCACGTAGGATAGCAGAACAGGGTGCCGAAGTTATTGAGGCGGAGGGGGCGCAGATTGAGCTCTGCCGTAGCCTTGGCAAAGGAGTGTGCCGGGATGGCATCGATGGCTGCACCGGGCATTGCCAAGGTGGTGCGATATTGGAAGGCATCCCTATTGTCGACATAGTTATTACGGAAACCACCGAAATAGGTGGTGCCAAACACCGATTCTGCGTCGCCGAAGTTGTGACCTGCTGCCGTACGGAGCCAGAACGAGGTGTTACGGTCGAAGGGCACCAGTGTACCGAAGTTACCTGAAGCCTCAACGGAGGGATAGAACCGTCCGCCTGCCAGATAGCCGTAGCCCTCAATGCCTAACTCGTAGCCTTGCTCTTTCATCACACCACCCAAGGATGTGCGCATCTTCGACCACTTTCCGTAAATCGACGCGGTCTGCATCGACCTGACATCCTGCACCTCGACCTCCTGATACAAGGGCAGTGCGTCCATGTCACCATAGGCTGCCACTGAGAAACCCCATGATTTGCTATAAGGCGTAATTAAGGAATTGATGTTGTCGTAGGCTAACTGCACCACATAACCCTTACGGCTCTTTCGCATCGGACCGAAGAGGTCGTAGAAGTCCATGTGGTTCCATGCGGCCTTAAGACTCCAGAAATAGTATTTCCAATCGAAGTCAACATGGAATTTGTTCTTCCAGGCGTTGTTACTCCATGGGGAGAAACCGACTGACAGTTTCATGCTGCTCAGTCCTACGGGGTCGTTCACGTTGAAGCGATAACCTAACACGGGGGTCATGTGATTCCAAGCCCTGGCATCGGTAAAGCCGCTGATGATAGGATATGCCCCGGCAAACCGCATCTCTTTAAGAACGTTGTAGGACGTGATGTTGTTATACACATCGCCGAAGTTCTTTCTGGGCAGCGAGTCTCTGAGCAGACCAACCTGTTCCAACGCCTCCTTGTTGTTCTCATAGGCGAGCTGACCATAGAGGTTGACGGCATTGGCATCTTTCACCACCTCGCGGGAGAGCAAGACGGGTTGCAGTCCGTCGCGCTTGAACTGGAGCGCCAGCAGCTGCCCGGGCGTTATCTCCAATGGTGCAAAGAGGCCGATGTCGGTATTGGTGAGCATTTCCATCTCGCGTGTCTCGATGTTGATTTGCCAGAGGTTGGAGACGCCCGTATAGTAGGAGCTGCCGATGAGATACTTGTCGTCAAGCGAGAAGCGGAACTGTCCTAAGTTGCTGTCTCGCCATGTTACCAGTTTCACGGGCTTGAAGACGGCCTTCGCCAGTTCTTCGGTGTTGAACAGCAGCAGTGTGTGCTCGCCGTTGTTGCCCTGGCTGGTGAACGACAGCCATTTGCCGTCGTGACTGATATCCGAGTCGAACACGCTGACACCGAACGGGAAGGCGTAGATGACTTCCGGATGCTCCAAATCGCGGTCCAGGCGCACAATGGACTGTGTGCCGCCGTTGGAGAACAGGCCGTAGAGACAGTCGTGGGTATTGTCATAAACGATACTGCCGATGCGCTGGTACTTCTTTTTCTTCACCACCTTCTTCCGTTGGATGTCATAGATTTCCAAACCGCGCATCTTCGAATTGTTCGTTGTATAGATGAGTCGCTGTCCCTTACGGTCAAGTGCTACGTAAGCAGGGTCATAGAGCTGGATGCCGTAGATGTCGTTCAGCCGTTTCTGCTCGCCCGTCTGAAGGTCAATCTCCGTCATGTGTGCAAAGTCACCCGGGGCATTCATGGCGGCATAGGCCTTTTGGGTGGCAGGGTCATAGACGAAGGGGGACACAGAACCCAGCGGTTCCTTGGTCAGCGGCTTGGTCTTTGTGATGGGATATTGGCGGATGACAGCGAGGTTGGCTTCCTGATGTTTCTTCTCGTCTTCCTTCCAGTCGTCCCATACCTTTCTGAGTGACTGTCCATAGACCTTCTTGAACTGTTTGCCGAAGAAATTGCGACTGTCGGCGGTCCTGTTATAGAACTGGATCATCTTCTCGTAGCCGTAGGTCTTGGTGAGATAGTTGACGAAACGGGTTCCATAGAGATAGGCATTGGCACCCACCTGGAAGTCCATGGTGGAACCTTCCGTTTCCAGACCCACCACGGAGTAGAGCTTGTCGCCCTCGTCAATGATACTGCGGAAGTACATCTCGTCGTAGCCCCCTAAGGCACGTCCTACCCCACCGCCGAGCCAGGTCTCCATAAAACAGGCAATGCCCTCGTGATACCAACGGGGCGAATACCAACGGGGCACACTCAGATAGCTCCATAGGGCTGAGATGGGCTGCGACTTGTCAGTATCGACCTTCGTACCGAAGAAACGGCGCCAGTTGAGGTCGCGACGATTATACTTGTCAGTCATGACGATGTGTGTATATTCGTGCTTGAACAACTGACTGTATCGCTCGCCGGAAGGATTGATGTAATACGACATGTTCAACGGAGCCATGCCGATTTGTATAAAAGAACGCGGTAACGGCGATGCTCCGCCATTACCGTCGTCCTCCCAGTCTGTCAATAACAGCAGGGGCGCTTCTGGCTGATAGATGGAATCACTGGTCCATATCTGCTGATGATTCGTCCGTCTTATACTGGTAATAGGTCTGGGTCTGCCCCCTGGATATACAGGGAATCATCGACAATAGAATGACAGCAATCCAGTTACGCATGTACACCGCAGTAATTATGGATCAATTTTTGGGCCTTTTTTGTTCAGCATTACACTATTGTTTGCTGCTGCTGTCTGACTGATGACGTTGCCAATCATCAATGCATTATAGGAATCGATCTTACGGTGTTTACCGGCAAGAATCTCCTTCTGAGCAAGGAGAATCGAACTGATTTCATTTTCGAGAACCTTTGGGCGAATGACGCTTCCAATCTGGTTGGGAAGCTTCATAGCCTGAGCCAACTCGCAGCTTCGCAGCAAAGCCAAACGCTCAGCAATATCGAAATTAGCTACGGCTGCAAGAGCCTTCTCGCCACTAAGCAGGTTGCCCTTCTTTGCCAAAGCCTCAGCACTGGTATTGTCACCATCAAGGGCAGCGGTCATCTGCTGATACTCCAACCACTGGTCGCGGACGAGCTTCAGTTTATCGTCACCCTGGGCTGTCTCCAGATACTTGTCGGTGGTCTCGATGAAACGAGTGGCCAGATTGTTCTGCTTCTGCAGCGTGGTGTAAGCCAACGAGGCGTTGATGGTGGACTGGGCCAAGTCGGGACATTCCTTACCATCAAGGGCGGCATTCAACTTTTCTGCCGACTCTGCCAGCGAACTGGCAACGTTGTCCACCAACTCACGCTGGGCGTTCATATCCTTGAGCACCTCGGCAAATGCGGGGATGTTGCCGGCTACCTCATTCGACATATCAACCAGCGTGGCGAACTGGACGGCGCGTGTCTGCATCACCACCTGAGCTGCCACAATACCACCTTTGAAGGCTGAGTCGGTCTGAAGGAGCTCTTCCATATTAGAAAGGTCCTTAAAAGCTTGTTCACGAGAGAATTTAGCGGCCTTCGCGATATCGCCATCCGCCGAATGGAAATCTACAGGCCAATCAATGAAGAAAGAGGAAATCAACCCGATGGCGCATATTCCTACTAACGTACATAGGATAATACCTTTCTTTTTCATAGTTGTAAAATTTTTAGTTCATATTCTTTTCCTTGGTGTCAAATACCATTATGACATTGATGTTGCAAAAATACGATTTTTTTCAGACTTACCAAATTTTTTTTTGTGTTTTTATGCATAATTGTCGCGCTACAGGCATATTTTCAATTCTCGTTCGATTTTATTTGAGTACTTCATCGAACATGAGTTCACTGTTGAGCCATGCTTTGATGCTGTCGCCTGCCACGGTCAGTTTCACGTTATACCACTTCCCTGTTTCTATGCTGCCAGAGCGTGTGGCCAACTGTTTCTTGCCGTCACCGCTGATTTGCTCGATGGCGTGCATCGTGTTGCCCTCGTAACCATAGTTCAGCTGACAATAGTGCTGCGCATCCACGTAGTTAAACACGATGATGAAACCATCAGGCCCACTATCTTTTCGGGCGGTACACTGGATGGTGTAGTGGTTGGAAGGGATAATGTAGTTGCAGATGGCCAACGGGGCCTCTTCGGATGCTTTGTGTTGCAAGATGCCGTCGTTAACCTCCCACGTGCCGCGGACGGACTCAGGCTTCCCTGTCTTGGGCAGAGGGTCGCAATGTGTGTAGCTAACCTGCGTGTTCCAAGCGGAATACCCCACGCGGCTCTGACTCGGCGTGATGAGAGTCTTATGCACACAGGCGGTCAGTGCCAGTGTGAAGAGTACGGTCAGTAAGAAAGATACTTTCTTCATTGCTGTTTGTTTCTGATATTTTATTCTACCTCGATATATTTTCTGCAAAATTACAAAAAAATCGCTTCATAGCTTAATTTTTCTCCAAATTCTTCTTCAAAGAAATAAAAGACGTCTTGAATTGAAGTATTCACCATTTAAAAAGTTACGATTATGAAAACGAATGAAGTTAAGACCAAGCGAGTTCACAACCTGATTATTGTCGATGAGAGCGGTTCTATGGAAGTTATCCGAAAGCAAGCCTTTGTAGGCATGAACGAAACCCTGCAGACTGTCCGCAAGATGCAGGAGAAGTTCCCCGATCAGGAACAGTTTATCACTCTGCTCACCTTCGATACTGGCCACACCACTTGGCACTACGACAACCAGCCTGCAGCCCAGACCAAGGACTTGGACTGGAAAGCCTACAGCCCCGGTGGCGGCACACCGCTCTATGATGCCATCGGCAAGGGAATCTCGAAGACCAATGCCCAGATTGAGGACGGCGACCATGTGCTGGTGACCATCATCACCGACGGCGAGGAGAACAGCAGCGAGGAATGGACGCTGAAGATGATCCGCACGATGATTGAGAAGCTGAAGAAGCAGAGTTGGACCTTC
>ONDP01000035.1 GCA_900316645.1 uncultured Prevotellaceae bacterium
GTTGAGATGTTCCGTAAGATCCTTGACGAGGGTCAGGCTGGTGATAACGTTGGTCTGCTGCTCCGTGGTATCGACAAGAACGAGATCAAGCGTGGTATGGTACTCTGCCATCCAGGTCAGATCAAGCCTTTCAAGAAGTTCAAGGCTTCTATCTATGTACTGAAGAAGGAAGAGGGTGGACGTCACACTCCATTCGGAAACAAGTATCGTCCTCAGTTCTATCTCCGTACAATGGACTGCACCGGTGAAATCACTCTGCCAGCTGGCGTTGAGATGGTAATGCCTGGTGATAACGTAGAGATTACTGTTGAGTTGATCTACGCTGTAGCCCTGAACCCAGGTCTGCGCTTCGCTATCCGTGAGGGTGGTCGTACCGTAGGTTCTGGTCAGATCACAGAGGTTTACGAGGATTAATCTCAAGTGTGTTGCAACTTGCGTTGCGACAGACTGAAAATAAAAATCCAAGCCCCCGCTTTAGGGTGGGGGCTTACTTACGGGAATAGCTCAGTTGGTAGAGCATCGGTCTCCAAAACCGAGGGTCGTGGGTTCGAGTCCTCCTTCCCGTGCTAGAAAAGAAAACAGATATGAATATCGTAAAGACATTTATTAATTATTGCAAGGCATGTTATGACGAACTTGCGCATAAGACGACTTGGCCAACACGCAAAGAACTGACACAAAGTGCAGTTCTGGTGCTGACCGCTTCTCTTATTATTGCAGTAGTGGTATGGGTGATGGATGTTATATTCAAAGCCGTCATGAGTTCAATTTATACTATTTAAAAGTTCAGAGAATAGAAGATGTCTGAGACAGGTATGAAGTGGTACGTTCTGCGTGCCGTTAGTGGAAAAGAAGGCAAGGTCAAGGAATTCATTGATGCAGCAAAGAAGCACAATGATGTCCTTGAAGCTAATGTAGGTGAGGTTTTGCTTCCTACAGAGAAATATGCCATGCTCCGCAACGGTAAGCGCGTCATTAAAGAGAAACTGTTCCTTCCAGGATATGTCCTTGTTCAGGCTACCTTGCAGGGTGAGGTTGCTCATATGCTGCGTTTTATCCCTAATGTACTTGGTTTCTTAGGCGGCATGGATAATCCTCAGGTGGTACGCCAGTCGGAGATTAACCGTATCTTGGGTACTGCAGAGGAAACTACTATTGAGAGTGCGGAGATTAATATACCTTATACTGTCGATGAGACAGTGAAGGTGATAGATGGTCCGTTCAGTGGTTTCAGTGGTGTCATCGAAGAGGTGAACTCTGAAAAGCGCAAGTTGAAGGTAATGGTCAAGATTTTCGGACGCAAAACTCCATTGGAACTTGCGTTCACCCAAGTAGAGAAAGAATAAGGCGTAAGTTACGGTACGTCTGTTCTATATATACTGTCGCAGGAGGCTTCCACTCCTAAGGCTTATATAAAGAATCAAATAAATAATTTACAGAAATGGCTAAAGAAGTTGCTGGATTAATCAAATTACAGATTAAAGGTGGCGCTGCGAATCCTTCTCCCCCAGTAGGACCTGCTCTTGGTTCTAAGGGTATTAACATTATGGGATTCTGCAAAGAGTTCAACGCCAGAACCCAGGACAAGGCAGGTAAAGTATTGCCAGTCGTTATTACTTACTATGCAGACAAGTCTTTTAGCTTTGTCATCAAGACTCCTCCCGCTGCTATTCAGTTGATGGAGGCTGCTAAGGTAAAGGGCGGCTCAGCTCAGCCTAACCGTAAGAAGGTTGCTTCAGTTACCTGGGATCAGGTACGTGCAATCGCTGAGGATAAGATGAGTGACTTGAACTGCTTCACTGTGGAGTCGGCTATGAAGTTGGTTGCCGGTACAGCAAGAAGTATGGGTATCACTGTAAAAGGGGACTTCCCTGGTAAATAACAAATAACTTCAATTAAAAAAATGAGTAAACTGACAAAAAATCAAAAGTTAGTAGCTGATAAGGTTGAAGCAGGGAAAGCATACTCTTTGAAGGAAGCCGCTGAACTGGTGAAGGAAATCACCACTACAAAGTTTGAGGCTTCACTTGATATCGACGTACGCTTGGGCGTTGACCCGCGTAAAGCTAACCAGATGGTTCGTGGCGTTGTTTCGCTGCCTAACGGAACTGGTAAGGTGACTCGCGTGCTCGCTCTCTGTACTCCCGACCAGGAAGCTGCTGCTAAGGAAGCAGGTGCCGACTATGTTGGTCTTGACGAGTATATCGATAAGATCAAACAGGGTTGGACTGATGTTGATGTTATCATTACAATGCCATCTTGCATGGGTAAGCTTGGTCCCTTGGGTCGTATTCTCGGTCCTCGTGGCTTGATGCCAAACCCCAAGAGCGGTACTGTAACTATGGACGTTGCTAAGGCAGTTAAAGAGGTAAAACAAGGTAAGATTGACTTCAAGGTTGACAAGGCCGGTATCGTGCACACGTCAATTGGTAAAGTAACCTTCACTCCCGACCAGATTTATGAGAATGCAAAGGAGTTTATTCAGACTATCATCAAGCTGAAGCCTGCTGCTGCCAAGGGTACATACATTAAGAGTATCTTTATCTCTAGCACGATGAGTGCAGGTATTAAGATTGATCCTAAATCAGTTGAATAACTCCGTAAAAGTTTAGTAAAATGAAAAAGGAAGCAAAAGATACTATTATTGTAGAACTCGGAGAGAAGCTGAAGGAGTATCCTCATTTCTATCTGGTAGATGTTACCGGACTGAACGCTGAGCAGACGAGCAATCTTCGTCGTAAGTGTTTCAAGAGTGAGGTGAAGATGATTGTCGTGAAGAACAAGCTTCTTCACAAGGCATTCGAAGCTTCAGAAATTGATTTCGAACCACTCTATGGTTGCTTAAAGGGTAACACTGCTCTGATGTTCTCACATCAGGCTAATGTTCCCGCTAAGTTGCTGAAAGAATACAAGAAGGAAGGCATCCCCGCCCTGAAGGCTGCTTATGCAGAGGAAGGTTTCTTCGTAGGTGCTGACAAACTTGACGAGTTGGTTGCTATCAAGAGCAAGAACGAACTTATCGCCGACGTTGTGGCTTTGCTGCAGTCTCCTATCAAGACTGTCGTATCTGGCCTGAATGCTGGTGGCAAGATCCATGGACTGCTTGACGCTATCGCTGAGCGTAATAAATAAGCGAGAAGTATAACAATTAACATTAAAAACATTAAAATTTTAAATAAAATGGCAGATATTAAAGCTATTGCTGAAGAGTTGGTAAACCTCTCAGTTAAAGAAGTACAAGAGTTAGCTACAGTCCTGAAGGACGAGTATGGAATTGAGCCCGCCGCTGCAGCTGTTGCAGTTGCTGCCGGTCCTGCTGCTGCAGGTGCCGCTGAGGCTGCTGAGGAGAAGTCTTCTTTCGACGTTGTTCTGAAGGAAGTAGGCGCAAACAAGCTCCAGGTTGTTAAGGCCGTTAAGGAGGCTTGTGGTCTTGGTCTGAAGGAAGCTAAGGATCTCGTTGATGGTGCTCCTGCTACTATCAAGGAGGGTATGGCTAAGGCAGAGGCTGAGAACCTGAAGAAGGCTATCGAAGAGGCTGGTGCCGTAGTTGAGCTGAAATAATTAAGCACAACAACAATACCATGGTTGGGAGCTCTCCAGTCGAGGGTTCCCGACCATTTTCTTGTTTTATTCTAGATAATCTAGATGTTCTAGAGAGTCTAGAGAGTCTAGAAACATTATTAATATAATATATGGCTTCAAAAGTAATTGATAACAGAGTAAACTTTGGCAGTGTCAAGAATCCGATGCCGTTTCCGGATTTCCTTGATGTGCAATTAAAGTCATTCAAAGACTTCCTGCAGTTGGATACTCCCCCTGAGGAACGCAAGAATGACGGTTTGTATAAGGTGTTTGCTGAAAACTTCCCTATTACCGATACACGTAATAATTTCGTTCTTGAGTTCTTGGATTACTATATTGATCCGCCTCGTTACACCATTGATGAGTGTTTGGAGCGTGGACTGACTTATAGTTCGGTACAGTGATTCAGGATGTATTCCTGGGTCCCATCCCCTATATGACCGCCAATGGTACGTTTGTTATCAATGGTGCTGAGCGCGTTGTCGTTTCTCAATTGCACCGTTCTCCTGGTGTGTTCTTCGGACAGAACGTACATGCCAACGGAACATTGCTGTACAGTGCCCGTATCATTCCTTTCAAGGGTTCTTGGATTGAGTTTGCTACGGATATTAATAATGTGATGTATGCATACATTGACCGTAAGAAGAAGTTGCCCGTTACCACTTTGCTTCGTGCTATCGGATACGAGAATGATAAGGATATCCTTGAGATTTTCGAATTGGCAGAGGAAGTAAAGGTTAACAAGACCGCTCTCAAGAAAGCGTTGGGTCGTAAACTTGCAGCCCGTGTCTTGAAGAGCTGGAACGAGGACTTTGTTGATGAGGATACCGGTGAGGTTGTTTCTATCGAGCGTAATGAGGTCATCATGGAACGTGAGACAGAGATTACAGAAGATAATATGGATGATATTCTTGAAAGCGGTGCCCAGACTATTCTTGTGCATAAGGACGAGTCGGTGGCTCAGGATTACTCTATTATCTTCAATACCTTGCAGAAGGACCCCAGTAACTCGGAGAAAGAAGCCGTATTGTATATCTATCGTCAGTTGCGTAATGCTGATCCTGCCGATGATGCCAGTGCCCGTGAGGTCATTCAGAACCTGTTCTTCTCAGACAAGCGCTATGACTTGGGTGATGTAGGTCGTTACCGCATCAACAAGAAACTCGGTCTGGACACAGAGATGGATGTCCGCGTACTGACAAAGGAAGATATCATCGAGATTATCAAGTATCTGATTCAGTTGATCAACTCAAAGGCTACCGTTGACGATATTGACCACCTGTCAAACCGTCGTGTACGTACTGTAGGTGAGCAGCTGTCTAATCAGTTCTCTATCGGTCTGGCCCGTATGAGCCGCACTATCCGTGAGCGTATGAATGTTCGCGATAATGAAGTGTTCACCCCAACCGACTTGATTAATGCTAAGACTATTTCCAGCGTTATCAATTCGTTCTTTGGAACCAATCCGTTGTCACAGTTCATGGACCAGACGAACCCCTTGGCTGAGGTGACTCACAAGCGTCGTCTCTCAGCCCTTGGTCCTGGTGGTCTGTCACGTGAGCGTGCAGGTTTCGAGGTGCGTGACGTACACTATACACACTATGGACGTCTCTGCCCGATTGAAAGCCCTGAAGGTCCTAATATCGGTCTGATTTCGTCTCTCTGTGTTTATGCTAAGATTAACGAACTCGGATTTATCGAGACCCCATATCGTAAGGTAGAGAAGGGCATTGCCAATCTGAACAACGACGATATTGTTTATCTGACTGCCGAGGAAGAGGAAGACCATGTTATTGGTCAGGGAAATGCTCCTTTGCGCGACGACGGTACGTTTATCCGTCCCGTGGTAAAGTGTCGCCAGGATGCAGACTTCCCTGTAGTTCCTCCTACTGATGTCGATTTGATTGATGTTTCTCCACAGCAGATTGCTTCTATCGCTGCTTCGCTGATTCCTTTCCTGGAGCACGACGATGCTCACCGTGCACTGATGGGATCAAACATGATGCGTCAGGCAGTACCTCTGCTTCACAATGAGGCTCCTATTGTAGGAACAGGTATTGAGAAGCAGGTTTGTGAAGACTCTCGTACAATGATTACTGCAGAGGGTGATGGTGTTATCGACTATGTTGATGCTACTACTATCCGTATTCTGTATGACCGTACAGAGGATGAGGAATTCGTAAGCTTCGAGCCTGCCTTGAAAGAATATCGTATTCCTAAGTTCCGTCGCACCAACCAGAATATGACCATCGACCTTCGCCCCATCTGTGAGAAAGGTCAGCGCGTGAAGGCTGGCGATATCCTCACCGAGGGTTATGCCACCGAGAACGGTGAGTTGGCATTGGGTCGTAACCTGCTGGTTGCCTATATGCCTTGGAAGGGTTATAACTATGAGGATGCCATTGTGCTCAACGAGCGCATTGTCCGTGAAGATATCCTGACCTCAGTCCATGTGGATGAGTATTCATTGGATGTCCGTGAGACCAAGCGTGGTGCTGAAGAGTTTACAGCTGATATTCCTAATGTGAGCGAAGAAGCTACCAAAGACCTCGACGAGAATGGTGTTATCCGTGTCGGTGCCCGTGTGGAGCCAGGTGACATTCTGATTGGTAAGATTTCACCTAAGGGTGAGAGCGATCCTTCACCTGAGGAGAAGTTGCTCCGCGCCATCTTCGGTGACAAGGCAGGTGATGTGAAGGACTCTTCTCTGAAGGCAAATCCTTCGCTCTCTGGTGTTATCATCGATAAGAAACTCTTCACCCGTGCCACCAAGACCCGTGCTACCAAGCAGCAGGATAAGATTCTGCTCGCCAAGATTGACGAGGAGCATGAGGCCAAGATTGAGGATTTGAAGGACATCCTGGTTGAGAAGTTACAGACCCTTACCAAGGGAAAGACCTCACAGGGTGTGAAAGACTATACTGGTGCAGAGATTATCTCTAAGGGCAGCAAGTTTACCATCGCAGCCCTGAAGAATCTGGAGTATGGTGATATTCAGATTAGCAACTGGACCAATGATGAGCATAAGAACCAGCTCATTGCCAAGTTGATTATCAATTATATGAAGAAGTTCAAGCTGCTCGATGCCGAGATGAAGCGTAAGAAGTTTGCTATCACCATTGGTGATGAACTGCCTTCAGGTATCCTGCAGATGGCTAAGGTATATGTTGCCAAGAAACGTAAGATCGGTGTCGGTGATAAGCTGGCAGGTCGTCACGGTAACAAGGGTATTGTCTCTAAGGTTGTTCGCCAGGAGGATATGCCGTTCCTTGAGGATGGTCGTCCTGTTGACTTGGTACTCAACCCGCTGGGTGTGCCTTCTCGTATGAACCTTGGTCAGATTTTCGAGGCTATCCTCGGTGCTGCTGGTAAGAAGTTGGGTGTGAAGTTTTCTACTCCTATCTTCGACGGTGCAAAACTTGAAGACCTTGCCGAGTGGACTGACAAGGCCGGTCTTCCCCGCCTCTGCTCTACTCATCTTTATGATGGTGAGACAGGTGAGAAGTTCGACCAGCCTGCAACAGTAGGTATCACTTACTTCCTCAAGCTCGGTCATATGGTTGAGGATAAGATGCACGCTCGTTCTATCGGTCCGTACAGTTTGATTACCCAGCAGCCACTTGGTGGTAAAGCACAGTTTGGTGGTCAGCGTTTCGGTGAGATGGAGGTATGGGCACTCGAAGCTTTCGGTGCCAGCCATGTATTGCAGGAAATCTTGACTATCAAGTCTGATGATGTTGTAGGTCGCTCGAAGGCTTATGAAGCTATTGTAAAGGGTGAACCAATGCCAACTCCCGGCATCCCCGAATCTCTCAACGTATTGTTGCACGAGTTGAAGGGTCTTGGTCTCAGCATCAAGATGGACTAATAGATAATGGATAATTGAAAATTGAAAATTGAAAATTATGGCTTTCAAGAAAGATACAAAGATAAAGAGTAATTTCACCAAGATTACTATTGGTCTGGCTTCACCTGAGGAAATCCTTGAGAACTCTTGCGGTGAGGTAACCAAGCCTGAGACCATCAACTACCGTACTTATAAGCCTGAGCGCGATGGTTTGTTCTGCGAGCGCATCTTCGGTCCTACCAAGGATTACGAGTGTGCCTGTGGTAAGTATAAGCGCATCCGTTATAAAGGCATAGTCTGCGACCGTTGCGGTGTTGAGGTAACAGAAAAGAAAGTGCGTCGTGAGCGTACCGGTCATATCGAACTGGTAGTCCCCGTAGCACATATTTGGTATTTCCGTAGTTTGCCGAACAAGATTGGTTATCTGCTTGGTCTTCCCACCAAGAAACTGGATGCCATCATCTATTACGAGCGCTACGTAGTTATCCAGCCAGGTGTGTTGGCAGGCAAGAAGGATTCAGAAGGCAATGATGTCCTGGGTTCTAATATGTACGACCTGCTCTCTGAGGAGGAGTACAATGAAATCGTAGAGAACAAGATTTCCCCCGAGAACGACTATCTGGACGACAGTGATCCCAATAAGTTTATTGCCAAGATGGGTGCTGAGGCCATTTATGATCTGTTGGTTCGTCTTGACCTCGACTCTTTGTCATACGAGCTGCGCGACCGTGCTAACAGCGACTCTTCTATGCAGCGCAAGAACGAAGCGCTGAAGCGCCTGCAGGTTGTCGAGGCATTCCGCTCAAGTGTTGAGAAGGGCATTAACCGTCCTGAGTGGATGATTATGAAGATAATCCCTGTTACTCCTCCTGAGCTGCGCCCATTGGTACCACTGGATGGTGGCCGTTTTGCCACTTCCGATTTGAACGACCTCTATCGTCGTGTTATTATCCGAAACAATCGTCTGAAGAGATTGATGGAGATTCATGCTCCTGAGGTCATTCTCCGCAACGAGAAGCGTATGTTGCAGGAAGCTGTCGATTCTTTGTTCGACAACAGCCGTAAGTCAAGCGCAGTCAAGAGCGAAAGTAACCGTCCTTTGAAGTCACTCTCTGACTCACTGAAAGGTAAGCAGGGACGTTTCCGTCAGAATTTGTTGGGTAAGCGTGTAGACTACTCAGCCCGTTCGGTTATTGTCGTAGGTCCTGAGTTGAAGATGGGTGAGTGCGGTCTTCCTAAGTTGATGGCTGCCGAACTGTATAAGCCATTCATCATCCGTAAGCTCATTGAGCGCGGTATCGTGAAGACGGTAAAGTCGGCCAAGAAGATTGTTGACCGTCGTGAGCCTGTCATCTGGGATATCCTGGAGAATGTGATGAAAGGTCATCCAGTGCTCCTCAACCGTGCACCAACACTGCACCGTCTGGGTATCCAGGCCTTCCAGCCAAAACTGATCGAGGGTAAGGCTATTCAGTTGCATCCGTTGGCATGTACAGCATTCAACGCCGACTTCGACGGTGACCAGATGGCTGTTCACCTTCCATTGAGCAACGAGGCTATTCTGGAGGCTCAGATTCTGATGCTTCAGAGTCACAATATTCTGAATCCTGCCAATGGTGCTCCTATCACCGTTCCTTCACAGGATATGGTGCTCGGACTCTACTATATCTCAAAGATTCGCCCGGGAGCAAAGGGCGAGGGACTGACATTCTACGGTCCCGAGGAGGCCATCATTGCCCACAACGAGGGCAAGTGTGACCTGCACGCTCAGGTGAAGGTGGTTGTTGACGATATCGTTGACGGCAAACCTTGCAAGCGTATGGTTGAAACCTCTGTCGGTCGTGTCATCGTGAATGGCATCATCCCGAAGGAGGTGGGTTATGTCAACCGTATCATCTCTAAGAAGAGTCTGCGTGACATCATTGCTGATGTTATCAAGAACGTAGGTTTCGCTGAGGCTTGTGAGTTCCTCGACGGTATCAAGAACCTTGGTTACCGTATGGCTTACGAGGCAGGTCTTTCGTTCAACCTTGACGACATTATCATCCCAGAGTCAAAGAAGGCACTGGTTGAGAAGGGTAACGAGGAAGTTCGTCAGATTACCGAGAACTACAACATGGGATTCATTACCGATAATGAGCGTTACAATCAGGTTATTGATACCTGGACACATATTAATAACGACCTTGGCAATGTCCTGATGAAGGAAATGACCGAGGCCGACCAGGGATTCAATGCCGTATTCATGATGCTTGACTCAGGAGCCCGTGGTAGTAAGGACCAGATTCGTCAGCTCTCCGGTATGCGTGGTCTGATGGCAAAGCCTCAGAAAGCCGGTGCCGAAGGTGCACAGATTATTGAGAACCCAATTCTGTCAAACTTCAAGGAGGGTATGTCAGTGCTCGAGTACTTTATCTCTACTCACGGTGCCCGTAAGGGTCTGGCCGATACCGCTATGAAGACTGCCGATGCCGGTTATTTGACACGTCGTCTTGTTGACGTATCTCACGATGTGATTATCAACGAGGAGGATTGCGGTACGCTGCGTGGACTGGTTTGCACCGCCCTCAAGAATGGTGATGAGACCATTTCTACATTGTATGAGCGCATCCTCGGTCGTGTATCCGTACATGATATCATCCATCCTTCTACAGGTGAATTGATAGTGGCTGCCGGTGAGGAGATTACCGAACCTATTGCACAGGCAATCGAAGACTCTCCTATTGAGAGTGTGGAGATTCGTTCCGTACTTACCTGCGAGTCAAAGCATGGTGTATGCCGCAAGTGCTATGGACGTAACTTGGCAACCCGCCGTATGGTTCAGAAGGGTGAGGCTGTGGGTGTCATCGCTGCACAGGCCATCGGTGAGCCTGGTACACAGCTGACACTTCGTACGTTCCACGCCGGTGGTGTGGCTGCCAATGCAGCCGCCAATGCAAGTATCGTGGCAAAGAACGATTCTGTTATCGAACTCGAAGAGGTTCGTACCGTTCCGTTCGATGAAGACGGTCGTGAGTGCGAGATGGTAGTCAGCCGTCTGGGTGAGGCTCGTTTCGTTGATCCTAACACTAAGATAGTTCTCTCTACTGTCAACGTGCCTTACGGTTCATCTCTCTATTTCAAGTCTGGTGATACTTTGAAGAAAGGCGATAAGGTTGCCCAGTGGGATCCATTCAATGCCGTTATCGTTACAGAATATGCCGGTACTTTGAAGTTCCATGATGTCATTGAGGGTATTACCTTCCGTGCCGAGACCGACGATACAACCGGTTTGACAGAGAAGATTGTTACTGAGTCGAAAGATAAGTCAAGGGTTCCAACCTGTGATGTCATCGGAGCTGATGGCGAGGTAATCGGTACCTATAACTTCCCTGTAGGTGGTCACGTAGTCGTTGAGGACGGCCAGACAGTTAAGACTGGTGAGACCCTCGTGAAGATTCCACGTGCAGCAGCCAAGGGTGGTGATATCACCGGTGGTCTGCCCCGTGTTACCGAGCTCTTCGAGGCTCGTAACCCATCTAACCCTGCTATCGTTTCTGAAATTGACGGTGAGGTAACTATGGGTAAGGTGAAACGTGGTAACCGCGAGATTATCGTTACCTCTAAGACAGGTGAGCAGCGTAAGTATCTTGTATCGCTCTCTAAGCAGATTCTGGTACAGGAGCACGATGCTGTTCGTGCCGGAACACCGCTTTCCGATGGTGTTATCACACCTGCCGATATTCTGGCCATTAAGGGTCCGACGGCTGTCCAGGAATACATCGTCAACGAGGTTCAGGACGTTTATCGTCTGCAGGGTGTGAAGATCAACGACAAGCACTTCGAGATTATCGTTCGCCAGATGATGCGTAAGGTTCAGATCAATGATCCGGGCGATACCTCGTTCCTCGAGTCCGATATTGTCGATAAGCTCGACTTTGCTGAGGAGAACGACCGTATCTGGGGTAAGAAGGTAGTTGTCGATGCCGGCGACTCCGAGAATCTGCAGAAGGGTCAGATTGTAACAGCCCGCAAGTTGCGCGACGAGAACTCTATGCTGAAGCGTCGTGACCTGAAGGTTGTTCAGGTGCGTGATGCAGTGCCCGCAACTTCTACTCAGATTCTGCAGGGTATCACCCGTGCCGCATTGCAGACCAAGTCGTTCATGTCGGCAGCCTCCTTCCAGGAGACGACCAAGGTGCTTAACGAAGCCGCTATCCGTGGTAAGGTTGACAACCTTGACGGCATGAAGGAGAATGTGATTGCCGGTCACCTGATTCCTGCCGGTACTGGTCTCCGTGAGTTCGAGAAGATTATTGTCGGCTCAAAGGAGGAGTACGAGCGCATGCAGGCCAACAAGAAGAACGTCCTCGATTTCGCTGAGGAGCCCGTTCTTGACGAGAAGTAATTTATCATTCAATAGAAAAGCGCCGCTGCATGAAACATTGTAGCGGCGTTTTTTCTTTCTCCTTGTTGTGGTAGGAAGAATGACGCTGTCATTTCTTGCGTCCCTTCGGTAGCAAGCGGCAAGGCCGAGCGGAAAAAGGGCAGCAGATGGACGAAATGGGGGCTCAGATAGCGGAAAAGGGCGGTTGGAGCGCGGGAAAACGGGTGCAGATGGTCGTTTTCGGGGAGGCAATTGTCATGTGGGAAAAGGGGTGTTTACGGCAGTTTTTGCTACTAGGCGAGAGAAAAATTTTTTCCTCCCCTGGGAGCAAAATTCGGCTCGGGAGCATGACAAACGTGACAAATGACGGTGTCATTTTCTGAGAGGGCGAATTTTTGGAAAAAGTGCGAAATAACTTCATACTTATATAATATTATATATTATATTAAGTATGGCCATAATTTGAGGTGTTTTGGGAATCTCGCTAGTTAAAATCTGACGGTGTCATTTGTCATAATTGTCATGTTTGGGTGTCGCAGATTTTTGGCGATGTCGGAATTATTGCGTATCTTTGCAGCTGGATAGAAATCAGAAGACAACGATGAACAGTAAAATCTTGAAGCTCAACGCCCCCTATAACATCGTCTATGCAGGGGGACGTATAGGCAGGCACATTGCCACGATGACCGTTTGGGATGACAGCGAATATGGCATTTTCGAAGCCAGTCAGTATGCGATGCTCGACGAAGGTGGTGAGTTGGCTGCAGGTGCGCTGGCCACTGAGGCCGAACTGGGCGACTGCCGTGTGGTGTGCAACGAGAGCGACCCTCGCGTAGGGCTACGTGCATTGGCCGAGATGGTGAAGTATGACCTCGAGCAAGAGGAGCCCGTGGAGTTTGCCTATCTCTGGGAACGGCTGAGCCTGCTGGGTGTCAAGGTCGTCTGGGACAAGGCGCGTGACGAGAAAGGCGAGTTGATGAAGGACGAGGATGGCAATCTGATTGACGAGAATGTCTATGAGGTCAGCATCTCTTTCGACGGCACGCACGAGCATCTGCTGGCCCGCAGCTATGTCTCCTCAGGCTTCTATTTCTATGCGCGCGGTTCCGTGGACGAGGTCTATAAAGAACTGCACTACCAGCATCTGATTTACGAATCGGTCTTTGACAGGGACGCCTTGCTCATCAAGTTTGAGACGCCCGACGGCTGGGAGCAGCACATCATCGACCTGCTGAACGCCCGTAAGGAGCATTACGAGGCCGCTCCCGATGAGGACAAACTGTTTTAAAATGTACGCGCACGAAGAGATGAACGATACAGAAAAACGACTGACACCAATCCCCGTCGATTTTGTAGTGGAACAGGGATTGAAGGAGCGTACGGAAGCCAAGCGTCGCCCCTATCGCACGCTGATAACCACGTGGGCCGAACGCGAGGGCAATACCGAACTGGGCGAGATGGTTGCCTGTCGGTTGAACACGGGTAAGGAAGTGGAGCGACTGAAAGACTTGCAGGACCTGCCTACCACGATTTCCCCCAAATTCCGTAAGGGCAAGAAAGCCGAGCGACTGGTGATGATCATTCGCGAGATAAACGCCAAAGTTGAGAACGATGAGAACTGGACGTGGGCGCTGGTGATGAAAGTGATGCTGGACGAGGGACTGCTGATGACGAACATCGCCAACAAGTTTGACCGCCTGATTATTTCGATGATACCAGACAAGGGCATCGATACGGTGAGGAAGAGCGGTGACTATAACGTCAAAGAGGACAGTCGCTCGTGGCACGAATGGATTAGTAATCCTCATGACGACTGGAAAGAAGCCGCCAACAGGTCGGTATGCGAGGAAATCTATGCCTACTTCAGTCCGCTTTTCATAGAGCAAATTTCCTAGTTTTTCCTAAAACGTCCAAAAAATTCCTAGCAGTTTCCAAAACTTTTCCTAACCTCTTCCGAAATTTTCCGAAATCCAAAATAGAAGGTATTATTGGCTGAAAGGCTTGTAATACCTTATTTTTATTATTATCTTTGCATTGTCAAATTTATTGTTAAACTTAAATGCAATTATTATGAAATGTAAAGAAAGTTTTGTGAAAAGCAAAGTGTGTATGAATCCTGCCATGAACGCTCCCAAGAGCAAGGGCAGGGTGTTTGAGCAGTCACTCGGAAAGTATCTCGAGCTGACTGAGCGTGACGAACTGGCCCAGCTGGTGGCAAGCATCCGCGAGGCCAAAGACTCTGATGAGCGTCGAGAGCTGAAGGCTAACCTGCCCTTCCGCTGCCCGCACTACTTCCGTTTCAAGGACGACCGCCGCAGCCAAGCGTCCATCATCCCCGAGACATTCACCTGGCAGACGTGCGTCGACATTGACGATGCCGAGCAGGTGGAGGGTGCCATCTCACGCGCGTACCTTCTTAATACTGAGGAGGGCGAGTGGAAAGACCAGCTGCTGCACATGGACTATTCAGCCTCGGGCAAGCTGCACATCGACATCCGCATCCCGATGGGCATGACCATCCGTGAGGCGCAGGAGGCTTACTGCCAGGCACTGGGTGTCGCCTTCGACGAGGACTGCTGCTCGCCTGAGCGCATGATCTACATCACCGACAGCAAGTCGCGCCTGTACCTTAGCGAGAATTGGTATGCCGAGTTGCCCGAGGATGAGGTGAAAGCCCGCCAGCAGGCTTATCTCGACCGCGGACTGACCATTGACGGACGTGAGCGCAAAATTGAGCCGTCGTCAGCCGAGTCGAAAAATGGGCCGGGGTCATGTGAGCGCAAAAATGCGCCGACATCCGACGAGCGCAAAATTGCTCCCGTTGACTACCCCGCCGACTACATGGGCATCCCTTACGACTACATCGTCGAGGAGCTGGCCGACCAGTTGGGTGGTATTCCCGTCCATGGCTCGCGCAATGCCTTCATCTACACGATGGCCTGCCATCTGCGCTACATCTGCAACGACGACTCACGCTGGATTCAGCATGTGTTGCCCAACTACGGTGAGGAGCAGCAGCGTGTGAACGCGACCATCGAGAGTGCTTGCCGTCGCCAGCAGTCGAAGACGATGCCCCAGAAGATTCAGACGGCCGTGACGCTGGCTCGTGCACGTGTGAACATTGAGAACGGTCAGGACGCGGAGTCGCTGATGCGCCAGCCCGTGATGCCCGAGCGACTGCCAGCCCCTGTACGCCTCTGCATCTCGAAGGCTCCCAAGGGTTATCAGCCCGCCATCGCCACCTGCGTATTTCCGGCTTTCGCTACCTATACGGGCGGTCTGAAGGCAGAGTACTGGAACAACACCCAGACGGAGCTGACCCTCATCGACGGACTGGTGGCTGCAATGTCTATCGGTAAGTCGTGTATCAAGGAGCCCATCGACCACATCCTGAAACCCATCGAGTTGCGCGACAAGATGGCCCGTGCGAAGGAGAAGGACTGGGCTGACGCCACCAACCAGAAGAGCGCCAATGCCGAGAAACCCGAGCGCCCGAAGGACATCTGCGTGCAGATAGTGGATGCCGACATGACCAATGCCGCCCTCTGTCAGCGTATGGAGGATGCCGAGCGTGCCGGCGACAAGGCTCTCTTCACCCGAATGGACGAGGTAGAGCAGTTGAAGAAGGTGTCGGGCGGTTCTACGTCGGAGGTGACCCAGATTATCCGTCGTGACTTCGATGCGGATGTCTACGGTCAGGAGCGCGTTGGCACGCAGTCCATCAAGTCACGCTCAACGATGCGCTGGAACATTGTGTTCTCCACGACGCCTGCAACGGCCAAGGGACTGCTTGGCGGTAATATCGACAATGGTACCGCCTCGCGCGTGAACCTCTGTACCATTGTGAAGGAAGATGTGGAGCGACGTCCTAAGTTCGGCCACTACGACGAGGCTTTCGACAAGAAACTGGCAGTCTTCCTGGCGCGTCTGGAGTCGGCCAAGGGTGTCATTGTCTGCCCGCAGGCCAAACGACTGGCAGAAGCACTGCTCGACCGTGCCGAAGAGCGTGCGCTGATGATGGGTAACGAGTCGTACACGCAGTTCTCCTATCGTGCTGTGGCCATCGCCTTCCGCAAGAGCATACTGCTTTACATCATGTGCGGCATGAAGTGGACCAAGGAGATTGAGGAATTCATAACCTGGTCGTTCGACTATGATATGTGGTGCAAGATGTGTCTGCTGGGACAGGACATCAAGGAGAAACTGGAGCGCGACAACCGTATCATGAAGCCTGGCGTACCCTGTATGTTGGAGCAGTTGGGCGACACATTCACCCGCGAGGAGTACGATGTGCTGGAGCGTGCCGAGTGTCCTGAGGTCAAGCAGCGCGGCAACCTGTTGAGTCAGTGGAAGCGTCGAGAGTGGGTGGAATACAAAGACGACCTGAAAATCTATGTCAAGACGGAAAAGTACTACTTGAAGCACGCCGCCTGAACCATGACACATGACAAACGTGACAAATGACAGTGAGGATGTACCGACTCTGGTGCATCCTTTTTTTGTTTTTTAGTAGATCAGGGGAAGGTTCTCTGATCTGTGTAAAGAAAAAAGAAGCATAAAGATGTTGTAGCTTCATTAAGCCAAAAATCAAGTTTTTGGGGAGGTCTGTTCAAACGGCATGAATTTGTAAACAATTCGTTAAGCGAAGTGAAAAACTTCATGAAATTTGTGGAAATGAAAAAGAATGATTATCTTTGTCCTCCATTAACCAAGAATCGAGAATTGAACGATGAAGAAAGTATTGTTAATCATGATGGTGGCAGTGATGGCAGTGTCAATGCCTGTCATAGCCCAACAACCCACCATGACGGAGTGGCACGACCTGCAGGTCAATGAGGTCAACCGTTATGCGGTGCATACATCTTTCCCTCAGGCTAATCGTCTGTCGTTGGACGGTACTTGGCGCTTCCTCTGGGTGGAACATGCCAATCAGCGGCCAACGGATTTCTTCCGTATGGACTATGATGCGAAGAACTGGGTGGATATGCCGGTGCCCGGTGTCTGGGAATTGAACGGCTATGGCGACCCTGAATATGTGAATGTGGGATTTGCGTGGCGCGGTCATTTCAAGAACAGTCCGCCAGAGGTGCCCGTCAAGGACAACCATGTGGGGTCTTACCGTCGCGTGATTACTGTTCCTTCCGATTGGACGGGTAAGCAGGTCATTGCCCATTTCGGCTCTGTCACCTCTAACATTTACCTGTGGGTCAACGGTCAGTATGTTGGCTATGCGGAGGACGCTAAGGTGGCAGCCGAGTTTGACGTAACCCCTTATATTCATAGTGGTGAAAACCTCATTGCTTTCCAGACCTTCCGATGGTGTGATGGTTCCTATCATGAGGACCAGGACTTCTGGCGACTGAGCGGAGTAGGGCGTTCCTGCTATCTCTATGCACAAGATAAGGCGGAACACATCCAGGATATTCGTATCACTCCCGACCTTATTAATAATTATAAGGACGGTACCCTTGCTGTCAAGATTTGGGCTGTCGGTAAGTCGGATGCCCGTTTGACGCTGCTTGATGCTGCAGGCAAAGAAGTAGCTTCGCAGACGGTTAAGTCGTGGCAGGAGTCACAGCCTAAGCAGGGTGGTGTAGTGCTTCATGTAAACAATCCGCAGAAGTGGACGGCAGAAACACCGTATCTTTATACGTTGAAGATAGAGTATGGCCATCAGGTGACGACGCAACGAGTAGGTTTCCGCAAGGTGGAGATAAAAGATGCCCAGTTGCTCGTCAACGGCAAGCCTATATATATAAAAGGTGTCAACCGTCATGAGATGGATCCCGACGGTGGCTATGTCGTTTCCCGTGAGCGCATGATTCAAGACCTTCAGTTGATGAAGCGTTTCAATATCAATGCAGTGCGCACCTGTCATTATCCCGACGATCCGTTGTGGTATGATCTCTGTGACGAGTATGGCATTTACCTTTGTGCCGAGGCCAACCAGGAGAGTCACGGATTCCTCTATCAGAATCCGTCGCCCTCGAAAGACCCCATCTTCCGTCAGCAGATTGTAGAACGCAACCAGCATAACGTGGCAGTGAACTTCAACCATCCTTCCGTCATCATCTGGAGTCTTGGTAATGAGACGGCAGACAGTGAGAATTTCACTGCTGCCCGTCAGTGGATACTTTCACAGGATCAGAGTCGTCCTATTCAGTACGAACCAGCCGGTGAGGGAGCTAACACGGACATCTTCTGTCCGATGTATATGATTCAGTGGCATTGCGAGGGATATGCCAAAGATAACAGAAAACAGAAACCGCTCATCCAGTGTGAGTACAACCACGTCATGGGAAATTCCGGCGGTGGATTGAAAGAGTATTGGGACCTGGTGCGTAAGTATCCGAAGTTCCAGGGCGGATTCATCTGGGATTTCGTCGATCAGGCATTGCATGGTAAGGATAAGCAGGGACGCGACATCTATACTTATGGTGGCGACTATAACAAATACGACCCTTCGGACAATAACTTCAACTGTAATGGACTGGTGAGCCCGGACCGTGTGCCCAACCCCCACATGTACGAGACAGGTTATGAGTATCAGAATATCTGGACGGAACCCGTAGATATCACTCAGGGCAAGTTACGCATCCGCAATGAGTATTTCTTCCGTGACCTGAGTAACTATGTGATGGACTGGACCCTCCTGTGCGACGGTCGGGTGATAAGAAGCGGACAAGTTGAGCAAGTCAGTTGTGCTCCCCAAGGCACAGTTGAAGTGACATTGCCTTTGGGCAACTGCGATGGGGCAGGGGAATACTTGCTGAACGTCGATTATAAACTCAAGAACGCAGAACCGCTGATGCAGAAAGGACAGACAGTAGCCTACCAGCAATTGACGGTGAAGGCGGGAACACTCGCACTTCAAGACGCAACTGCAAAACTTCCCTCACTCAAGGTGAAAGACAGTAAGCGCGACACCCTCCTGTCGGTAACGAACGATGCCGTCAACATCCAGTTCAACAAGGTGTCGGGATTCATGGTACGCTATACTGTAGCAGACCGTCAACTTCTTGGCGAGGGCGGTGTGCTGCGTCCTAACTTCTGGCGTGCCCTCACCGACAATGATATGGGTGGCCAATTCCAGAAAGATAATAAGGTATGGAAGAATCCTACGTTGAACCTAGCGACCTTCCATGCAGAGAAAGTGAAGAAACCACAGCCATGTGTCGTGGTAACTGCCGTCTATGACATGCCCGACGTCAAAGCCCAACTGACACTGACTTACCACATCAGTGGTGACGGCCGAATCAAGGTGGTAGAACAGTTGAAGACCGATAAAGACGCGAAACAGCCGGATATGGCTCGCTTTGGTATGGTGATGCAGTTACCTTATGAAATGGAACGCAGTGCCTATTACGGTCGTGGACCCATTGAAAACTATGGCGATCGTAAGTTGTCGCAGCGTATCGGAATCTATAACCAGACAGCCGACGAACAGTTCTATCCCTATATCCGTCCCCAAGAAAATGGCTTGAAGTCGGATGTCAGGTGGTGGAACCAGACAACTGCACAGGGTAAGGGTATGCGTATTGAGGCCGTCGAGCCTTTCTCCGTCTCAGCCCTCCATTACGCCATAGAAGACCTTGACGAACCGAAACCAGCGAAGGGTCAGCGTCACTCTACTCAAGTGCCCAAGTCAAAATACACCAATCTCTGTATAGACGGTGCACATACAGGTGTGGGTGGTGCTAACAGTTGGAGTAACTGGGGACTCGCTCTGCCAAAGTATCGTGTACCTTATCAGGATCGCACCTTCACGTTCCAGTTCGTTCCTCTGAATCAGTAATAAAATTAAAATTCGAAACAATATGGACAATAAAGAGAAAAACCAAGAACAAGACCATTTGCAACTGGAGTTGCCACAGGAAGTGGCACAGGGAGAATATGCCAATTTCGCCATTATCACTCACTCCAGCAGCGACTTTGTAATCGATTTTGCCAGAGTGCTCCCTGGCGTGCGTAAGGCGCAAGTTAAGAGCCGTGTCATACTGGCTCCCGAACACGCTAAGCGTCTGCTGGGTGCTTTGCAGGAAAATATTCATCGTTATGAGCGCGAGTATGGACAAATCCGCATTCCGACACAAGACCCACCGGCAATTCCACCCTTCCCAATGGGGCAAGGAGAGGCATAAGTGGTGTTAATTAATCTAAAAACACTTATTTTGTGTTAAAATTCACAGGATAAGTGTTTTTTCGCATCTTATAAATTAGGTGGATTCCCAAAAAGTTTGTACCTTTGCAGCCCAAAAGCGGCCTGTAAATATGGGGCGCAGTCAGACAGAATATACATATAATTAATATAATAATTTAAAAATCAAACAATTATGCCTACAATTTCACAATTGGTAAGAAAAGGCAGAAAGGTGCTCGTTGACAAGAGCAAATCACCCGCGCTGGACGCATGTCCCCAGCGTCGTGGGGTTTGCGTTCGTGTTTACACAACGACCCCGAAGAAGCCTAATTCGGCTATGCGTAAGGTAGCCCGTGTTCGTCTGACCAACCAAAAGGAGGTCAACAGTTACATTCCCGGAGAGGGACACAACTTGCAGGAGCACAGCATCGTGCTGGTTCGTGGCGGTCGTGTGAAGGACCTCCCTGGTGTACGTTATCACATCGTCCGCGGTACACTTGATACCGCCGGTGTTGCAAGCCGCACTCAGCGTCGTTCTAAGTACGGTGCTAAGCGTCCTAAGGCTAAGAAATAATCGGAGAAGATTATAGCCTTTAAGGAATTAAGTTAACAAGTAAAAACTGTTTTGCTGGAGATATTGTTACGAGACAGGTTGAGTAAATGCTCATGTGAGAGCGTTGAAGAACAGGAAAGAACAGCCCCAAGCAGACAACAAAACAACAAACAAAAATGAGAAAAGCAAAACCAAAGAAGCGTGTGATCTTACCAGATCCCGTCTTCAACGACAAGAAAGTGTCGAAGTTTGTAAACCATCTGATGTACGATGGTAAGAAGTCTATTTCTTATGAAATCTTCTACAATGCCCTTGAGAATGTCAAGGCAAAGATGCAGAACGAAGAGAAGTCAGCTTTGGAGATTTGGAAGCAGGCTTTGGACAACATCACTCCTCAGGTCGAGGTGAAGAGTCGCCGTATCGGTGGTGCTACCTTCCAGGTTCCTACTGAGATTCGTCCTGACCGTAAGGAGAGCATCTCTATGAAGAATATGATTGCATTTGCTCGCAAGCGCAGTGGTAAGTCTATGGCTGACAAACTGGCTGCTGAGATTATGGATGCGTTCAACAATCAGGGTGGTGCCTTCAAGCGTAAGGAGGATATGCACCGTATGGCTGAGGCTAACCGTGCATTCGCTCACTTCCGTTTCTAATGATTAGGTAAAAAGGTAAAAATAAAAAGAAAAAGAAATGGCAAATCGCGATTTACATTTGACCCGCAATATCGGTATTATGGCCCACATCGATGCCGGTAAAACCACCACTTCTGAGCGTATCCTGTTCTACACAGGTAAGACTCACAAGATTGGTGAGGTACATGACGGCGCTGCTACCATGGACTGGATGGCCCAGGAGCAGGAGCGTGGTATCACGATTACCTCTGCTGCCACTACCTGTAATTGGAAGTGGAACGGCAAGGAGTTTAAAATCAACTTGATTGACACTCCGGGACACGTTGACTTCACTGCTGAGGTGGAGCGTTCACTGCGTGTGCTCGATGGTGCTGTGGCAACATACTCTGCTGCTGACGGTGTTCAGCCTCAGTCAGAGACTGTATGGCGTCAGGCCGACAAGTATAATGTTCCCCGTATCGGTTACGTGAACAAGATGGACCGTTCTGGTGCTGACTTCTTCGAGACTGTTCAGCAGATGAAGGACATCCTGGGTGCTAACCCCGTTGTTATCCAGGTGCCCATCGGTGCTGAGGAGAACTTCAAGGGTGTGGTTGACCTCATTAAGATGAAGGCTATCCTTTGGCACGACGAGACCATGGGTGCTGAGTACGACATTGAGGAAATCCCCGCCGACCTGAAAGACGAGTGCGACGAGTGGCGCAACAAGTTGCTGGAGGCTGCTGCCGAGTATGATGAGGCTCTTATGGAGAAATACTTCGACGATCCTAACTCCATCACTGAGGACGAGATTATCGCTGCTATCCGCAAGGGAACCATCTCTATGGCTTGCACCCCAATGATTTGCGGTTCATCGTATAAGAACAAGGGTGTTCAGCCCCTGCTCGACTATGTATGTGCTTTCCTGCCTGCTCCTGTTGATGTTGAGGTGGTAACTGGTATCAACCCCAACACTGACGAGGAAGAAGGTCGTAAGCCCAGCGAAGACGAGCCTACATCAGCTCTTGCCTTTAAGATTGCCACCGATCCCTACATGGGCCGTTTGGTATTCTTCCGCGTTTACTCTGGTAGCGTGAAGGCCGGTTCTTATGTTTACAACCCACGTTCTGGCAAGAAGGAGCGCATCAGCCGTCTGTTCCAGATGAACTCTAACAAGGAGATTCCTATGGAGTCAATCGACGCTGGTGATATCGGTGCAGGTGTAGGTTTCAAGGATATCCGTACTGGTGATACCCTCTGTGATGAGGATAAGCCCATCGTACTGGAGTCAATGACCTTCCCCGACACTGTGATTTCTATCGCCGTTGAGCCTAAGTCACAGGCTGACGTTGCCAAACTTGACAACGGTCTGGCTAAGTTGGCTGAGGAAGACCCCACATTCACCGTACGTACCGACGAGCAGAGTGGTCAGACCATTATCTCTGGTATGGGTGAGCTCCACTTGGATATCATCATCGACCGTCTGAAGCGTGAGTTCAAGGTTGAGTGTAACCAGGGTAAGCCCCAGGTTAACTATAAGGAGGCCATCACTAAGACCGTCAACGGTTATCGTGAGGTTTACAAGAAGCAGTCTGGTGGTCGCGGTAAGTTTGCCGATATCATCGTTAACGTTGGTCCTGTTGATGACGATTGGAACATCAAGGAGAACGGTGGTCTGCAGTTCGTCAACGAGGTGAAGGGTGGTAACATTCCTAAGGAATTCATCCCCTCTATCCAGAAGGGCTTCGAGGCAGCTATGAAGAATGGTATCCTCGGTGGCTATCCTGTTGACTCACTGAAGGTCGTTGTTGTCGATGGTTCGTTCCACCCAGTTGACTCTGACCAGCTTTCCTTCGAGATTGCAGCCCAGATGGCTTACAAGGCTGTTTGCGCTCAGGCTAAGCCCGTGCTGATGGAGCCTATCATGAAACTCGAGGTTGTTACTCCTGAGGAGAACATGGGTGACGTGATTGGCGACCTCAACAAGCGTCGTGGTCAGGTAGAGGGTATGGAAGAAGCTCGTTCAGGTGCCCGTGTTGTTAAGGCAATGGTTCCCCTGTCAGAGATGTTCGGTTATGTAACCGCTCTCCGTACCATCACTTCTGGTCGTGCCACCAGCTCTATGGAGTACGATCACCACGCTCCTCTGTCTTCTGCTCTTGCAAAGGCAGTGCTTGAGGAGGTGAAGGGACGTGCAGACCTGGTGTAAGCGCTACGCGCAATGTAAAAAATGCAAAATGTAAAAATTCAAAAATGGGGTCTGCCGCTGAGCAAATGACTCTTTAGCGCCAGCCCCATTTTTACATCATTAAATTGTTTAATTATTAAATTTTTATTATCGTGAGTCAGAAAATTCGTATCAAGCTGAAGAGCTACGACCACAAACTCGTAGACAAGTCAGCAGAGAAGATTGTGAAGGCTGTTAAGGCCACAGGTGCTATCATCAGCGGTCCTATCCCCGTTGTCAGACTACAAGCGTCTGATCGACATCTACAGCTCAACTGCTAAGACTGTTGACGCTCTGATGAAACTCGAACTCCCCAGCGGTGTTGAGGTAGAGATTAAGGTATAGTACGATCTTGTTCTCAAGATAGAGCGACATTTCCGTCATTCGGGTATGTCGCTTTTTTTCTTTCCCCGTTTTTGATGCACTTATTTGGGATAGAGCCCAAATGAGTGCATGTGTTTTCTTTCAGATGTATTTTTTTCTGCATACCTTTGCACCATGAAACTATAAATCTCATGTGCAAGGAACTTTTTAAGAGAATTGATTCAGTAATCAGAAGTGAACGTCTTTATGCCAATGTTGATCTGATGCGCGAAGATGTGATGAAGCGTTTCAGCATCAGTCGCCATCGTCTGAATGCCCTCCTAAACCAGCATGCTGGCGGATTGTCATTTCCTCAATACATTAATAAAATGCGTGTTGAGGAAGCTCATGAGTTGATAGTTTGTCACCAAGAAATGCCTATTGCAAAAATTGCCTTTGAGGTAGGCTTCACGCCCCCTAATCTGCGTGATCAGTTCAAGCGTCATTATGGTATGACTCCTTCCGAATATCGCGCGCATTTGGTGTAAAGCCCAAATGCGTGCATTGTTTTTTTGGAAGAATAGATACTTTTACGTAATTTTGCATTTGGTTATGAATGAGATGGTCTATTTTCCAATAGAAGGTGAGACAGCCATGGCGTTCCTAAAACGTGTGGTTGATGAACAGTCTGATCGCGAGCCACTGCGCATTGTAGTACAGCTGCTTGAGATAGTTTTGGGTGAACTGCAAGGTCGTCCTTGTGAGCTCAGCGTGACGGTATCGAAGCAGTGTTTTACCTTGATGCTCCGTCATGGCGGTAAACCTATCGACAACCGTATGATATGGTTGATGGATGATCATATAGACCGTGCAAAATATCAATCTGACGGCGATGACTGGGTGCTGACCCTCCGTCGTGACATTCCTTCGTTTTACATTTCCCCTGAGGAAGATTAAAAAACTAAGATTATTATAATATGAGAAATGTCCTTCAAGTTCTGCTGCTTGTTTTAATACTGGTTTTTGCCAGTTGCGGCAGCAATAATTCAGCAAGACATATTCCAAATTTGGGTGATACACCTTATCAGGTAGACTCCGTGTTGGTGGCTTATGGCTATCATCCGAATAGGGCACTCGTGATGCTCGACTCTGCTTTGTTGCTTGGTAATATCAATGAATACCGTGCAAAGTTCATCCGTGCCAAAATCTATAGTAAGTCGCTCCTCAAGCAGCGGCAGGATTCTGCCATCCTGATCTGCGAACAGCTACTGCAGCATGATTCTGTGATTCATGCACCCCAAGAGCGGGAGAATATACTCGACCTGCTGATGATTACTAGTCGTACCAAGGTAGATTTTGAAGGCTATGTGAAGTGGGCGACGCAGAAGGCTGAGGTCTGTCGTCTACAGGGAGAGGAGACTGAACAATGGCGCACAGAGGCAGAGATTGGTATGGTGATGGCTCATTTGGGACAACCGGAGGAAGGTATGGAAAAAATCGACGAGGCCATTCGTCAGCTCGATGAGCCCGGCAGTATCGACCGCATGGATGCCTTCATCATTGCCGTGAAACGTAAGATTACAGTACTGAATGACCAGGGCCGCTATGCTGAGGTCATACCGTTGGCGCAGCGTATCCTCGACAGGCTCGTGCATTACGAACAGCATGCCAGTGCCTATGCCGAAGACAGCTACCGTCTGTCGTGGAGTGACAGTCCTGCCGACCGTGACCGCTATATCGACTTCAGCCGTGCCCAGGCCAATGGTTTCCTGGCTGGAGCCTATGCCATGACGGGTGATACCCCTCATGCCCGTGAATGTCTCTCCCGCTTCAACCAGAGCGGTTATGGCCATTCGTTAGGTGGCCGCAGAATGATTATTCCTGCGCAGATGGCACTGGGTATGTATGATGAGGCGATGGCCACCAGTGACGAGGTAGCGTATCGTATGGGTAACGATACCATTAATGACGACTATGCCGTGATTCTGCGCGACCGTGCCGTCGTTGCCCGTGCCAAAGGACATGTCGGCGAGGCCTACAATCTGATGAACCGTCATGCTAATCTGGTAAAGGTTCTTAGTGACAGCCTGCATGCCAGTGAGGCCCACGATTTTGCTGCCCGTTATCATGCCCAGGAACAGGAACTGAAGATTCAGGAGGCCGAGGCTGCCAGTCGCATGAAGTCGATCATCATTGGTGTCATCGTATTGTTGTTCATCATCGCTAGTGTCATCTCGTTCTACTACCGTCGTCAGCGCCAGATTATC
>ONDP01000036.1 GCA_900316645.1 uncultured Prevotellaceae bacterium
GGTGAAATTCGCGAGCGAAAACTGCTGCAAAATTACACAATTTTCTGCAAACGCCAAAAGAAATAATCCTTTTATTTACAGGCTTTTGCAATAACATGGCATTTCATGCAAAATCCGTAAATATGACTCATAATCTGGAGGTCCCAGGTTCAAGCCCTGGCTGGTCCACACTGAAAATCAGCAACTTACGAAGATTCGAAGGTTGCTGTTTTTTCTTTTTGCGAACACAATGCGAACACGGATGCTTTGTTAACCGAAGAATCTAGAATCTTATCTCCCATGTTTCGGTGTTCTTGCGACCTTTCAGTATATATTAGATGGCTTCCAATTCTGGTAGTATTACAGGTTTCGCTACAAAATTACAATTAAATCTTTATTCAGCAAAGAAAAAAATCCACTTATTCCATATTTTTAGCAATAATTTTGCCCACTTATTCCATTTTCAATACCACAAATATGTCTACTTATTCCATTTTTAATACCATAAAAGAGTCCACTTATTCCGTTCTATGAGTTTTTGATACCATTTGGCCATTTGGCTTTCTCTCGCTTGTCTCAAAGCAGAGTCTTCTTATTGTTTTGTGCCTGAATGTTAAAAATTGGCAGTTTGTTGCATTTTTATTTTGTAGAAAGAATTATATTCTTTATCTTTGCAGAATCAATGAACGTAATATATTAACTTAAAAATTTTATAAAGATGATCAAGAAGTATTTGATGAACGGTTTGGCAGCTTTGGCTATCGTTGCTGGTATCAGCAGCTGTACCAAGGATGTTACAGCCATGAGTCCCGTTGACGAGGCTCAGAAGGCTAAAGAGAATGCTGAGCTTCAGCTCGGTTTTGAGATTCCTGACGGTCAGACTTGGGATATGGCTTCTCAAGTGACTGCCAATATTTCTGTTAACTTGGGTTTAGACCAAGAGTATGCAGTGGCTGTTTATGACAAGAATCCTCTGTTTAACAGCAGCGCAAAATTCTTTGCTATGGAGACAGTTAAGGAAGGAAAGGCTCTTTCTACCTCTTTCACTCTTCCTAACTCATTAGAGAAGGTCTATGTGGCCACGTACGATAGTAAGAACCGTAGTGTTGTCAACACAGTTGATGTAAAGAATGGTCAGATAGTTGCTAACATCGGTGGGGCAAGTGCTGCTGCAACAAGTCGTGCCGCTGAGAATGCCAGTGTTTATCCCGACTATGTAAAGACTTTGGATAATTATTTGAATCCATCGCTTGCTGATATTAATGCTATTTTGTCTCAAAGTGACCAGACAAAATGGATGGTTGATCAAAATAAAATGTCACTTGGAACTGCACCTACTTTGGATGCCATGAAGGCTTATCCTGCAATAACCGATGATATTATTGCTAATGAAACTTCTAATAAAAATCACAACTTGAGTGATAAGAGTTGGTTCTATAATCCAGAAGATTTTCCTGCTCATGGCGATGGCAAACATTATCGCGTGGCTGCGGATACAGAAGTAAAAGAAGTGTTCCATATCAACGGAACTCAATATGTTATCAATGATGCTGTTATTTATGTTGAAGGAATTCTTCATTTAAATGGAAATACTTTGAATGGCCCAACACTTGTTGTTGCTCCTGGTGGTAAAATTATTCTCGATGGTAAGACCGATATGAGCAATGCTGGTCGAATCGTTGTAATGGCAGGTGGATCATTAGTAACTCCCGAAGGAAAGTCAGCAGATTTATTTGTAAATAACGGTGCGGCTTGTTACAATGCAGGTACTATTAATATCAAAGGCGAATTAAATGTTAATGGTTCAGATTTCTATAATAATGGAACTATTGTCGTAGATGTTCTTCGCAATACTAGTGGCGGTAAATTTACGAATTTTGGTCATATCACAGCTCGTACAAATACCATTCAAGGTGATGCATATAATTCGACAATTGTAAATGGATGCTATCTGCACTTTACAGAGAATGCAGGTACTGGTCCACTTACCTTGTTGGATAATAGCCGCATAGATTGTGATGGTCAGTTATATATGACAGGTGCAAGCACCATGTATAATTTGAGTGAGATTAATGCTGGTTCAATTTATTGTCAAAGCGCAACTATCAATGGTCCAACGGCTCAAGGAACTTTCTCCATTGTTAAGACTTCTAAGTTCTTGGTAAGCCATGGCGGTGATTTGTATGTAAAAAACAATGCTTATGTGGATTGTGATCCAGACGAATTCTATAATTATCAGAATAAACGATATAAGGATATATATAATGATAATGATTATAAATATCAAGCTGCATATTATATTATTAACAACAATATTGCTCACTGGACTTCCGAGAACTCTTCTGCTATTATTATCCCAGAGGGTGACTGCACGGGTATGGGTAACAATCCTGGCGGTGGCGGCGGTAAGATCTATGGTGATCCCGCAGTTTACACCTACGCTTTCGAGGACCAGACTGTTGGTTCTGACTACGATATGAATGACGTAGTGCTGAAAGTTAATTATCATGTAAAAAACACCAATGCTGAGACTGGTGAGGTTGAGTACGACAAGACTAAGCTTGATGTGCTGTTGGTTGCTCTTGGTGCTACTTATGAGATTACAGCAAAGATTGGTGAAGAAGATCTCTTCGAAGGTAAGGAACTTCATGTTGCAATGGGAAAGAGCAAGGGCATTATGATCAACACAGCCGGAACTGGCGGTAACTCTATTAGTGGTGTAGCTCCCGTAACATGCACGGTTGCTGTTCCTCCTACTACTACTTGGAATGGTGAGTTTGAAAGTCTGCCCGTTTCAATCCATGTTTCTACAACAGGCAAGGATTATGTATTCCCCAACAATGACGCATATCCACATGCTGTGATGATTCCTGTTGATTGGAGATGGCCAACTGAGCGCACTCGCGTTACTGAAGCATATCCTAAATTCGTGAACTGGGCTACGTCCACAGCAGACCCGCGTGCTGACAGTGATTGGTATAATAGTCCTGACTTAAGCAAGACGATGACAAACTCATCTCCTGCTGCTACCAATTAATTAAGACATCAAATACTTAAATAATTATAGTTTTTTGAAATGAAGTGGGGCACCTGCGTGATGTAGATGCCCCGCTTTTTATTGGTAAGGGATTGCCTTATCGTAACATAATCACGTTTTCACATTTTCACACTTCGCGTGAGGTTTTGCGCCAATGGGACTTGTCGATTTTCTCGACCCATCCGTCTGCTCGCCAGATGCAGATGATCTTACGGAGGGAGGCAGGACTGCAGAAGCCTCGTTTGAGCGTGGCCAACTCGTCGATGGTGAAGACGGGAGGCAGTTGGTCGAAGACGCTGTGGTTGGCGCTGTATCGCTGTCCTTCCGTTTTGGCGTTGATGACTTTCTGCTCTTCCAGCATTTCGCCGAAGGCCTTGATTTGCTCTTGCAGACAGTATTCGGCCATGAAGATGGCGAAGTTGAGTGCTAACTTGGTTTCTTTTCCTTCGAGTAGCATTGCCAACACTCCACAGCGGAATCCGATGACGCCTGCACGTCGGCGATAGGTGTCGAGCACGTGGTCGAGCGATTTCGAGGCTTCGAGTCGCTTTTCTTCCTCCCACTTGTCGATAGCCTTGCGCAGTCGCGGTGTGTCGATGAATCCCACGTATGACTGCAGCTTGGTCACTGCCTCGTGAATGGTCGCAATGTCTTCGTCTGACCGCTTTCCGTAGCGTGGCATTTTGGCAAACGAGCTGTCTGGCATTCGTGCTATGAGTGTTCGCGACGAGAGTCCATTCTCAATGTTGTCACGTTTGAAGATCTTCTTGAAGGCGCCATCGGTGCCCAGCACGGTGAAGTTATAGGCTACGTTGACGACGCCCGATTCGGCTTGGTCGGAATTGTAGTCCTGTCCCCATTCTCCCCTGTCGAAGGCCAGTCGGTAGATGTCGTATTTTTCGCTCCACTTTCCTGCTCCGTTGGTTTTTGTCAGTGTGTCCATTTCCTCTCCGAACGAGTAGAGGGTGTGTCCCTGTGCGTTTTTCATGCGTCGCAACAGGGTGGAGTTACTGATGGTGATGGGCACTGACCGTATGACGACTTTGGGGTCTTCAGGTGCTTTCTCGTTGGCTTTGCGCGATTTGTGTCGTGCCCTCCATTCGTCCTCTATCTTGCGTGCTTGCTCGTCGGCCTCGTCCATTGGCTGCTTCCATGCTTTGACGGCATTTTTGCAGACGCTCTTTCCGCTGGCCTGGTCGCCCCTGACGACCGTCATTAGTCCGAGATGTTGGCGTTCTCCGTCGCAATACTCTACTTCGACGCCGTCGGCATAGGCTGCGATGAGGGGCATCAGCGAGCAGAGTACTGGTACTTGCATGGCTGGTGGCACGCCGATGAGCGATTCCTTCAGTCCTGGGGGCAGTGCTCGCTTGATGGCTGATGGTAGTAGCGTGATGGTGCTACTGGCATTGTCGGCTTCGTCGCCTACGGAGTCGTTGAGTCCTGTGAGTTGTCCGATGATTTCCTGCATTGTCCTTGAAATGCCCTTTGGCTCTTCCTTGCAGGCTGAATCTACGATTGACTTGAGCTCGCTGTCAGTGAGTCCGAATCTTGGCATTACCTGCATCATCAGCTCTTTGCGATTGTCGCAGATGGCTCGCAGGTTGACTGCCAGTTTGTGTAACTTCACGTTGCGCTCGCCCTCTTGCGGTTCGCCTCCGTTGGCTTTCCACCATTCTTTTATAATAGAGGAGTAGGCAATGCCTTTGAACAGCTTCTCCTCGGTGTCGGTGGTGGTTGGCTGTGCCTCGGGTTGGGGCGCTTCGCTCAGCGTCGTTGGCTCGAACAGCTTTTCTGAGATGTAGCGCGTGTGGTCGTCGGGCACCATGTAGATGCATCGGCTGATGTCCTTGACTGCAGCATCGGGTGTGAACCCTGTGGCCTGTTGCATCAGTTGTTGGGCCTGTTGGGGCTCCATTCCGGCTGGTACTTCTACCAGTACGTGGGTTCCTCGGCGTGCGCTTTCTTCAATCAGCAGCACGGTCAGTGGCGATGGTTGTGTGGTCAGTGCCTTCACAATCTCGTCGGTGTGGCCTTTCTCGTCGAAATCCATCATCAGCCGTGGCAATGGTTTGAGCGCATCGGCAATGGCTCGGTGGTTGTTGGCGAACTCGGCGCAGCTTGGTGTCCATACGGGCAGTTGGTGCTTCAGTTCGTCTTCGCCATTTTCAATTCTCTGGCACAGCTCAGCCACGCGAGGTTCGTTGCGCATTTTGAGCCATTCCTCTTTGGTGGCTGGTGTGCAGGGTGCTCCGTGTCCGTTTCCTACGCAGGTGAATGCTTGGTCAAATTTCTTACTGTTGTTGTTCATAGTCGCTAAGTTTTAGCTCCGAAGAAGTTTCGAATGAGTCCGATGGCCATCTGTTCACGTGAAGACTGCTCCGAACGCTTCAACTTTGCATCCGCTGCCTTTTCAGCGGGGTTTAAATTGTTAATGAATGAAATACGGATGCAAAGATAATATATAATAATGTATATACAATAGAAATCCGCTTATAACTAACTGTAATACAAGTAGTTACAAGCGAATACAAGTTTTGTGCAAGTAGTTGTGCAAGTTGGGGTGTGGCTACCCTACTTTATCTGCTGATTCCAATTGGATTCTGATGCTGTGTAGAGCTGGTTGTCGTGTAGGATAGTCCACAGGGGACGTCCTTTTGACAGGTCGGATATGACTCTGTCGTCAGCCAGGTCTTTCACCAGTTTGGTGATTTCTCTGTTTTTCATGCTTCTTATTCTTTCGAGGAATTCGCGGGCAGCCGCTTGGTCGTTATAGAAGCAGCCGCTGGTTTGTTCCACCAAGTCTTCGCTCGTCATGACGACATCGTTGTCTTCGAGCAGCAACAGGGCGCTATACACTTCGTACAGTTCCTTTCTGCTGATGCCCATATAGCTGAATCGCCGTGCCAGCGCGTCGTGGTCTTCGTAGTTGTTCAGATTGGCATAGGGCATGTCTGCAAACCAATCAGCCAGCTTGGTGAGCAACCTTTGCCGCCCTCCGGCTGCAGTGTTGGCATATTGCTCGAAGCGTCGGATGAGTGCTGCTTTGGAATGTTTTCGCAATGATTTCAGTTGAGTTTTGAAGATGCGCTCCTGCCAGTGTTCGTGGGTGCGGTGAAAGTCGCCCTGCGTCTTTCTCAAATTCTCGATGAAGGCGTTCAGTTTCTGCTTCTGCTCGGGGGTGAGCTGCTGTCGGCTGAGTTGTCGCAATTGTTTCATGACGTGGTCGCGCCAGAAGTCGTCTTCGTAGCAAATCGACAGGCGTGACAGCGGCAGATAGTGTTCGGCCATTGTCAGCATGAGGTCGGCCGTTTCAGCCGATGCTGTCATTCTGACCAGTTTCGTGGCCACCACCTGCAGTGCCTTTTCTTCGTTGGTCGACGACATGACGATGCCTTGGGGCAGGGGGAAGTCGGGCAGTTTTCTGGGCGACTGTGTCGGTGCTTCCGATGTTTCGGAGCCGTTGGGTATGGTGAGGAAGATGGTGAGATGGCCGTCGTTGCCACTTACCACTGCATCACATTGTCCGTACTCGTCGAGGCATTTCTTGACCTCTCTGCACGATTCGTGTTTGATGTAGCCAATATGGCGCGTGAAGTCCATATACACCGCTATAGCCTCGCTGTCGTATTCGTTGTCGGGCTCTGCCGCCAGTATCACCGGTGTGCCATTGGGCAGTGTGGTTACAAACTGTTCGGCCATCTGTGTTTTCTCTTCAAGTGTAAGCCCATCGCCCATACGGTGCCTAACTCCTGTTACTTCGCACTCCATATCTGTGTGTCTCTCTCCTTCCTTGTTTTTATATTGTTGTTACTTTTTTGATTTTGTGATTTTGTTACGATAAGGAGTTTCAGCTCCTCGCGTACCTTATTATATTATATATAGCATTAAATACTATTTATCATAATGATCTTAGTTGTACTTACCTTGCATAGTGTCAAAACGCTTATCGTAACGTTTTCACGTTTTCACAATTTCACGTTTCGGGGTGCGCAGGGGTGGTTTTTTCTCGTAGGCCGACAAAATTTTTTTCTCTGCCCAGCCAGAAAAAATTCCCTCCCCAGGGAAAATTTGTTGCCCTTAAAGGTAGCAAAAATTCCCCCAATTTGACCTATTTTACTATGCGAAAACGGCTAGTACACTGCTCCATCGGCAGGGTATTCGTACCAATCGCGGGCAGAAGTGGCGTCCATTACCCACTCTCCGAACGAATGACCGATGGTTTGATACGAACCCGACACAATGCTGTTCTTCATCATGCCCATCGGCTCGCCCTCCAGCGGATAGCGGAAATCGCCGTCGGGGATGGGGATGGCCCATGTGTAGAGGTTGTTGTAACTCTGGGCAGCATCGTTGTAATAGTGATAAACCACCTCGTGCAGCTTGTAGGGGTAGGTGTGAATCTCCCAGAAATTGGAGCCTGACGTTCCGTATTGCACCAGAATGAAGGGGTCGAGTTCGGTCAGCTGGAAGTTGCGGGCCATGTTTTCGTCGTCAAAGTCGAGGTAGAAAGTCACCTTCACAGCTGGCTGCACGGCACCCTTGTTGTCGGACGACGGATTCTCGATGGTGTTGAAGTATCGGCGATACACGTTGCCGTCCTTGTCGCTATGATACATAGCCAGGTGGGCATCGTCGAAAAGGTTGATGACAGCATGGCCGTTGAGCGAAGCAAACTGCAGTTCTTTCTGTGTCAGAATCTTGCGCTCGCGCGCGGGCTCACGGACAAAGGTGGAGCTCTCGTTCTGAGTGATGGTCACCTTGTTGTTGGGATAGCCCACCAGTCGGATGGCTGCTGCTATCTGCTCGAGGTAGCCCACAGCGTCGAGGCTCACATTCAGCGCCACCACGTTAGGCAGGTCGCGCACTATTTCCTTCGAAATCGTCATTACCACATCGTTGTAGTCCCAGTCGCCCGGTTTGGGATATTCAGCCTCGAAGCAGTATTTTATCGCCTGCGGGGTAATGGCCTTGGGATTGCCGGTAGGTACAGTGCCGTCAAACTTGATGGTGGCATTGAGGGCAGACTCGGCAAATGCCAGATATTCGCCGTTTTCACCCAATGCAGCTGCATACACCTTATTAATAGTAGGGGGAGCCACAAAGCTGAGGTTGGCATATTGTCCAGCCAGCACCGAAGTATAGACTTCAGCCAGAATCTCGACACCGTCGTCCGTAAAGGGATTTCCCGACAGCAGAACCACCCGTTCGGCATTGTTGGGAATGCCGCCCACGCCGTTCGAACACTCCTTAGTGAGTATCCACGTCTGACTTGGGTCCACGTAGTCAACGGGAGCATAGCCCTCCAGTTCGTCTTCGTAGCCGTAGTACTTGAACTTGTCTCTGATACATGCTGTGGTGCAGCACAGCGTTACTATTAATATAAATAATGTACGCGCGAATGTTTTGTTCATGATGACATTTTTGTTTTCGGGTGTAAAATTACAAAAAATGCTTGAATCTTCCTCATTTTTGTATCAAAAACTTGATTTAGACAACCGATTGTCCGCTTTTTTACATATTTTAACCTCTATATGTCTATTTTTTCCAATTTATATTGTATTTTTGCAGTGTCATTTTGTGAATGACCTCTCTCAAAAGAATTAAGTATCAATACAATCATTAAAAATTTAAAGTTTAAAGTAAGATGAAGAAGTTATTTTTGATGGGTTTCGTAACCCTTGCTTTCGCAAGTTGCGTAAGTGACAAGACTGTTGCTCCTCAGACTCAGGATCAGAAGTACGAGAAGGCTTTTGAGAATTTGGTAGGAGGACAAGTAAATGCTAATGTGAACTGGGGATTCAATGACCAGCAAGTTGTAACCTTTGATGAGGAAGGTAAGTATACTGGAATGCGTGCTGTTGATGCCAATGGTAATGGGTGGGGGTTGTATGTAGAAGTTCCACAACCTCTGACCGATGCTCAGAAGCAAGTTGTTACTGAGTGGTTCCAGAGTCATAATAATCCTGAGGGTGTTGCTCTTAATTGGAGTGATTTCTTTGTTCAGCAAGTATATAAAGGCGAGTGGGGCGGTAATATGAACTACCTCTATTGCGGTAGTGACACAGACCATACAAATAATTTCAATGCAGGTGATGGTGGTGTATATGGAAATGTCTGCTATGGATTAAAACCAGGGGCTACAGACCAGAACGACCGTATCTATGGTCCTGACAAGATTGAGTTTATGGTTAATAGCAGCACAGAGTACTTTGGTTTCCACAACTCTTTCGATTCTAACTTCTACAAAGATAATTATGTGATTATCCCTGGTGATATTATTGACCCAATCGTAGCTGGTATGTTCTTTGTTGGCTTCGACTTCGAGGCTAATGGACAAGCAGATAATCAGAAAGTTGCACGTGACTATTTCTTCGACAACTGGATTGTTAAGATAACTCCAGGTTTGTATAAAGATCGTAAACGCATCATGGTTGAGGACTTGATTGCCAACGACCTTTCTCAGACTGATTTGAGTGACTGGGACTTCAATGATGCAGTATTCGACGTTGCATATGTTAGACAGCAACCAAGTGACAACCAACCACATCACGATTACGCAGTCATCACATTGTGGGCTGCTGGTGGAACTAAGGCGTTGACAGTTGCTGGTAAGGAAGTACACGAGTTGTTCGGTCAGTCCGTTTCTAAGATGATTAACACCAATGCAAATGGTGGTGTTGACGGTCTGCAGCCAGTAATCTTCCGTGTTGATTTGGGTGCAACTACTGATTGGAACAAGCAGTACAATGCAAATGATATTGTTGTTAAGGTAGGTAGTACAGTTCTCGACGCTCCAAAGGGTAAGGCTCCTCAGAAGATTGAGGTATCTAACTCAACACGTTGGATGAAGGAACGTCAGATTATTACCCTTGGTTACGCTGATTTTGCAACTTACGCAACAGGTGGCGTGGCTACAGATTGGTACAAGACCGTTTCTGACGCAAGTGTATTGTATTAATAAAGAACCCATCAAATACAATCATAAACAATTCTATTTAGGAAGAGTGCCTGCGAGATGTAGGCGCTCTTTTTTTGCTTTTTTTTTGGCTGTTACCTTAAATAGTTGTACCTTTGCGGAATGGTTTTAAATTATATTTGGGTAGCGTTTTTCCTGCTTGCCTTTGTGATAGCAACGGTGAAGCTGGTGTTCTGGGGAGACTTGGAGGTGTTCCCCGCTGCGTTCGAAATCTCGTTGGGACTGACTGGCGTGCTGTCGCTGTGGCTCGGCATTATGAAAGTGGGCGAGAAGGGGGGTGTGGTCAATTTCCTGGCGCGACTGCTGTCGCCCGTGTTTACAAAACTGTTTCCCGACATCCCCAAGGGCCACCCCGTGACGGGCTCTATCTTCATGAACCTGGCTGCTAACATGCTGGGACTCGACAATGCGGCTACTCCACTGGGACTGAAGGCAATGGAGCAGATGCAGGAACTGAACCCGAAGAAGGACACGGCGTGGAATCCAATGATTATGTTCCTCGTGCTGAACACATCGGGACTGACGCTGATTCCCGTTTCTATCATGGTGTATCGCGTGCAGATGGGTGCTGCACAGCCTACCGATATCTTTATGCCCATCCTGCTGGCTACGTTCTTCTCGACACTGGCTGGCATTATCGTCACTTCGCTATTTCAGCGCATCAATCTGCTGAACCGCACTCTGCTGCTGACGCTGGGTGGCGCCTGTGCATTGGTGGCTGGCATCATCTGGGGATTCTCGCAGATGGACAGCGACACGATGAACAAGGTGAGCACCACTGTTGCCAACATCCTGCTGATGCTGATTATCGTCAGTTTCATAGCTGCCGGTGTGCGCAAGAAGGCCAACGTTTATGATGCCTTCATCGAGGGTGCTAAGGATGGTTTTACTACAGCCGTCCGCATCATTCCCTATCTGGTGGCTATACTGGTGGGCATCGGAGTTTTCCGTGCCTCTGGAGCGATGGATATGCTGATAGGCGGTATGCGCTGGTGTGTCGAACTGACAGGTATGAATGCCCAGTGGGTTGACGCAATGCCGACAGCCCTGATGAAGCCGCTGTCGGGTTCAGGAGCGCGAGGCATGATGGTTGACGCTATGACTACCTATGGTGCCGATTCGTTCGTAGGCCGATTGTCGTGTGTGTTCCAAGGTTCAACCGATACCACATTCTACATTCTTGCCGTTTATTTCGGCTCTGTAGGCATTTCAAAGACGCGCCACGCTGTGGCCTGTGGCTTGCTGGCCGACTTGGCTGGAATCATTGCCGCCATTGCAATTTGTTATTTATTCTTTGGCTAATATCTCATAATAACGGTATAACGTAATAATGGAATAACGACATAGAAATGGGAAAACTAACTACTATTTTCAAGGATACAGCCATTTACGGACTGAGTAGTATCGTAGGCCGCTTTCTGAACTATCTGCTGGTGCCGCTTTATACTGCAACGCTGTCGGCTGCCAGCGGAGGCTATGGCGTCATCACCAACATCTATGCCTATGTGGCGCTGGCGCTGGTGTTGCTGACGTTTGGTATGGAGACCACTTATTTCCGCTTTACCAACAAGACACACACCGATTCTGAGACCGTCTATGGCACCACGCTCATCACTGTTGGCACAATCTCGCTGATGTTTGCCGTTCTGGTGGTGCTGTTGCTGGACCCTATCAGCCAGCTGATGGGCTATGGCGACCATCCTGACTATGTGGCAGTGATGGCTATCACGGTGGCTATCGATGCATTTTTGTGCATTCCCTTTGCCCATCTGCGTCAGCAGCGGAAGTCCATCAAGTTTGCAGCCCTCAAGTTGCTGAACATTGTGATAACCATCCTGCTGAACCTTATCTACTTCTATTTCATGGAAGGCAAGGATGTGGGCTATGTGTTCTATATCAATATGGCAAGTACGGTGCTGCTGGCGCTCTGTCTGATTACGGAGTATGGCACCTTCCGATGGAAGCTCGACCGGAAATTGCTGCGCACCATGCTCAGCTATTCGTGGCCCATCCTCATTCTGGGTATAGCAGGCATTCTGAACCAGACAGCCGACAAGATGCTGTTTCCCTACATCTACGAGGGCAGCGATATGCGCGAACAACTGGGCATCTATGGTGCCTGTTCGAAGATAGCCATGATTATGGCAATGATTACGCAAGCGTTCCGCTTTGCCTACGAACCCATCGTCTTCGCCGGTGTCAAGGATAAAGACCAGCACGAGATGTATGCCAAGGCCATGAAGTTCTTTATCATCTTCACGCTGTTGGCTTTCTTGATGGTGGTGGGCTATATGGATATTCTGAAATACATCATCGGTAGCGACTACTGGCCAGGATTGCGTGTGGTTCCTATCGTGATGGCTGCAGAAATCATGATGGGCATCTACTTTAACCTGTCGTTCTGGTATAAGGTTATCGATAAGACTATCTGGGGAGCCATCTTCTCGGGCATCGGTTGCGCCGTGCTCATCATCGTCAACGTGCTGTTTGTGCCTAAGTACGGCTATATGGCCTGTGCGTGGGGAGGATTTGCAGGATATGGCGTGGCTATGGTGGCGTCGTATTTCGTAGGTCAGAAATACTATCCCATCGACTATCCCATCAAGGATATCGCCCTCTATGTTGTGCTGGCATGGGTTTGCTTCCGACTGATGGAATTGTCAGCAGACTGGTCGATGATTGGTCAGCTGGCGTTCAACACCCTGCTCATCATCATCTTCGTAGCCGTTATCCTTAAGCGCGACCTGCCACTGGATCCCATTCTCAAGAAATTAGGAATTAAACATTAAATACTCAATATTTAACATGAAGAAGTTACTTATTTCACTTTTAGCATTTCATTTTTCTCTTTTCACTGCTTACGCTGACGAGGGGATGTGGACACTCTACAACCTGCCTTCTGCTGTCTTTGAACAGATGAAGCAGTATGGATTCCAGCTCTCGCAAGACCAACTCTACAAGAGCGACGACGCAGTGGGGAATGCCGTTGTCAACTTCGGAGGCTACTGCTCGGGTGTAGTGGTGTCGCCCGACGGACTCGTATTCACCAACCACCACTGTGGTTTCGACTGCATCCGCAGCCATTCAACGGTGGAGCACGACTACCTGCTGAATGGTTTCTATGCCAAGTCGTTTGCCGAGGAATTGCCTAACGAGGATCTCTTCGTGAGTTTTATGATTGATCAGAAGGATGTCACCGATTCGCTCAACCAGCTCGGACTCAGCAAACTGCCTATTGAGAAAGTGAGCGCTTTCGTTGATTCCGTTGAGAATGCATGGAGCAAGAGCATCCGCCTGCAGGATTCCACCCTGCGCGTGGAGGTGAAGCCGTTTTACGAAGGCAATAAATACTATCTGACCACCTATCGCGACTTCGAGGATGTGCGACTCGTGTTTACTGTCCCCAAGTCGATGGGTAAATTCGGTGGCGAGACTGACAACTGGATGTGGCCGCGTCAGACCTGCGACTACTCCGTATTCCGTATCTATGCCGACCCCAAGACGGGTGGTCCTGCCAAGTATTCGAAAGACAATGTGCCTTATCACCCCAAGAAATGGGCTAAGGTGTCGATGGACGGGTATAAGCCTGGCGACTTTGCCATGATTATGGGTTATCCGGGTTCCACCAGCCGCTATCTGTCAAGTTATGGCATCAAGGAACGCCACGACGCTATCAATGCTCCCCGTGTGCAGGTGCGTGGCATCAAGCAGGACATCATGCTGCGCCACATGCGTGCCAGCGAGGCAGTGCGCATCAAGTATGATTCGAAATATGCCAATTCAAGTAATTACTGGAAGAACTCCATCGGTATGAACAAATGTATCGACTCTACAGGACTTATCCTGCAGAAGCAGCAGTTTGAGGCTAAGATACAGGAGTGGCAGAACAAGACGGGCTATCTGAAGGACAGTCTCGATTTCAGCAAGATGGCTGAGTTCTATCAGAAGCGAATGGCGCTGACTCGCATATTAACCCTGTTCCGTGAGTCTTTCTTCATGCAAGACCAGCTGAACATTCGTGCTTGGCGCAGTCAGTGGGGAATGAAGGTGCAGGGACCGGAAGACAAGCCCAAGAAACAATACATTCAGTTTGATGACAACAGCAACGATTGGGACGCTGCTACCGACGTGGAACTGATGGCGGCTCTGCTGAAGAACTATCGTGAAAAGGTGACGGACACAAAATATCTGCCTGCCTTCTACGAGACCATCGACAAGAAGTTTGATGGCGACTATACTGCCTATGCCAAGGCTCTTTATAAGAAGTCGGTATTGATGAAGAACGACAAGCCCATCTATATCAATAAGAAGAGCTATACGAAAGACCTGGGTGTACAGTATGGGCTCGACCTTAGTGAAGTCCTCTCCCAGTTGAATGCTGATCGTAAGCAGCTGACCATCGGTATTACTGAACAGGAGAAATGGCTGTGTGCTGCCAAGTTGCGCATGGAGCAGGATTTGCCTAACTATTCGGATGCCAACTTCACGATGCGTATGACCTACGGACAGGTGGGTGAGTACACACTGGGTGGTCGTCCTTCGGGTTACTATACCACAGCGCGCAGTCTGTGGGAGAAGATGCAGAAGGCAGATGACAACTTTGAGTACTTCGCAGAACCGGTAATGCACGAACTGCTTTCGGCAAAAGACTATGGCAAGTATGCCGACGCTCTGACCGGTACGCTACAGCTCTGCTTCCTCTCAAACAATGATATCACTGGTGGTAACTCGGGTTCACCTATCTTTAATAATAAGGGCGAACTGCTGGGACTTGCCTTTGATGGCAACTGGGACAGCTTGGCCAGCGACATCTTCTTTGATCGCCAGTTGGCTCGTACCATCAATGTCGATGTGCGCTACATGCTCTATATGATGGACAAGTGGGGCCACGCCGACAGATTGCTGAAAGAAATATTTTAAGGTAATCACTTCTTTTTCCTCGGTTTCCTTACTGCCCATCCCTCTTCGCTGAAATCGGGGATTTCGCCCTTCAGCTTCATGGAATTGGGGTTGAGAAACTGCATCCATTCGTCCTTGCCGTGAGCGCGCTTGGGCTCTCGGGAAGCTTGGGATTTTCTGGTTTCTCTAGTATCTCTAGAGGGTCTTGCCTCTCTAGTTGTTCTACTGTCTCTTGAAGGTCTGGAATCTCTAGATGATTTAGTTCCCCTTGATGGTCTGGATGTTCTGGATTCTCTTGGCTCGTCGGCATCATTGCAACGCACGTCGCGACCTTTGTACTGCTGTCCGTCTACGTATTTCATCACGCGGTCGGCATCGTCCTCAGGCACCTCAAAATATGACATTGTCTGCAGCAGGTCGATGTGGCCTACCTCTACATGTCCACGCACGTTCTTGTTCAAGAACTGCATCAGCTCGCCAGGATAGAAACCATCCTTCTTGCCAAGATTGATGAAGAGCTTGCGATAACCGGCTTCTGCTTTTCGGGAAGATGATTTCTCGCCCCGCTTACCTCTGCCTTCTTCTTTCTTCCTTCTTCCATCTTCATTCTTGCTCCCAACGGTCTGAATCTCTGGCGCATCGGCATAGTAAGCCAAGAACTTGCCAAACTCCATGGAAACGATTTTCTTGATGAGGTCTTCCTTGTCCACATACTCGAAGTAGCGACTGATGTCCTGCATGAAGGGGGCAATCTGCTCCTCGTCAACATCGGCTTTCACTATCTGGTCCATCACCTTATAGAGCTGCTTCTTGCAGATTTCCTCGGCTGACGGAATCTTGCCTTCTTCAAAAGCTTTGCCTATCTCCTTCTCAATGTTGCGAATCTTATGCTTCTCGCGCGAGTGTACAATACTTAATGATGTACCTTTCTTGCCGGCACGTCCTGTACGACCGGAGCGATGGGTGTAGTTCTCGATATCGTCAGGCAGACCGTAGTTGATGACGTGAGTAAGATCGTCCACATCCAAGCCTCGTGCTGCTACGTCGGTAGCCACCAGAAGCTGGACGGTGTGCTGGCGGAATTTCTGCATTGTGAGGTCGCGTTGCTGCTGCGAGAGGTCACCATGCAGACTCTCAGCGTTATACCCGTCGCGTATCAGTTTGTCAGCCACCTCCTGCGTCTCCAGCTTCGTGCGACAGAAGATGATGGCGAAGATGCGAGGATAAAAGTCAACCAGACGCTTCAGAGCCAGGTATTTGTCTTTGGCATTCACCATATAATATATATGGTTCACGTGTTCGGCTCCTTCGTTGCGCGAACCCACCACGATTTCCTTGTAGTCGTGAAGGTAACCCTTGGCAATGCGCTCTATGTCGCGACTCATCGTAGCCGAGAAGAGTAGGGTGTTGCGTTCGGAAGGCACACCTTCGAGAATGGCATCAATACTCTCCGAGAAGCCCATATTCAGCATCTCGTCTGCCTCGTCGAGCACTACATTATAAACATCATCCAACTTAGCCACGCCACGATTCATCAAGTCAATCAATCTGCCTGGTGTGGCTACAATAATCTGTACACCCTTGCGCAAAGAGCGAATCTGCTGTTCAATGGATGCACCACCATAGACGGCCTCGATGTGAACGCCGTCCATATACTTCGAGAAATCACGCAGGTCGTCGGCAATCTGCAGACAGAGTTCGCGTGTAGGACTAAGTATCAACGCCTGTGTCTCCTTGCGTGAGGTGTCAATACGTTGTAAAACAGGAATACCAAATGCAGCAGTCTTGCCCGTTCCTGTCTGGGCAAGTGCAATTACATCGTTCTGGTTACCAAGTAAATAAGGGATTACTTCTTCCTGTACGGGCATGGGTTGTACGAAACCCAGTTCTTCAATGGCGTGACGAATCTCTTCGCAGACGCCCAATTCTTCAAATGTCTTCAAATCAAATACTTTCTAATTCGGATGCAAAGGTACGAATAACTGAGAAGATAACCAAATAATACTCGTTAAATAATAAAAAGAGGATTTTTATATTTTTTTTAGATATTTACTATTGATAGTTTTCGGGAAAATTTGTATCTTTGCACTCGAATTCGGTTTCCCAAAACGGGAAACTTTTTGATTCAGAAAAAATAAAAAGTTGTCCAAAACGGAAAACTTCCGTAAACTTTAGAGTTATTAAAAACAGATATAAATATACAACAATGGAAATTAAAAATTTTACAATCACCAAGCGTGACGGCTCGAAAGACCAGTTCTCGTTAGACAAAATCATGAATGCCATACTGAAGGCATTTGACAGTGTTGATCAGCCTACCGACCTCGGAGCTATCTCAAAGATTCTCAGCAGGTTAGATATTCACAACGACATTACCGTTGAGGATATTCAGAATCAGGTAGAGGAGGCTCTGATGCGCGAAGGTTACTACAAAGTGGCCAAGTCATTTATGCTCTATCGTCAGGCTCACTCTGAGGATCGTGAGACATTGGCAAAGTTGCAGTTCTTGTCAGAATATTGTGATTCGGTGAATGCTGCAACAGGTTCAAAGTATGACGCAAATGCAAATGTGGAGCACAAAAACATCGCTACGCTGATTGGCGAGTTGCCAAAATCTAACTTCATCCGCTTGAACCGTCGTCTGCTGACTGATCGTATTAAGAAGATGTATGGCAAGGAATTGGCTGATGAATATATCGACAAGCTGACACACCACTTTATATATAAGAACGATGAGACCAGTTTGGCAAACTACTGTGCTTCCATCACAATGTATCCCTGGCTGATCGGTGGTACCATTTCCATTGGTGGTAACTCAACAGCCCCAACCAATCTGAAGAGCTTCTGTGGTGGTTTCGTCAATATGGTTTTCATGGTGTCGAGCATGTTAAGCGGAGCCTGTGCTACCCCCGAGTTCCTGATGTACATGAACTACTTCCTTGGAAAGGAGTATGGACTGGATTATTGGCAGCACCCTGACGAGCAGGCTGACCTGAGTCTGAAGAAGCGCACACTCGACAAGGTGATTACCGATTATTTCGAGCAGATTGTATATACCCTCAACCAGCCCACTGGTGCCCGCAATTATCAGGCAGTGTTCTGGAATGTGGCTTACTATGATAAGTATTATTTCGAGAGCATTTTCGGTGAGTTCTACTTCCCCGATGGTTCCCAGCCCGACTGGAACGGTCTGTCATGGTTGCAGAAGCGCTTCATGAAGTGGTTTAACCACGAGCGCACCAAGACGCTGCTGACCTTCCCTGTTGAGACGATGGCTTTGCTCGTCGACGAGAATGGTGAGTGCAAGGATAAGGAGTGGGGCGATTTCACTGCTGAGATGTATGCCGAGGGACATTCGTTCTTCACCTATATGAGCGATAATGCCGATTCACTGAGCTCTTGCTGCCGTCTGCGTAACGAGATTACTGACAACGGCTTCAGCTATACGCTTGGTGCAGGTGGTGTGTCAACAGGTTCGAAGAGTGTGCTGACCATCAATCTGAACCGTTGCATCCAGTATGCTGTCAACCACAAGATTGACTACTTGGAGTATCTGGGCGAGATTGTTGATTTGTGTCACAAGGTGCAGATGGCCTACAACGAGAATCTGAAGGAGCTGCAGGAGCATGGTATGCTGCCTCTCTTCGATGCCGGTTATATCAACATCAACCGTCAGTATCTTACTATCGGTATCAACGGACTGGTAGAGGCTGCCGAGTTCATGGGCCTGAAGATTACCCCTAACGATGATTATAAAAACTTCGTACAGGGCATCCTCGGTCTTATCGAACAGTATAATAAAAAGTATCGCACCAAGGAGGTTATGTTCAACTGCGAGATGATTCCTGCCGAGAACGTGGGTGTGAAGCATGCTAAGTGGGACCGTGAGGATGGTTATTTCGTGCCTCGCGACTGCTATAACAGCTATTTCTATGTGGTAGAGGACGACTCGCTGACCATCATCGACAAGTTCAAGTTGCATGGTGCACCCTATATCGAGCACCTCACCGGTGGTTCCGCCCTCCACATGAATCTCGACGAGCATCTTAGCAAGCAGCAGTATGCTCACCTTCTGAAGGTGGCTGCACAGGAAGGATGTAACTACTTCACCTTCAACATCCCCAACACTGTCTGCAACGATTGCGGTCATATTGACAAGCGCTATCTCAAGGAGTGTCCTCACTGCCATTCCAAGAATATCGACTACATGACACGTATTATCGGCTATCTGAAGCGCGTTAGCAACTTCTCTCAGCCACGTCAGGAAGAGGCAGCACGCCGCTACTATGCGCATTCGGAGGCTAAGAATTAATCATGCTTAAATACGTCAATACAGGCATCGTATTCCAAGAGATACCCGACGAGGTGACACTGGCGATTAATATTTCTAATTGTCCCTGTCGCTGCCCAGGCTGCCACAGCCGCTACCTTTGGGAGGACATCGGGCTTCCCTTGGATACTGATGCCATTGATGATTTCGTGGAGAAGTATGGCGACGACATCACCTGTATTGCCTTTATGGGTGGTGATGCTGATCCCAAGGGGGTCAACCAGTTGGCACAGTATATTCACGAAACTCATCCTATGTTCAAGGTGGCTTGGTATAGTGGGCGCATTCGCATTTCCAGCAGCATCCGCAAGACCGATTTTGACTATATTAAGATTGGTCCGTTCATCAAGCACTTAGGTCCCCTCAAGGAACCCACCACCAACCAGCGTCTCTACAGGCTGGGTGAGAATGGTGAGTTTGAAGATATTACCAGTCGTTTCTGGAAAAAATAAGTTGTCGCTATGAAAATCTGCATCTTTTGTTCTGCCAATGCCAACATCGACCCTGATTTCTTTCGAATGACGGAGGAATTGGGGCTTTGGGCTGCAAAAAATCACCATTCCATCGTGTATGGCGGTGTTAATCAAGGTCTGATGGAGTGTATTGCCAAGACGGTGTTTGAGGCAGGCGGTCAGACCATAGGCATCATTCCCTCATTGGTGGAAAAATCGGGACGTATCAGCGACTATGTCAGTGTTGAGATATTCTGCGATAACCTCAGCGACCGCAAACAACTGATGCAGGATCAGGCAGATGTGTTCATTGCCTTGCCTGGTGGTATCGGCACGCTTGACGAAGTCTTTACTATTGCCGCTTCTGCCACAATCGGTTATCATGCCAAACCCGTTATCCTCTATAATATGAAGGGCTTTTGGGATTCGCTTATCGCCCTTCTTGACGATCTGCAGTCCAAGGGTTTTACAAGAAAAAATTGGCGCACCCAGATTCAGGTCGCCAATTCTTTAGAGGATATCGCGCAATTACTTAGCGAATAGACATTATTCTGCTTTCAGACGTTCTGCCATTGCCTTACCCAGGGCTTCACATTGAGCCTTGGTTTCGGCAGTGAGTGCCTGTTTGATCTCTACTGGTTCTCCTACTGCCTCGAAGTGCAGTTTTTCCTCATTCCATCGGGAAATCTCGCTCACGGCTTTTGATGCCCAGCCATAAGAGCCGAACCAACCCAGCAGGTGGTTCTTGATGTCCTTCCCAGCCAACTCCGACAGCAATACATCCATCTCGTGATAGAGGGCAGTGTTGTATGTGGGAGCTCCCACAATCAGTCCCTTATAGCGGAATACATCGCGGATGATGTAGCTATGGTGAGTCTTTGACACGTTATAAATCACGATGTTCTTTACACCAGCCTCCGAGGCAGCACGTGCTATTACTTCAGCAGCGCGCTCAGTATTACCATACATTGTACCATAGCAGATTACGAGTCCTGGCTCTGTTTCGTATTTCGACATGCGGTCGTATTCAGCCACCACTTTATTGATGTACTTGTGCCAAACGGGGCCGTGTGTAGCGCAGATATAGTCGAGTTTCACGTCGGCCAATTTCTTCAATGCATTCTGCACAGGTGTACCGTATTTGCCTACGATATTAGAATAGTAGCGCACCATTTCCAACCAGAAAGTGTCGCAGTTGATTTGCTCGTCAATCACACCACCGTTCAAAGCACCGAAGCACCCGAAGGCATCGCCACTAAACAGAACCGTCTGTTGTGAAGCCTTGGCGTCACACAGTGTTACCATCGTCTCAGGCCAGTGTACCATTGGGGTCAGTACGAAGTTCAGTGTATGACTCCCCAGTTCGATGGAATCGCCGTTTTTTACTTCCTTGGTACCTTCAGCAATACCATAGAATCCCTCCATCATCTGGAAGGTTTTCTTATTGCCGATAATCTCAATCTGCGGGTAATATTTCTTAATCAAGGCAATAGAACCGCTATGATCAGGCTCCATGTGATTAATCACCAGATAGTCGATGGGACGTTCGCCAATCACTTCGTGAATATGCTCGATGAATTGGGTAAAAAAGTCCACTTCCACCGTGTCAATCAGGCACACTTTCTCGTCGTTGATGAGATACGAGTTGTAGCTCACACCATTGGGCAGAGGCCAAAGGCCTTCAAAGAGCGACTTGTTGCGGTCGTTCACACCCACATAATAGATTTTGTCAGTAATCTTTTGCATAGTTATTTAATTATTGATTGTTGTCCGTTTTTTCGATGGCTGCCAATGCCTCTTCCAATTCTTTCTGCTTCTGCTTGCCGAATTCCCTCGACACATTATTGGAAATGCTCTTACAACACTCAGCTGCAAATTCCATGGCGTCCTTTATCACGCAATCCCACTGGGCTTCTGTCAGTCCGTTGTCTATCTCCTGTCGGGTGATGTTATTCTTCAGCATTCCATACACAAAACCCGCATTGAAGTTGTCGCCGGCTCCGATGGTACTTACCGTTTCCAGTGTAGGTACGGGGTATTGCTTGCTAAATCCGTTCTCTGCCCTCAGTTCAATAGGCTCGGAAGCACGGGTGAAGATAAATTTCTTGGTGTAGAATGATATCTGTGAGCGATATACCGAATCGGCATCATGGTGTTTGAAGAGAATCTCAAAATCCTCCGCTGAGCCACGCACGATGTCGGCTAATTCCAGATTCTCCAGCAAGTTGGGGGTAATCTTCATTACTTCGTTGCGGTGCGAACCCCTGAAGTTCACATCGTAATAGAGAATTGCCTTGTGTTGTCTGGCGTAGTCCAGGAAAGCATACACCTGTGGGCGAATCACGGGGTTCAAAGCGAAGAAACTGCCAAAAATCACGATATCATCGGGCTGTAAGTCGGGATACGCATACTCGATGCGGTCGTTTGGATGGTCTTTATAAAAGATGTATTCCGCATCATTGTTTTCATTGAGGAAGGCCAATGATATGGGTGATTTTGATTCCGGATACACATTCAGATGGGTAGCATCCACACCATTCTCTTTCAGGAAACTGATGATGTTCCTGCCAACGCGGTCGTTGCCAGTCTCACTGATCATACTTGCTTTCACACCGCATCGTCCCAGCGATACGATAGCGTTGAACGAACTGCCGCCAGGGACGGCATTGATGGGTTGTTCGTCTTTGAAGATAATGTCGAGTACGGTCTCGCCTATACCAATTACTTTTCGCATACTTTTTTGATTTTCGTGCAAAGATACGAATAAATTGATAATTGATAATTGAGAATTGAGATTTTTTAGTATTTTTGCAGCCGAAATGACAAAATATAATACTTATACACTCTCCAACGGCTTGCGAATCATCCATCTTCCCTCCAATTCGCCCGTTGTCTATTGCGGTATCGGTGTCAAGGTAGGTTCACGCTACGAACAACCTGGCGACGAGGGATTGGCGCATTTCTGCGAGCATGTCAGTTTCAAGGGCACCCGTAGCCGTTCCGCCCTTCAAATACTCAACTGTCTTGAACGGGTGGGCGGCGATCTTAATGCATACACCAACAAGGAGGACACCGTTTTCTATGCCACCATCCTCAAGGAGCATATTTCACTAGCTGTGGATTTGTTAGTTGATATTGTTTTCAACAGCACTTATCCCGAACAGGAAATCGAACATGAGGTGGATGTTATTTGCGATGAAATCGAGAGTTATAACGATTCGCCTGCCGAACTCATTTACGATGAATTCGAGAATTTGCTCTTTCAGGGACATCCTCTTGGACATAATATTCTGGGGACACGCGAACGGGTGCAGACGTTCACAAGTCTTGATGCCCAGCGTTTCACTCATCGTTACTATCGTCCAGACAATGCCATTTTCTTTGCCTATGGCGACGTCGACTTCTCTCGTCTTGTCCGCCTGTTGGAAAAGTTAAGTCCGGAGCATTCTCCATCCCCAATTCTTACCTCTCAGTTCTCAGCTCCCACTTCTTCGGCAGATGATGCGAATCCGTGGGTTCCCCAACCTTCAACTCACCACCAATCCCATGTTATGATAGGCTGCAAGACTTTTTCGTTTACCGACGAGCGTCGTATGCCCCTATATTTGCTCAATAATATTCTGGGTGGTCCCAGCATGAATGCGCGCCTTAATCTCTCCTTGCGCGAGCGTCATGGACTGGTATATACCATCGAGAGTGCTATGGCCAGTTATAGTGATATAGGTTGTTGGTCGGTCTATTTCGGTTGCGACCATCACGATGTCCGTCGCTGTCGGCAGTTGGTGTATCGTGAACTTGATCGACTCAAGCAGCATCCGCTTTCCGACCGACAGTTGCAAGCTGCCAAGCGACAGATAAAAGGGCAGATAGCCATTGCCTGTGATAACCGCGAACAGTTTGCCCTCGATTTTGCCAAGAGTTTCTTGCATTATGATAAGGAACGCGACATCGATTACCTTTTCCGGCAAATCGATGCCATTACTGCCCAGCAACTGCAGGACGTAGCACAAACGTGCTTTGGAGCACTCCGTGAACTTATACTCTGACCATTAAGTGGTCACAATGATTTACACACAATTTTTGAGGTGATTGCGCACTGCTTTGCGTGCAATACCTAATTGGTATTCCACGTGCTTATAGTTGGCATTCAGCTCTTTTGATATTTCGCTCACCTTCATTCCGCCATAGATGTGCAGACGATACACCTTACGACACTGTTCGGGCAGTCGGGCCAGTGTAAACTCCATGCGCTCCATCACCTGACGTGCAGAAAATACCGATTCCATCGACTCGTCCACGCCGTTATTCCTACGGATATAGTGCTCGTAATGCTCTACGGCACGGCGCCGGCGATAGTAGTCGGCCACCATGTGACGCGCCATGGTGTACACCAAGCAAGGCAAAGTCTGCTCAGTGATCACCCTGTGACCATCGAGCAGACACAAGAAGAGGTCTTGTACAATATCCTCAGCCTCTGCCTTGTCCTGAATACGCATCGCGACAAAATTCACGATTTCATCGCGATGCTCATGATAATAGTTAGTTGTTAGCGTTAGACTATTCATTGACTACCTTCTGAATGGTACCATCCTCGTTGTAGAACAATCGCTGCACCTTCAAACTGCGCAGGTGGGTGATGTCGTTGGATGGAACACAGTCGTGGTAGCAGAGATACCACTGTCCTTTGTATTCTACGATGCTATGGTGAGTAGTCCATCCTACGACGGGATCCAAGATCACACCCTGATAGTTGAATGGGCCGTAGGGGTTGTCGCCGATGGCATAGCAGAGGAAGTGGCTATCGCCTGTTGAATATGAGAAGTAATATTTTCCGTTGTATTTATGCATCCATGATGCTTCGAAGAAACGATGTGGGTCGCCAGCCTTCAGACGCTCACTGTTCTTGTCGAGAATCACCACGTCACGTGGAGCCTCGGCAAACTGCATCACATCATCGCTCATACGAACCACGAAGCTCGACAGGGCAGGTACGTCGGCAGGGGCAAACAGCTGAGTCTTTCTGTCACCGGCAGGACCTAAGTCGACACCGCCTTCCTTCACCAGTTTCTCTGGAGCCTGATACCACTGCAACTGACCGCCCCACAGGCCACCGAAGTAACAGTAAATCTGACCGTCGTCATCTTTGAACACACTGGGGTCGATTGAGAACGAACCGCGGATGGGTTGCTCCTGTGCTACGAATGGACCCTCGGGCTTGTCGGCTACAGCCACACCCAGGTGGAACACACCGTTATAGTCTTTTGCCGAGAAGATGAGGAAATACTTGCCGTCCTTTTCAACGACGTCATTGTCCCACATCTGCTTCTCTGCCCATGCTACATCCTTTACGTCCAGAATTACTCCGTGGTCGGTAGCTTCACCATTCTCCACGTCGTCGAACGACAGCACGTGGTAGTCTTTCATCTGGAAGTGCCCTCCGTCATCGTCGAAGGCATGTCCTGCCTCTCGGTCGTGCGAGGGGTAGATATACAGTTTGCCGTTAAAAACATTGGCTGAAGGGTCAGCCATGTAATCGCTTGGAAACAGATAGCGTGGTAATTTTGCCATAGTCAGTAGTTGTTAAAATGTTATGATATATTATTATTGAAATTTGTTCATTATATTATTAATAAGGTGTCGTTGCATGTCCAGCTCTTTTCGAAGTAGCACTGCCCTTCCATACTTCCCAGTACAGCAAGGGCGGTTGCTACTTCAGCAAATTTTGCTGAAAACAATACAACTACTAACCTAAAAATCTTATTCATTATTTTCATGTCTGATTTCTGTTGCAAATTTAGACAATATTTACCAAACGGACATTTTCTGATGTAACATAAATCCATCAATTTTGTTTCATATTTTCAGAAAAGTACACTTTTTTCGTTGTTTTTCTTCACTTTTTGACTATTTTTGCATTATAAATTACCAAAAACATAAAGAATGAAGAAGTATTTCTTGATGACTCTTTCCCTTTGCCTCAGTCTTGCCGTGAGTGCCAAGGTTGAGTTGCCCCAGTTCTTCCAGTCGGGTATGGTGGTTCAGCGTGGCAAGAAAGTTCCTGTTTGGGGCAAGGCCGATGCCGGTCAGCGCGTCACCATCCGTTTCAACAAATTCCAGACTGTGGCTGTGGCAGATGCCAATGGTCGTTTCCGTGCCGATCTGCCTGCTATGAAGGCTGGCGGTCCTTTCACGCTGATGGTAGATGATGTGGTGTTTACCAATGTGATGGTGGGTGATGTGTGGCTATTTTCGGGTCAGTCGAATGTCGATGTCACCATCGAGCGTGTCTATCCACAATATGTTGAGGAAATAGACGCCTTCAATCTCCCCGACGTGCGCCTCTTCCGTGTGCAGAATGCCACCAATACTCATGCTCCGCAGGATGATATCAGCCCTTCGTCTATCAGTTGGCGCCCCCTCACCAAGCAGAATGCGTGGCTCTTCTCTGCCTTAGGTTCTTTCTATGGCAAGCGTATGTTTGAGAAGACTGGTGTAGCTCAGGGCATCATTGTCAATAGCTGGGGCGGTACTCCCATTGAGGCATGGATATCAGCCGACTCCCTTCAACACGACTATCCCATGTATATTGAGAAGACGCAGTTCTATCAGAGCGACGATTATGTTGCTGCCCAGTCGCGTGCCAATCAGTTGGCAGACCAGCGTTGGAACCAGCTTCTCGACCAGCTTGACCCTGGTGTGAAGGGAAATTATGCTGCCCTCGATCTCGACGATTCTTCATGGACTCCCGTTGACCAGTTCTCGTTGGAATGGGCGAAAAATGCCAATGGCCGTGGTATTGTCGGTAGCATCTGGCTTCGTCAGCATATCCATATCGATAAGGCGCAAGCAGCTATGCCTGCCCGCCTTTATCTCGGCACCCTCTTCGATGCCGACATCACCTATGTCAATGGTCAGCAGGTAGGTCGCACCTACTATCAGTATCCTCCCCGTCGTTACGACATCCCTGAGGGGTTGCTTCGCGAGGGCGACAATGTCATTACCATCCGCTTTATTAATAAGTATGGTATTGCCCATTTCATTCCAGAAAAGCCCTATTGCATTGCCTTCGGTCCTGACCGTTTCCGCCTTCCAGACAGTAAGTCGTCAAATCTCAAATCCACCTGGCTTCACTATCCAGGAGCCTCCATGCCGCCTTGTCCCAGTGGCGATGTGTCGTTGCAAAATCTGCCTACCACACTCTATAATGCCGTAGTCCATCCGTTGGCTCCCTTCGCCATTAGTGGAGTCGTGTGGTATCAAGGTGAGTCAAATACCAGTCATCCACAGCCCTATGCCGACTTGCTCCGCAAAATGATGGGCAATTGGCGCACATTATGGCAACAGCCTAAGCTGCCCTTCTGTATTGTCCAACTGGCCAACCACGACGGACGCCAGCAGACGGGCAATCCCTCGCCCTTGACACCACAGTTGCAGCCTGTCAATAGTGGTTGGGCACAGCTTCGCGAGGCGCAGCGCACCGTTGCTGTCAGCGACCCACATGCCGAACTGGCTGTTGCCATCGACCTTGGTGAGCCCGTCGATATCCATCCTTTGCGCAAGAAGGAAGTTGCCGAGCGTGTTGGTCTCTGTATGGATCGTCTTGTGTTTGGCAAGAAGGTAGAGCTCTCTCCGCAACCCCTTAAGGCCGAGGTGATGGGTCAGCAGGTAGTCATCACTTTCGACCAAACGCTCTTGGCAGGAGAACAGCCTGAGTTCGAGGTAGCAGGTGCTGATCGCAAGTTCCGCAATGCTCCAGCTACCTCACGCAATCGTGAGGTCACCATTGAGTCGCCCATAGCCGCTCCCGTTTATGTTCGCTACGCTTGGAAAGACAATCCCAATGCCAAGTTGCTCTCTGCGAAGCAGCTTCCCGCTTCACCGTTCGAGATGAGCATTAACCATTGAGCATTGAGCATTAATAAAGGCGTCAGGAAACCCTTGGCGCCTTTATTATTCTCCAATTCTCCCCCTCGCCTATAGGAGAGGGGGTTGGGGGGTGAGGCTTTTACTTATTCCTCTCCTCAATCTTCTTATTGATATCATCAATCACCTCGTCGGTCAGTTCATACTTCGAGATGATGAACATAGCCACAATCAGCAGGATAGCTGGGATGATACATACCAACCAGCGGATACCCTCCTGAGCCAGCGGAGTTTGCAACTCCAGGTCGTTCATGAAGTATGCACCTGCAGCATTACCTACCGACATCATAGCAAAGGCAGTGATGAAGAACAAGGCGATGATGCGAAGAGGACGGTTGCGCATGAACTCCATCCACAAGTCGCTCACCTTTACATTGGCAGATTCCGACTGGTCCATCACCACGCGCTCCTTCGTCTGGCTGAAGCAGAAGATGAGCAGCGCCAATCCGATGAGTGAGTAAATCAACATCGTAGTAAACCAAGCACCCGAATCCTTCGGCAGTGTTGTAGCCTCCTCGGCAGGCACATAGTTACACATAGCCAGTACCAATCCGGGAACCACACCGCCCAGAGCCATACCTGCCTTGAAGAAGATACCCGTCAGCGCATTTACAATACCTGCAATGCGACGACCGGTGGTGTATTCTGCATACGAAATCACCTCAGGAATCAGTGCCCACATGTAACCAGTTGCCACGATAACACCTGTCGATTTGATGAACTGTGCGATATATACCAGTGTCAGATTTTCCTTTACAGTACCCATCTTGCTGATGATATACAACAGCGCCATACCAAAGATAGCCACCGTCAGGAAGATGTAGAACATATTCTTCTTACCCACCTTCTTCTTGATGGCCGGAACCAAAGGCATGAAGATGAACGAAGGCAACGAGCCCAGACCCATGAACAGCGCCATTTCAATAGGCAGTGTCTCCGACGAGGCAAAGATAGCCACCATGATAGGCACACCAGCCGATACAGCCAGTCCACCCACGTTAGCCATAAACATTCGTACCGATGTAAGTATCGTAATCTCGTCAGTGTCGCGTGTCAGCGAAGAGTTCAGTGCACCGTAAGGCACGTTGATTAACGTATAGAGCATCGACATACCCACATAAGTGATGTAGGCATAAATCAGCGAGGGTGCAAATCCATCCCAGAAACACAGAATGGCAAGGATGGTCAGCGGAATACCGCCCATCACCAGATAGCTGCGATACTTACCCCATATCGGATTATGCTTATCCACAAAGGTTCCTACCAAGGGGTCCCAGAGCACATCAACCAGACGCACCACCAGGAACATCGTTCCTGCCAAGCCAGCTGATTTGGCGGCATCGCCGCCCAGCACATACACGTCGGTGTAGAAGAATAGTAGATACATGCAGATAGTCTGATAAATCAGATTCTGCGCCAAGTCGCCCGCACCAAAACCAATGCGCTGGACCCATGAGAGCTTATAGAAACCCTTCGTTTCCTGCTCTTTTCCTAAAACTGTTGCCATTTTTATAATAATTAGTTAGTCGATTTTCCGTTATTCTGCTGCAAAGATACGAATAAGTGAGAACAATACAAAATTAAAATCGATTTTTATT
>ONDP01000038.1 GCA_900316645.1 uncultured Prevotellaceae bacterium
TTTTTTAGCAACATGACACATTCATCCTTTTTCATACCATAATTGGTTTTTCTCGATGCAAAGATAAACATAAAAGCAGAAAGTTCCAAACTTTCTACTATATTTCTTCTTCGTTTGAGTGAAACAGATGCCAGTTCCAGCGTATCAGGACGCTACTGAGCATTAAAAAATCTGCTCCTTGCCATACTCTAGCCTGCTCCTAGGCAGCTCCTTGCCTGCTCCTAGCCTGCTCCCAGGCTGCTCCGTGGAGGAGCTTAGAGTATAGCTGGAGTATGGGTAATAGTTGCTTCCTTCTTATCATCTTTGGGTTATCTCCTTCATGCCAAACTCATATCGAAGTCATATTGAACTCATATTGAAGTCATGTCGAAGTCATGTCGAACTCATGTCGAACTCATATCGAAGTCATGTCGAACTCATATCGAAGTCATATTGAAGTCATGTCGAACTTATACCGAACTCTGTCCTTAAGGACAAAACAAAAACGCAGACTACTTTCTTCGTCTACGTTCTAATGGGTATCAGCAAACGTGGATGTTCATCCTATATGTCCTTTTTAATATACTCCATTTTTCAGCCCATAGGCATCTTCATTTTTTAGGGTTCAACATTATTGTTTAATGTATCTATGAATTGAGCAATTTGTTTCTTCAATATCGGCAAATCAGTAGTATAGGTTTCCCATACTAGAGTGGCATTGGTCGTGATGTAGCCATGAACCAAAGCATTACGCATATCTACGATATCACGCCAAGGCACTTCTGGATGCTCGTCACGAAATTCTTTTGTAAGAAGATTGGCCGCTTCACCAATAATCATAATGTTATATACAACAGCATGAAAGCACATGATATTTTCTTTCATGTATTCAAATGACTTTCCTTTTAGATAGTCATTAATATGCTCGATACACTCATCAATATGACGCAAACGGTCAATATCTCTAATTGCTTCTCTCATAAATCATTTTAATGTCACGATTTGCAGCTTTTTGGATGGCGGGGCGAAGAGTTCCTTCTTCAACAAGATCAACCTTCCGACCAAGTTTCTCTTCCAATTCACGATGTATGCGCCCATAGGTAAACAAACCAATATGAGTGGTAGTCCTGTCGAATCTCACAAGTATGTCCACATCAGAATTTTCAGTCTCCTCGCCTCGGGCAAATGAACCGAATAACCAAGCCTTCAAGACTGGTTGCGTCTTGAAATACTCAGCAATCTTGCGTGTCATCATCTCCGTATTCATGGGCTAATAGAGTTGTTGTTTTTGCAAAGGTAGAGAATAATTTTTGAAAAAGCAAAAGAAAAGATGAAAAAGTATGGAAAAATCCATCTCGGACGCAATGCTAATTTTTTTTCATTGGTCTATTTTTTTATTATTCACGATAATTTCGTAAATTTGCAGGCAGAAATCTTGAACATTAAAAAATGATAGAACAATGAAAAAGGTAATTTTGCTGAGCGTGATGTTGGTGGCCAGTATGGCTATCAGTGCTCAAACGAAGATTGTGCCCCAGATGAAGAAGGGACTGAAGAAGGTGTATGCCACTACTGCAACGGTGAGTGTGGGAGGACAGAAGGACGTGAAGATGACCAGTGAGACGAAGTACACCGTGACGGAGGCTAATGCTGACGGCTATGTGGTGGATATGGTGGTGACAAGCTTCGCTACTGATGCCGACGTCAACGATGTTGCAGGTCAGATGATCAGTGCCACGCAGGAGATGATGAAAGACGTGAACGTGCGCCTGCAGACCAATAAGGACGGTCAGGTGGTGGGCATCAAGAACTATGCCGAGGTGAAGAAGCAGATTGACGCTTTTGGTGCTAAAATCGTGGATAAGTTGATGGAGTCAGTGCCCCAGCTGTCGGAAGTGATGTCGAAGGACGCTCTGAAGCAGCAGATTCAGGAGAGTGTGAATGAGCAGGCGCTGATCAGGTCGCTGAAGGAGGCCGACGGTGTGCTGATGCTGAACGGCAAGACTCCGATGACGGGTGCCCAGGAAGAATATGTCAACGAGAAGGGTGTGAAGATGAAGCGCATGTATTTCGTCAACGGCAAGAGCATCGTGACTAACGGCAGTGCCAATATCACCAAGGACGAACTGAAGGCGATGATTATCGAACAGGTGGAGAAAACAATGCCTGCCCAGGCAGAAATCGTCAAGCAGAACATCGACCAGCTGTTGTCTTCGGGTATGCTGAAGGTGGACATTAAGGAAACATCAACCTACGAAATGGGTGACGACTCATGGGTTAAGAGTGTGAAGACGGAGTCGAACTCGGAATTTGTAGGCACTAAGACTGTCGTGAAGAGCGAGACAGTTTGTAAGTAAAGGAAGATAAAAAAGTGAAGGAAGTTATCGCTTCGCTCAAAGGTGGCAAAGCGATAACTTCTTTTATTTTAGAAATCGAGCTGACAACCGACACCGAGTACGCGATTGGTACGGGTGAATGAATCCTTAATCTGAGGATTGGCTGCATCGATGCGATTGTAGTCGGTATAGTAGGTCTGGAAGTAGGCAGCCTTGACTGTCACAACCTTCGAGAGCTTGTAGTTGAAACCGAAACCGATGCTATAGCTGTTGACAACGAACGAGATGTCGTTGATGTACTCGTCGGTGATACCATAGCGGGTGACCTGTCCACCGGCTGAGAAGGTCAGGTTCTCGGTGGTGTCCCATTCAGCACCCAGCAGGAACTCGTTGGTGTTGTGGCTCAGCAGGTCCTGTGAGTGGTTATACCATGAGGCATCTTTGTCGAAATAGTGGTGCCAGCCGGCATTGATGCGGACAGCATCGATAGGACTGTACTGAGCACCGATGGTGAGCAGGGCAGGCATATCCTCGTTGACTTTCTCGCCGTCCCTGTATTTGTTGACGGCATCAAGGGCGCTTGCCTCGTTGACGGTTGACTCGTTCTTCATGCGCATCTGAGTGCAGAACTCATACTTGGCAGCAAAGTTGAACTTACCTATTTTATAATCCACACCTACGATAGGAGCAAAACCGATACCGTCCTGATTACACAGCAGATTGACGCCATCGGCATATTTCTGAAGTGGGGCAACCTGTTTGCCATAGCCGGCAGCAGTAGCGGCCTGCAGATAGCTGCCGAAATCAATATAGCCCTGAGCAGTCTTCACCTGGATGTTGCTAATCTTAGCCTTGTAGGTGGCATCGCCATAGAGCATGCGCAGACCACCATAAAGCGAGAGGTTGGGAGTCACCTTGCATGCAGCACCAATTGTAATACCATAATAATATTGGCGTCCCTTCATGTATCCGTCCATATCGTAGCCCTGAGCACCCATTGGAGCCAGCATGGCAGCAATGTTGCCCACTACGCTCTCGAAAGAACCCAGTCCGTTTTCAAACTCGCAGCTACCACCACCGCCAGGAACCGACAGGTTGGCCTGCAGACTCCAGTGCTCCATGTTGTAGGCAATCTGGATGGATGGGATGAAAGGTGCATTGGCTACTCCCTCGAAAGTCTTGACGGGCGAAGTGGCATTGTTCTTGCGGCCCATCTGGAATACAGGGTTCGTAGAAGTGATAGTACGAGTCTGGTGAGCATACTGCCAGTTGATGCCGAGGTGGAATCCTTCGGGCATGAAAACGACACCAGCAGGGTTGCTATAGACACCGTCAAGTCCGATGGCTGCGTCGCGTGCCGGGTTTCTAAGGAAATCGATGCTCTGGTTGGTGTTTGTCAGGATTCCGCCAGCCAAGGCGCTTCCTGAAGTCATCATGAAAACAGCTAATGCTATTAAACTTTTTCTCATTTTCTTTCTCTATTGGGTTTTAAATTAATTTTTCTTAAATCGGCTGCAAAGGTATAACAAATGTTTAAAGTAATTTTTGTAAACGCACACGGATTAAGATTTATTAACTAAAAGCTGCACAATTTCTGCACAAAGTGTGCATTTTGTGCATAAAATCAATGCACAAAACACCACAAAGTGCGCAACGGCTGTCAGTTATTTTTCAGAAGGATAACTGATGCGGGTGTGATAGATGGTCTTGAGTTTCTCGATGAGTACGGTCTTGGCATACTGGATGTCGCGGAACGTGATGGGGCACTCCTTGAAATAGCCCTCGTTCATCTGGGTGTCAATCAATCGGTTGACGAGTTCGCGAATAGCCTGCTCGGTATATTCCGTCATAGATCGTGAGGCTGCCTCGACGGTATCTGCCATCATCAGAATGGCCTGCTCGCGTGTAAACGGATTAGGGCCAGGGTAGGTGAACAGCAGGTCGTCGACGGGTTCGTCGGGATGCTCGTTGTGATATTTGATATAGAAGAACTTGGCCTTGCCCTGTCCGTGGTGGGTTGAGATGAAGTCGCGAATCTCCTTGGGCAGATTGTATTTGTCGGCCATTTTCTGTCCTTCCGTCACATGACTGATAATCATCTGTGCACTTTCTATCTCTGTCAGCATCTCGTGCGGATTGATGCCCGTCTGGTTTTCAGTGAAATAGATGGGGTTTGTCATTTTCCCGATGTCGTGATAGAGGGCACCCGTTCGTACCAGTTGCGAATCAGCACCAATCTTGTTGGCTATCTCGCTGGCCAGATTAGCCACCTGGATAGAGTGATTGAAAGTGCCAGGGGCTATCTCGCTCATCTTGCGCATCAGTTGGTTGTTGGTGTATGAAAGCTCAATCAGCGTGATGTCGCTGGTAAAGCCAAAGGCCTTCTCGATAAGGTAGAGGAGGGGATAGGCAAACAACAGCGCGATACCGTTGATGATGAGATAGTTGTAGATGCTATAGTCAATTTTCGACAGCGAATCGGTGCGCATCCAGTCGAAGGCCAGATTGACAGCCATCATGGAGAGGGCAATAAAGATGGCCGTCTTGAACAACTGGGAGCGCTGTGAGAGTTCTCGCAGCGAACTGATGGCGATGAGTCCGCCGATGGACTCGATAACCACAAACTCGAAGGGGTGAACCAGCATGACGGCACATATCATAACCATGGTGGCGTGAGCCATGAATGCCGTACGGGAGTCCATGAACACACGGATGAAGATGGGCACCATTGCGTAAGGCAGGATATAGACGTGGATGAACGTGTTGCGCACGAAGACGGCAGTCAGTATCGAGAAAATGGTAATAAGGGCATAGGCCATCATGATTTTGCGCGACTTCACCAGATAGTCTCTTCGATAGAGGCTGAGGTAGATGGTGAAGCAGATGATGATGATGGCGACGTAGAGAATCTGTCCCAGGAGTGCAAACTGATTCTGCGTGTCGTCCTGATGCAGCCGCTCGTTCTCCTTGATGAACGAATCCATGGCGCGATAAATCCTGTCTGTCACAATCTCGCCTCTTCCCACAATCTTCTGACCTTTCTGTACGACACCGCTTGCCAGGGCGATGCTCGACATCAGGTCGTTGATGCTGGCCTCGCTTCGCTCCTTGTCGTAAATCAGGTTGGGCGTGATATAGTCATTGAGGTTACACTTCTGGAGAATAGGCCGTTGCAATGCTAATGCCTCATCGTGGAAGAGCTGCTCGTAGGCCGATTTAGCCGAATAGACTTCCATGATGGAGACACTGTTGGCCTGTTTGCCATTGACAACACGAATCATTCTGGCCGTATCAGTTCTCAGCTCAGAATATTCTGCTGACGACATGATGCCTTGCTGGTAGAGACTGTGCAAACGGTTGGAAATCATTTCGATATACTCAGGTCCCAACCCGGGAATACCCTCGGCATAGTCTTTCTCGAACCTCTTCACCATCTCGTTCTCTTTATTCGCGTTGTATTGGTAGTAAGGCTCGTAGTCGTGCATCAGACTGTCCTTCTCAGCCTTGATGGCTTCGTCGGACTTATAGATGGGGAAGTCGAACGGAGCCGTGAAGTCGGCATACTTCCAGGGCTTACCCTTTTCTATATGGTAATAACTGCGATTGTCGTGGGGCATAGCCCATACAATCAGTCCTACTGATGCAACGATTAAGACAGCACGCATCACTAAGTTGCGCCAGGTCTGTTCTTCCTTGATGTTAAAACTCGTATTCATTTCCGCATACAAATCTATCGGCAAAGGTACGGAAAAAAAAGGAAAAAGTCTCATATATCAAAAAAAATGTGTAAATTTGCAGCAATTTAACGAAAGAGACTTTATGGAAAATAGAAGAGTAAGGGTTCGTTTTGCCCCAAGTCCTACAGGTGCGCTGCACATTGGAGGCGTACGTACAGCTTTATATAACTACTTGTTTGCGCGCCAGCACGATGGCGATTTGGTGTTCCGTATTGAGGATACCGACTCCACTCGTTTTGTGCCTGGTGCCGAAGAATACATCATCGAGTCGTTCAAGTGGCTCGGCATCAAGTTTGACGAGGGTGTTTCCTTCGGAGGCGACAAAGGTCCCTATCGCCAGAGCGAGCGTCGCGACATTTATAAGAAATATGTGAAACAGCTGCTGGATGCAGGCAAGGCCTATATAGCCTTCGATACGCCCGAGGAACTGGAGGCCAAGCGTGCTGAGGTGCAGAACTTCCAGTACGACTGTCATACACGTAGTCAGATGCGCAACTCGCTGACCCTTTCGAAGGAGGAAGTTGACCAGTTGATAGCTGACGGCAAGCAGTACGTGGTGCGTTTCAAGGTTGAGGCCGGTGAGGAGATTCTGGTGAATGACTTGATTCGTGGTGAGGTGCGCGTGAAGAGCGACATCTGCGACGACAAGGTGCTATACAAGAGTGCCGACGAACTGCCTACCTATCATCTTGCCAATATCGTGGACGACCACTTGATGGAGATTTCGCACGTGATTCGTGGCGAGGAGTGGTTGCCTTCGGCTCCGCTGCACGTGATGCTCTACCGGGCTTTCGGCTGGGAAGACACGATGCCTCGCTTTGCCCATCTCCCCTTGTTGCTGAAGCCCGATGGAAAAGGCAAGTTGTCGAAGCGTGACGGCGACCGTTTGGGATTCCCCGTATTCCCATTGGAATGGCATGACCCCAAGACGGGTGAGATTTCTTCGGGTTATCGCGAGAGCGGTTATTTCCCTGAGGCTGTTATCAACTTCCTGGCTCTGCTGGGATGGAATCCTGGTACAGAGCAGGAATTGTTCACCCTCGAGGAATTGGTTCAGCTGTTTGATATCACCAAGTGTTCGAAGGCCGGTGCCCGTTTCGCCTATGAGAAGGGTATTTGGTTCAACCACGAATATATTCTCAAGAAGAGCAACGAAGAGATAGCCGCCCTGTTTGAGCCTATCTGTCGTGAGCATGGTGTGAAGGATTCGTCGGAGCGCATCCTTCAGGTAGTCAGCATGATGAAGGACCGTGTGTCGTTTGTCAAGGAACTGTGGCCCTTGTGCTCGTTCTTCTTCGAGGCTCCGACGGCTTACGACGAGAAGACGGCCAAGAAACGCTGGAAGGAAGACAGTGCTCAGCAACTTTCAGAACTGGCGACAGTGCTGGAGGGAATTGACGATTTCTCGTTGGAGAATCAGGAGCAAATTGTTCATCAGTGGATAGAGCAGAAGGAGTATAAACTGGGCAACATCATGAATGCCTGGCGTCTGACGCTGGTGGGCGAGGGAAAAGGTCCTGGTATGTTTGATATCTCTGCCTTCTTGGGTAAGGAGGAGACTATCCGCCGTATGAAACGAGCTATCGAAATCTTAGGCTGATGTATAATCTAATCATCTATCTCTATCAGTTTGGCGTTGCCATTGCGAGCCTTTTCAACGAGAAGGTGCGTAAGATGTGGCGTGGTGAGCGACGGGCTATTCGCACGATTATAGAGAAAATGGATCCCAGGGCACAGTATGTGTGGTTCCATGCTGCCTCGCTCGGTGAGTTTGAACAGGGGCGTCCGTTGATGGAGCAACTGCGCAAGGAGCATCCGGAGTATAAGATTCTGCTGACGTTCTTCTCGCCTTCTGGTTATGAGGTACGCAAGAACTACGAGGGGGCAGACATTATCTGTTATTTGCCTCTCGACACCATCACGAATGCGCGTCGTTTCCTGCGTACCATCCGTCCGGTGATGGCTTTCTTCATCAAGTATGAGTTCTGGTACAACTATCTGCATATTCTGAAGCACCGTCGGATACCCGTTTACAGTGTGAGCAGCATCTTCCGTCCCGACCAGGTGTTCTTTAAGTGGTATGGTCGCCAGTATGCGCATGTGCTGAAGTGCTTCACTCATTTCTATGTGCAGAACGAAATCAGTAAGGAATTGTTGGAAAAGATAGGCATCACGGATGTCACCATCGTCGGCGACACCCGTTTCGACCGCGTGCTGCAAATCAAGGAGGCAGCCAAACAACTGCCGGTATTGGAATCATTTGTGGCTGGTGCTGACAAGGTGTTTGTGGCAGGTTCGTCGTGGGGACCGGATGAGGAGATTTTTATTCCATACTTTAAACAGCATCCTGATTGGAAACTCGTGATAGCACCCCATGTGATAGATGAGTCGCACCTGCAACAGATTGAGAAAATGCTTGAAGGTCGCAAGGTGGTTCGTTATACTGAGGCAGAGGAAATGCTCAATGGTCAAAGTTCAAAGTTCAATGACAGCGAGGTGCTGATCATTAACTGCTTTGGTTTATTGTCCAGTATCTATCGTTATGGCAAAGTGGCATACGTCGGGGGTGGTTTTGGTGTTGGCATTCATAACACGTTGGAGGCTGCCGTCTGGGATATGCCGGTTATCTTCGGTCCCAACAACCAGCGTTTCCAAGAGGCCCAAGGTTTGAAGGCCTGTGGAGGCGGTTTGGAAATCAATACTGCTGCCGACTTTGAGGCTGTCATGCAACGCTTCGATCATGCTGACGCTGTGGAGGAAGCTGGCAAGAAGGCTGGTGCCTATGTTGAACAAATGACTGGTGCTACCAAGAAAATCCTGTCGGGTGTCCAATTGTAAATTGTAAATTATCATGGCTTTAATTAAATCATACAAAGGCTTGACTCCTAAGTGGGGCAAGGACTGCTATTTCAGTGAGAATGCAACAATTGTCGGCGAAGTTACGATGGGCGACCAGTGTTCTGTCTGGTTCAATGCCGTCGTTCGTGGCGATGTGGCTCCGATAACCATCGGTGACCGTACCAATATCCAGGATGGTTCTTGTGTGCATGTGACCCACGAGACAGGACCTACGCATATTGGCAGTGACGTGACAATAGGGCATAATGTGACGGTGCATGCCTGCACCATACATGACGGTGCATTGATAGGCATGGGGGCAACGTTGTTGGATGATTGCGAGATAGGCGAGGGCTCCATTGTGGCTGCCGGCGCCTTGGTGCTGCAGCATACAAAAATACCACCCCACGAGATATGGGGTGGCGTTCCTGCTAAGTATCTCAAACCTGTGCGTCCGGGCCAGACGGATAATGCCAAGCATTACGTAGAATATGCCAAGACGTTCATGGAAGAGAATCCTGAATGTCGTTTCTAATCCCTTTTACAAGAAGATACCAAAGCTCAACTGATGCATCTTGGGGCCTCGTCCTTCCTTGAAGAAGGTAGTGGGGCTGTACTTGATGTAGAAATCAGGACATCCTGGTATGCCGGCCTGCAACATCAGGTCGACAGTGATAGGACGCTGGCCTATCTTGTTGGTTTCTATATCATAGTCTTGGTCGTCTATTTCATACTGCTGAGTGGTATGTGCTCCTGTGTTGAAATTGATCAGGGCACCCAAGGTGATATACCAGTCTTGGTCGTCGTCGAAATAGTGGGTGTAGAGTACTGGTACTTGCAGACTGAATACGTGGAGTGTGGTCTTGTGATGGTCTAGTCCTTCGGCATAGGGAGTCAGCATCATGGCATTACCCTCGCCCTTTACCCAATAGGTGTCCTTGCCAGAACGGTATTTGCGCCAATTCACACCCAGACCGATGCTCCATGAGTTGCGAGCACCAAAAGGGAACCAGTCGGCAGTGACTGCCATACCGAAGTCCCATGAAGGCCATATCTTAGACGAGTAGTCGTCGGGAGCTCCTGTCATAGTGTTCATGCCCACATTCAAACGGAATGAAAGGTCGACTTCACCCTTCATGCTGTCCTCGTACTTCGACTTGCAGATTTTTATCTTGTCGATTTTCTTTGATTTCACGCTGTCGCCACTCTCTTGTGCGTTGACTGACAGGCTGGTCAGCATGATGATGGCAAATAGAAATAATTTCTTCATAAGTTGTCTGTTATTTGTTGTTGATGTTTATGACTGCGTATTCCGAGCGGGTTCCTATGCGGAACTTGCCGCCCCAGATGCCGATACCCGAACTGACATAATAGCGGGTGTCGCCTTTCTGATAAGGTCCGAAGGCACATTCGTAGATGCTTTCCGTAATCCATGAGATGGGCCACATTTGTCCGTGGTGGGTATGCCCGCTGAACTGGAAGTCGATTTTCTGTCGCTCTGCCTGTTCTAAGTGGTAGGGCTGGTGGTCGAGCAGGATAGTGAACTTGGTGCGGTCAGCCTGCTTCATGATTTCCGTCAGTCCCATACGGTGCCGGTTGGTGCGGTCGTCACGTCCGATGATGCAGAGGTCGCCCACCACTGTGGCTGAGTCTTGCAGCAGATGGATGCCAGCCTGTTCGTAGAACTTTTGCGCGTCGGGTTCACCGCTATAGTATTCGTGATTACCCAGGCAGGCAAAGACAGGTGCATTCAGTAGTTTGAACTCCTCGAACATCTTTTCTTCCTTCAGAGGACGTATGCTCATGTCGATGATGTCGCCTGCAATCAGGACGGCATCGGCATGTTCTTCGTTAATCATCTCGACCCAACGGTGCAATTCAGCCCTGCGGTTGTGGTAACCCAGATGCAGGTCGCTCATCATGACGAGTTTCAGGGGTTTGGCCATAGGCTTTTTGGTGGTGAGATTGATTTCCTCACGATACTTGTGCTTGTAGTGCAGATAGCCATAGGTGAAGACGGCAGTCATCAGTACGACAATCGCTATAACGGTTGTCCAGTTATTATATAATAAGGTACGCGGGATAAGGCGTACCAACCGTCCAAGGTCGAGCACAAGGAAAAGCATGAAGAGGTAAAGTAGGATGATGAGTGAAGAATTAGCCACCTCGTAGCATGTGACCGCCAAAGGCATTGGCATTCCGTCGGTGGAACGTGAGAAATTGGCAAAGGTCAGTAGGAAACACCCCACCATCACACAGATAATCAGTGCTCGCCACAATGCCGACAGGGGCAGCAGATACCAGAAGTGCCAGCCGATATAAGCAAGAGTCAGTAGGGGCAAGCCCATAAAGATTAACATCCACATATTCTTCATCCCATTAAGAATCAGGGTGCAAATATAAGCATTTTCCTTGGAATATCCAAAAAAAACACCGTCGCCTTAACATTCACATGCTGGCGACGGTTGTCCAACTACCATAAAACTATTAATCAATTTTTCTACTAACCAATATCTTATAACAATTAAAGTATGAACCAAATTTCTGAGTGCAAAGGTAAACAGAAATCGGGGCGCTCGCAACTATTTTCAGCGAACACCCCGATTTATTCAGTAAAAGGTCTTACGGCCTTGTGACTTTTTACAGGTTTGGATTAATCTTGCTCCACTCAGAGATGGGAGGAACGATGTTGAGAGTTACCAACTCGTCGCGCATCTTGCAGAGGTGCTCGTAGCTCTGGTCGAGCTTGGCATTCTCATCGGCAGTACCCTGTGGAACCTCAAACTTAGCACCCTCGGCAGTCATGGTGGTCTTCATAGCCATCATGATGTGGTCGTACTTGTCAGTCTTAACGTATGTTCCAACGGGGAAACGGAAAGGCTCACCACCCATAGCGGCACGGATCATCTCAACAGAGAGGTAAGAGGGGCTCTGGAATGAGCTACGCCCACGGAGCTCGATAATCTTGGCACCGCCCTTCGTAACGTCAACCTTCATCTGCTCCCATTCCTCAGCGGGGAACTCGGCAGTTCCGATGATGTCGGTCAACTTGCGGCCCTTGATGGTAACGTGGCTTCCGAAAACAGCCATCTGCTCACCATGTCCACCGTAAGTGGCACAGCCCTCAATCTCGCACTGCTTAACACCGAATTTCTTGGCAAGAGCGCTCTGCAGACGGGTTGTATCAAGGCCTGCGAGGGTAGTAACCTGACCTGGTTTCAAACCAGAGTAGAGCAGGGTTACCAGACCAGTCAGGTCGGCAGGGTTGAAGATGATGACAACGTGCTTTACATCAGGACAGTACTTCTTGATGTTCTGACCCAACTCCTCGGCAATCTTACAGTTTCCGGCAAGCAGATCCTCACGGGTCATACCAGCCTTACGGGGAGCACCACCAGAAGAGATGATGTACTTAGCACCCTTGAAAGCCTCTTCGGGATCAGTGGTAGCTACGATGTTTGCCTCGTCAAAACCACTCTGGCGCATCTCCTCGGCAACACCCTCTGGAGAGAATACGTCGTAAAGACAGATCTCACTTGTCAAGCCCATCATCAAAGCTGACTGAGCCATGTTTGAACCAATCATACCAGCTGCGCCGACGATGGTCAATTTGTCATTAGTTAAAAATGCCATAATTCTATTGCTTTTGTTTTAATGTATTATTAGTGGTTGCAAAGTTACGAATATTTTTCAATTCTCCATTCTCAATTCACAATTAAAAATGTTATTTATTCTGAAAAAATATACCTTTGCTAACTCGGTGTAGCAAAAAATGATGATTTTCTTTGCTCATACGTGGAAAATATGTATTTTTGTAAACTGATAATAGACACTAAGACAATGAAGAATAACGTAGCGGAACGGTTGGCGATGCTGAGGGAAGAGTTGCGGAGGGAGCACTTGAGTGCCTTTGTCTTTCCCACGACAGACCCACATAACAGCGAATATACGGCAGATTATTGGAAAGGCCGTGAGTGGATAAGTGGTTTTACGGGCTCTGCCGGTATTGCCGTAGTGACGTTGAAGAGTGCAGCGCTATGGACGGATTCGCGCTATTTTATTCAAGCAGAAGACCAACTCAGAGGTACGGAATATCAGCTGATGAAGCAAAAGGTGGAAGGAACGCCAACTATCTATGAATGGATAGCCAGTGAATTGGCAGATATGAGCGATAAGGAAATCGGGGTGGATGGCTTGGTTGTTTCAGTAGCTGACGTGGAACAGTTGAAAGAGGAGTTGAAACGTAGAGGGGGAATTACTGTCCGTACTAACTTTGATCCGTTGCATCGGATATGGAAGGACCGTCCGGTGATTCCTCTGAACCCTGTGGTGATACAGCCGATAGAACTGGCAGGTGAAGAAACGACATCGAAACTGAAGCGCATCCGTCAGGCCCTCCGTCAGCAACATGCCGACGGTATGCTGGTGGTGGCATTGGACGATATTGCATGGATACTTAATCTTAGAGGCAGTGACGTGCATTGCAATCCGGTATTTGTGGCCTATCTGCTGATAGCGTCTGACAAGGCTACGCTATTTATCAATAAGGTGAAAGTAACGGACGAGGTGCGTTCTTATCTGAAAACTCAAGGTGTTGAAACGGCAGAATATACGGATATCGCCAAAGGATTGAAAGACTATTTCGAATATAATATCCTGCTCGATCCTGATGAGGTGAGTTATACGCTCTATCAACAGGTAAAGTGTAACATCGTGAGGGAAACATCGCCCGTTCCAACTTTGAAAGCCATCAAGAATGAAAGGGAAAAACAGGGTTTTAGGTCTGCGATGCTGCGTGACGGCATCGCATTGGTAAAATTTCTGAAGTGGTTGGACGAGTGTATAGGAAAAGAGAAACTGACAGAACTATCAGTTTCTGACAAATTGGCGTCTTTGCGTGCAGAACAGCCGCTCTATCGCGGTCTTTCCTTCGATACGATTGCCGGTTATGAGGCGCATGGTGCTATCGTGCACTACGAAGCCACGCCTGAAACGGATGTGGAACTGCAGCCGCAGGGATTGTTGCTCATTGACAGTGGGGCGCAATACCAAGATGGTACGACAGATGTTACCCGTACTGTCGCATTGGGAACGCTGACGGAGGAACAGCGAAGGGTTTATACGCTGGTTCTGAAAGGTCATCTGCAGTTGCAGCATCTTCATTTCCCTGATGGTGCCAGTGGTACTCAACTGGATGCTGTTGCCCGGCAGGATTTGTGGAAGGCAGGCTTGAATTATTTGCATGGTACAGGTCATGGGGTGGGGAGTTATCTGAACGTACACGAAGGTCCTCATCAGATTCGTATGGAATGGCGCCCGGCAAAGATGCGTGAAGGAATGACGGTCACGGATGAGCCAGGGGTGTATCTTGAAGGCCGCTTTGGCGTCAGAATCGAGAATACGCTTCTTGTCATCCAAGCCCAAGAGACAGAATGCGGCCGTTTCTTGAAGTTTGAACCACTTACGGTTTGTCCTATCGACAAGCGTCCTATCATGATAGAAATGCTAACGGATGATGAACGGGAATGGCTGAATCAATATCATGAAATGTGCTATGAACGACTCTCTCCATACCTTGCAGAAAACGAAAAAGTATGGCTTAGAAACGCAACATTGCCAATATAAATACAAAAAAAGGCAAAAAAACTTGCTCATTTCGTAAAATAGTTGTAATTTTGCACCCGCTTAATTGCAAAACAAGAAGTTTAACTTAAAAAATAAAAGCAAAAAACGACATGATTATTGTACCAGTAAAGGAAGGCGAGAACATCGAGAAGGCCCTCAAGAAGTTTAAGAGAAAGTTTGAGAAGACAGGCGTTATTAAGGAACTCCGTCGCCGTCAGCAGTTTGACAAACCTTCTGTACTGAAGCGCCTCAAGATGGAACACGCTATTTACGTACAGAAGCTGCGCGCTACCGAAGAATAAAAAAAGTAGCCAAATTATTTGGTAGTTTGAAGATTTCTTCGTAAATTCGTTGCCGAAAAGAGAAGCGACGAATGAATATGATAGAAAAATTCTTAGACTACCTGAAGTATGAGCGCAACCGCTCAGAACTCACAGTGCAAAGCTATGAGCGAAGTCTGAGAGAGTTTGAGTCGTATTTCAAAAATCGGGAAGGTCAGCTTTCATGGGAGTCGATAGACTCGGATGTCATCCGTGACTGGATGGAAAGTCTGATGGATAAAGGCGACATGGCATCAACAGTAAACCGCTGTTTGAGTGCCGTGCGTTCTTTTTATCGTTTTGCTTTATCACGAAGACTGGTGAAGCACGATCCTTCGCATGTTGTGAAGGGACCGAAAAAGCAAAAACCACTGCCTCAATTCGTACGTGAGAACGAGATGGATCGTCTGCTTGATATCAAGGAGATGTGGGGTTCTCAATATAAAGATGTACGTGCGCGTACCATTATAATAACATTTTATAGTACTGGCGTGCGTTTGGCAGAACTGGTAGGCCTTAATACGGCGGATGTTGACTTTACTTCGCACCAGCTCAAGGTGACAGGTAAGCGTAATAAGCAGCGCATCATTCCCTTTGGCGCCGAACTTGAGAAAGAACTACAAAACTATATCGCCTTACGTGATGCTGAGGTGGGGCACGCTACAGATCCTTTGTTTACATCGGAAAAAGGAGAACGCATCAAACGGTCACAGGTTGAAAAACTGGTGAAAGACCACCTCTCGCAGGTCACGACTCTCAAAAAACGCTCACCTCACGTTTTGCGGCATTCGTTTGCAACAGCGATGCTTAATAATGGGGCTGGTTTGGAGAGTGTGCGCAAATTGTTGGGTCATGAGAGCGTAGCCACTACGGAAATTTATACCCACACCACATTCGAACAATTGAAGAAAGTATATAAAAATGCCCACCCAAGGGCTTAACTAACCTTTTAAAATAGGAGGTAACTATGGAAATTAAGATTCAGTCAATTCACTTTGACGCTACTGAGAAGTTACAGGCGTTCATCGACAAGAAGGTCGCCAAGTTGGAAAAAACTTTTGAGGACATCCAAAAGGTAGAAGTGCAATGTAAGGTAGTTAAACCAGCTACCGCACAGAACAAGCAGGTAAGCCTGACTGCTACCGTTCCAGGAACAACGTTGTTTGTTGAAAAAATCAGTGATACTTTTGAGGAAAGTACTGATCTTTGTGTGGATTCTATGAAGGTTCAACTACAGAAATACAAAGAAAAATTGCGTAATAGATAAAAAAACTGAGAAAAAGTTTTGGTATTTCGAAAATAATGCCTACCTTTGCATCCGCTTTCCGACATTCGCAACGCATTCGGGGAGCGGATGCTTAGTGAAGCCTCTTTAGCTCAGTTGGCCAGAGCACGTGATTTGTAATCTCGGGGTCGTTGGTTCGAATCCGACAAGAGGCTCGAAAGAGCCGAAAGGATAGACGAAGTCAATCGTTCTCGGAGGCTCGAAAGAGCCGAAAGGATAGACGAAGTCAATCGTGTTCAGAGGCTCAACAAAGCAAAGAGAAAATTAAGGGTGGTTTCCAGAGCGGCCAAATGGGGCAGACTGTAAATCTGTTGTCTTTCGACTTCGGTGGTTCGAATCCATCACCACCCACTTCCGAACAGGAAGTTTGCGGAAATAGCTCAGTTGATAGAGCACTAGCCTTCCAAGCTGGGGGTCGCGGGTTTGAGCCCCGTTTTCCGCTCTTAGCTCGCTGTTATAGCTCAGTGGTAGAGCACTTCCTTGGTAAGGAAGAGGTCCTGAGTTCAAATCTCAGTAACAGCTCTAGTGAAAACGTGGATTTAAATCGATCATTCATTTATAATTATAACAAAGAAAAGCTATGGCTAAAGAGAATTTTGTGCGCACCAAACCGCACGTAAACATTGGTACAATTGGTCACGTTGACCATGGTAAGACTACTCTGACTGCTGCTATCACCACCGTATTGGCTAAGCAGGGTCTTTCTGAGGTTAAGTCTTTCGACCAGATTGACAATGCTCCTGAAGAGAAGGAGCGTGGTATCACCATTAACACCGCTCACGTTGAGTACGAGACTGCAAAACGTCACTACGCTCACGTTGACTGCCCAGGACACGCTGACTATGTGAAGAACATGGTAACTGGTGCTGCTCAGATGGACGGTGCTATCCTTGTTGTTGCTGCTACTGACGGTCCT
>ONDP01000047.1 GCA_900316645.1 uncultured Prevotellaceae bacterium
AATCACCAAAGACGTTGATGCTATCTACATCTACTCTACATCGTACGTTGAGTCGAGCTTCGACGATGGTGCCTCCAATTACGTACCCATTGACAACCCAGAGATGATCATGTTAGCCAATGGTGAATATGAGACGAATGCAACCTTGTTTGAGGAGTCTTGCAACGTGTTTGTACCATACTACCGCCAGGCCGGCATGAGGTATGCCAATGAAATCGCAAAGAAAACCGGAAACATCGACGCAGCGCTTGCTGGTTTATCATATACCGACATCAAAGCATCGCTCGACTACTACTTCGAGAATTGTAACAATGGACGTCCGTTCATTATTGCTGGTCACAGTCAAGGCTCGGCCATGGTCAGGTATGTATTGAAAAACTACTTCTCAGAGCACCTCGATTACTACCAGCGCATGGTGGCTGCCTACCCCATTGGCTTTGCCATCACAAAAGATGACCTCGAAGCATATCCGCACCTGAAGTTTGCAACCGGAGAGAGCGACACGGGTGTCATCATCAGCTATAACACTGAGGGTCCCAAGAACGTAGAGGAGAACGCCAGGAACGTCGTGGTGCTCCCGGGTGCTATAAGCATCAATCCGTTGAATTGGAAGCTCGACGAAACCTACGCATCCGCCAGTGAGAACAAGGGTTCGCTCGTGCAGAACAAAGAAACAGGTGCTCGTGAGTTCGTTGACCTCGGCGTCGATGCACAGATAAACCTTGCCCGTGGCGTCATCGTGACTAACACTACAGCTCCTGTCACCGAAGGGAAAGAATTCTTCGGGCCAGCCAGTTTCCACGAAAACGACTACTCGTTCTTCTATAAAAACCTCCAGGAAAACGTAGCAAAGCGCATTGCAGCTTATAAGTCGAACTGATATCAACCAAATGTACACAAAAGGAACGCGTTCCTTTTGTGTACTCTATAAGGGTTTAACGATTTTTATATAAAAGTTAGTGGTCTGGCATTTTGCCGGGCCATTATTTTTTTGTAATTTTGCGTCCGTTTTCGCCTGATGGCTGAGGTGGGGACAAATAACTAGAAACTTTAAAAAATCAATTCAAAAATGATGGTAGAGAATTTCAAAGAAATAGCGCATGACTTGCGTCTCGCCTTAGAGCGTGAACGCGAGCGACTGATGGAAAAGGTGGAGGAACAGAAAGCTTATCAGAGATTGATGGAATGTTTTGACCAACTGATATCGAAAAACGAAGAACTGCAAGAGGCGTTAGATCAGCAAACGAGCGAGAACGACGCTCTGCACGAACAGTTGCAGCAAGAGAAGGCCAAGAGCGAAGAGCTGGAGATGAAACTCTCGGAACTGACAAAACTCTCGACTGGGATGGCTAAGAAATCACCGCAGGAAGAAACGATTAAGATACTCCGCACTTTCGTCAACAAGTCGAAACACAAGCGGATAGAGAAACGCATAGCCGTGAAGGAAATGGTGCTGGAAATGGCTGTTGCCAACAGCATGGTCTTTCCTCCCGACTTGGCTGCAACGCTTGACAGCTTGGACGACGAACAGACGGAGACGAAGGTGGTGAATGTGCAGGGCAACTATAACGACATTCACGACAACGGCAGTGTAAACAGAGTGGCAGAGGGAGGAAAGTAAGCAATGGCTGGGAATAAGATTTACGTGCAGGGCAACTATGTTGATGTGCACGACAACGAAGTGGTGAACCTCTCGATTGACAAAGCCGGTACGGTGAACGTCAGCAAGCGGCAGGAGGAACGCGTGCAGACTGACGTGCCCGAAGTGCTGGCCAAGAGTGAGCTATGGGAAAGACTGAAGCAGGCAGGACTGATTGACGACGACGGTCAGCCTACGGTGTCGCGCCCTGAGGCGGCTCTGATGGCCAACATGCTGGCCTATCGGCTTAACATTACTAATAAATGGAAAATGTTCGAGGCGTTGTGGCACCGTAACAATATGCGCGGTGACTACAATACTGCTATGGAACAAAAGAAGTCATTGGAATTTCAGGATAGATTGAAAAACATATTTGACTGATTTTTAGCTGTTTAGCTAAATCCGTACCCCCTACGCGTACCCCCTGCGTAGGGGGTTTTTGTTTTTGTATGTTTGTACTTTTGCATCGTGAATCAATCACAAGTGCTCTTTGACTTACTGATACATTTTGAGCCCCTTGGAAAGGGGTGGCTATAAAAGCAGGGTTTAAATTCAAACTAACAAAAACAATGGAAACAAAGATTTTAAAAGTGGTGGCACAGACGGAAGCTGTCTATGTGCCAAGTAAGAAAAGTGACAACGGCCAGCTGGCCAAGTCGATGATCAGGCTCAAGGAGCTTGGTGGTGATTACGAGGATGAGTACATCTGTGCGATGTTCGGCAACCTCGCTCTCTGGACGTAATGAAGGCTATCCGAAACATGGAGCCTGCATGGTTGAAAGTCAACGGGCGCAAATTTGCGCTGGTTGAATATCAGGACAAGAAAGGTGAGCTTCGCCCCTGTTACCTACTCACCAAAATCGAGTGTCTCTACATTGCCACGAAGTTCAACGATGAGGCACGTGCGAAGCTGGTGCTGCGCTGGCAACAGTTGGAGTGTGGACTGACGGTGAAGCAACAGGAAGAACTGGTGCCGTTTATAGCCCGAGGGTGGGCGATGAAGAAGTGAAAAGTGAAGAAGTGAAAAGTGAAGAAGTGAAAAGTGAAAAGTGAAAAGTGAAAAGTGAAGAAGTGAAAAGTGAAAAGTGAAAGCTGCGATTAAGCGAGAGCAGAGCGATGCTTGCATCAGCTATGCCGAGCGTGAGCAGGTTCGATGTGAAACATCAAAAGTGAAAATTCGGACGAGTGGTTATTGGTTAGCCACCGTGTAATCAACCTCACCCTTGTCCCATGTAACCATCCAGTCAGAAAAAAGTAACAAAAAGAATAAGAATCGTGCATGAAAAAGGAAAAAAAATATCATTTAACGCCAAAATTTAACGATTCGGACATAAAAAATGTAGTAATAGCGAGTGTATTTCAGTTTTTTATTTTAAATTTGCAAACACTAAAACAATATATATAATGTTTAAGGAAAAGAAACTGTTCGGGTTGCTGGCTTTGCTGCTGATGAGCTGCGGCAGTATGACGGCACAAAGCAAACTGGCCCCGATGGTGAGTGCCTACGTGCAGCAGGCAAAGACAAAGCGTGCTGCGTCGGCAGAAGAACAGAAGCCCGGACTTTTCATGGTGAACGTTCAAGCGGATGCAGACCCCGACGCGGTGAGCACACAGATAGCGGAAAGGGGCGCAGAAGTGAAGGCGGCTATGGGGCGCATGCTGATGGTGGCTGCCACAGCCGAGCAGTTGACTGACATTGCCCAACTGGAGGGGGTGGCGAATATTGCGATAGGTACGAAACCCCTGCTGAAACTCGATAAGTCGCGACAGGTCACACACACCGACGAGGTGCAGAACGGCACGGGCGAGCAACTGCCACAGGCCTACAACGGCGAGGGCGTCATCATTGGAGTCATTGACTCCGGTTTCGATTGCACCCACCCCGTCTTCAAAGACGAGAATGGTAACCTGCGCATCAAGGCTGTCTATATGTCCGGCATGACCTATACCGAGGGAAAGGGCAAGAAGGCGGTGGTTGACGGCAAGGAAGTGGACGGTTCGATCTTCGACACGCCCGACATGATACTCGACACCCTGCAGCTGAAACAGACCAATACATTCCACGGCGTACACGTAGCCGGATGTGCAGCAGCCAGTCCGGTTGCCAACGTGAAGGGTACTGCGGGCGGCAGTCTCGCCGGTATAGCACCTAAGGCAGAACTCATTTTCAGCGATACGTATGCCGACGAACAACAAAATAAGAAATACGAAGGAAGCACTACCAACGTAGAGGTGCTCAACGTTATCAATGCAATGAACTACATGGAGGAATATGCCAAGAATGCAGGCAAGCCCATGATAGTGACGATGAGCATGAACACGGCAGTAGGACCCCACGACGGTACCAGTGCCGAATCGCTGGCATATAAGAATTTCTGCGACAGAGGCAATATCATGACCATTGCCTCAGGCAACGAGGGAGGCGAAAGATGTCACGTCCACAAAACGATAGATGCCGACCACCCGCTCAAGGTGTTGTTATCCAGGGGCAACTCATACAGTTTCATCAACTACCTGCTGACCGACAAGCCTGTCAAGATAAGAATCTTCCTCTACGACATTGAGAAGAAGACGGAGGTGGCCACCACGGGAACGCATCTGCTTGCGAACGGCATCGATTCACAGGCTGCCATATCCAAGGAAGGAGAGGAGGCGCGCGAGGACGAGCTGAGCAAGGACTTGCTGAAACTGATGAAAGACAGTGAAGGCAAAAGCCGTTATTACAATTCGGGCGGTGCGATGGCTGTTAAAAACGGTATCGGCGAGACACAGGATCCGGAGGGAGGTAATCGCAAGCTGACCACCACAACCATCCAGGCGATTGGATTAATAATGAACAGCGACATCAGATTAGGCGTCGAGATGACGGCTGACGAGAGCATAGAGCAACGCGCATGGGTCAACTCCGATAGCGGCTGCGAGTTTGAGGACGCCGAGGGGTTTGACAAGGGGTCTGCCGATGTCAGCGTAGGCGACCTCTGCACCACTGGTGTTCCCATCAGCGTGGGTTCATGGAGCGCCAACAATCTGGTTGTTAGCGAAGCAGGTGAAAAACCAACAACTGATGCGAAGGAAACAGTAGGCAATATATCCAGATACACCAGCTATGGCATTGACTATGCCGGCCACCGGCATCCCTTCGTGGTAACACCCGGTCACTGTATCTATAGTGCCAGCAACTCGTTCATGGACGATGAATTCAACGACGTCATTGCCGACCAGAATTTCTCATCATTGCCCTGTGGCTGCAGGCTGCCCACGACAAGGGCATCACACTGACCATCGACAAGGTGAAGGAAATCATCGAGCATAGCACCGATACCGACGAGTTTACCCAGAAAGCGGGCATCCGTGCCGGTCATGGTAAACTGAATGCCTACAAGGGAATACTCTATGTGCTGGGACTGCCAACAGCCATCAGCGAACTCAGTCAGCACCAACCGGAGGGAGTGACATTCCGCATGGCCGACAACCGACTCTATGCCGAGGGGGCCGAGGACGGAACGGCGGTCACACTCTACAACCTGTCGGGAGCCATCGTGCGCCAGACGCAGGTGGCAGGCGGCTACGTCAGTCTCGACGGTCTGCAGCGCGGTGTCTATGCCGTACAGATAGGACGATTGGGCTCAACACTTATCCGATTATAACATAACAATTTAATAACAACGATTATGAAGAAAATTTTGATGATGGTTCTCATGGCTGGAATAGCCCTGTCAACTAACGCACAGTGGAACAACTGGCACACAACACAGGCCATTAGCGGCGGTGTGGGTATTTTAGGTTCTATTATCGCTTCGTCGGAGCGTAAGAAGGCCATGGAGATTTTCGAACGCGAGAAAGCACAGTATCAGCCTACTTTCGAGAAAGTCTATAACGAAGCCAAGAGTCTGGAGTCGGAAGAGAAATGGGCTGACGCACTCGACAAATACGAGGAGGCTGCCAAACTGAACTGCGACTACGGATATACCGACCAGAAGAGTGTCACACTGAAAATCAACAGCCTCTACGAGAAGGCCGGACGCACGGAGGAGGGTCCTAGTGTGCTGAACAACAAGACCACCATCCTGCCCGACTATACACGCTATCGCTTCACGGCACAGAATCCCATCAGCAAAGGCAAGAAGGACAATACACAGACGAAGATTGTACGCGTGAGCTGCTCGGACACCGAGACACGTATCGAACTGGAATGCGAGGCCGATATGCCTAACGACGAGCTATACATTAAGTCGGACACCTACATCAGAAGCAAGGGCAGCGACAAACTGCGCCTGCGCAGTGTCGAGAACGTGACAGTGGCTCCTGTAGTGACCAAGATTCCATGGCCATACCAGAAGTTGCGCTTCGCCCTAGTATTCCCTGCCCTGCCCATCACAGCCGAGGAATTTGAACTCGTTGAACCTTCAAGCAGCTGGAAGTTCAGAAACATCAGATGCAGATAACCGACAACGAGGAGATATACTACTCGATGGCACTGACGCGGCTGTCGGGTGTCAACCATGCCGTCGCCCTGCAACTGTATAAGGAACTGGGCGACGCGCAGGCTGTTTATGAGGCCACCAAGGCGCGCTTACCATGGGACGAGGCGGAGTTTGTGACCGAGAAGAATATCCGCGTGCTGACCATCAAGGATGCCGACTATCCGCGACGACTCAGCGAGTGTGCCGATGCTCCTATCCTATTATATTATAAAGGTACCGCCAACCTGAACCCTCCGCAGGTGATCAACATCGTGGGGACAAGGCAATGCACCCCCTACGGACAGGACTTGATACGCCACTTCGTGAGTGAACTGCGACAGCTGTGTCCCGACGTGCTGATCGTGAGCGGACTGGCCTACGGAGTTGACATCTGTGCCCACAGGAGTGCATTGGAAAACGGTTTTGACACCATCGGTGTCGTGGCGCACGGACTCGACCAGATATACCCCTACCAACATCGCGACACGGCTGCCGAAATGACGCGCCACGGTGGACTGCTGACGGAATACATGAGTCAGACGCAGGCACTGCCCAACAATTTCCGACAGCGCAACCGCATCGTAGCCGGTATGTCGGACGCCACCATTCTGGTGGAGAGTGCCTACAAGGGTGGCGGTCTCATCACCTGTCGCATTGCCCAGGAATACGGGCGCGACGTGTTTGCCTTCCCGGGGGCTGTGGGTATGCCCTACTCCGAGGGCTGCAACAAGATGATTCGCGACAATACGGCTGGGCTCATCACGTCGGCAAAGGACTTCATGGAGTCGATGGGATGGAAGGTAAGACCCTCTCACGCTTCCCCTGTTGAGGGGGAGTTGTTTCCCGACCTGTCGGCTGAGGAGCAGCAGATTGTAGATGTGCTGAAGAATACGAACGACCTGCAACTGAACATCATCAGTGTGAAGACCAACCTACCTATTGGCGAACTCACTGCCCTCCTGTTTCAGATGGAGATGAAGGGCATCATCAGGGCAATGGCTGGCGGAACGTATCATTTGGTGATGTAAGATGGATGATGGATGAGGTTATGAAGATAGGTAATATAGAATTAGGCGAAAGACCGATTTTCCTGGCACCGATGGAGGACGTGACGGACATTGGATTCCGACTGCTGTGCAAGCGGTTCGGGGCGTCGATGGTCTATACGGAATTCGTATCGGCTGAGGCATTGGTGCGCGACGTGAAATCGACCATTCAGAAACTGACTATTGCCGACGAGGAACGACCGGTGGGTATTCAGATTTACGGACGCGACGTGGACGCAATGGTGGAGGCTGCCCGAATCGTGGAACAGGCTGGACCCGACGTGATAGACCTGAACTTCGGATGCCCCGTGAAGAAGGTGGCTGGCAAAGGGGCTGGTGCCGGTATGCTGCAGAATATCCCCAAGATGCTGGAAATCACACGCAAGGTGGTGGATGCCGTCCATCTGCCCGTCACGGTAAAGACGCGACTGGGTTGGAATGCCGAACAACTGATTATCACCGAACTGGCAGAACAGCTGCAGGACTGCGGCATCCAGGCGCTGACCATCCACGGACGCACACGAGCACAGATGTACACGGGCGACGCCGACTGGACACTCATCGGTGAGGTGAAGCGGAATCCGCGCATCCACATCCCCATCATCGGCAATGGCGACATCAAGTCGCTGGCTGATGCCGACCGAGCCTTCGACACCTATGGGGTGGATGCTGTGATGATAGGGCGCGCCACCTTCGGCTGTCCCTGGATATTCAGCAGGAAAGAACTGACACTCGACGAGAAAATCGACGTATTAGAAGAGCAGCTGCGCATCAACATAGAGCGCTGCGACACGGAGGAAATGCGTTCCAGCAAGAAGTCTGCCGAGTTGTGCGGCATCCTGCATACGCGTCGCCACCTGGCTGCCTCACCTGTCTTCAAAGGTATTCCCAACTTCCGCCAAACCCGCATCGCCATGCTGCGTGCCGAAAAGATGGACGAACTCATCAGCATCTTGGAGGAATGCAGAGGGTTAAGAAGCCTCACCCCCGACCCCTCCCCTAAAAGGGAGGGGAGAAAGGGGGAAGATATGAGGAATGATTTAAGGGAAAAGTGAACATAGTTCATAGTTCATAGTTCATAGTGAGAAGTTTAAATGGTCAAAGGTCATAGGTCAAAGGTCAATTGTCAATTGTCAATTATCCGCTCGGCACTTGTGACGCTTTTACAAAGGCCACAGGCCGACTAAAAGAATTATCAATTAAAAAAAACTCTGCCTATCCAGTGGACAAGCAGGGCTCTGTGTTTTTATTCTCTCAAATTAATTCAATTTTCTCACAAAAAAGCTCGCTGTTATTTCTTGATCAGTGAAATAGTTTTCTTAGCGAGCGAAACTACAACATAATTCAAAATAATCATAATCTCTTAACTTTTTACATTAATACCTGAAACAATCTTTCTCTTTACGTTCCTGAAACAATCTTTTTGTCTTTTGACAATGCAAAGGTACAAATTGTGTGCGAACACAACAAGTAATTTTGGCTATTTCACCAAGAAATAGCTTTCTTTTTGACTTGCATCAACTAAAGGCGCTTGAGACTCACCGTTTCGTCGCACAACTGGGCTACTGTAGAGCGGTGAGTAATCATGATAATGGTCATATCGCCATAGTTCTGGAACAGGCGGGTAAAGAGCTCGCGCTCGGTCTGTTCGTCGAGCGAAGCACTGATTTCGTCGAGCAACAGCACATGACCCGGGCGCAGCAGTCCTCGCGCTATAGCGATGCGCTGCGCCTGTCCCTCGCTGAATCCTACACCGCGCTCTCCGCACGAGGTGTCAAGACCGTCGGGAAGGTCGAACACGAAATCGGCAACTGCCACATGCAGCACATGGCGCATCTCTTCGTCGGTGGCATGCGGATTAGCCAGTTGCAGGTTGTAGCGGATGCTGCCGCTCATCAGCGTATTGCCCTGAGGTACGAAGATGAAGTTACGACGCGTCTCAACGGTCAGAGGGACGCGCTCGGCATCATTATAGAGTTGAATACTGCCCTCCTGCGTTTGCAGCAACGACAACATCATGCGGAAGAGTGTCGTCTTGCCTGCACCGGTCTCGCCCATCAGTGCCGTGCGACTGCCCGGACGGAAATCATGGGTGAACTGCTTCAGGATAAAGCGGCGACCATTGGGATAACGGAAGGTGACACCCTCGACATGGACACCGGGTGTACCCGCCAACACATGGGCTGGCTGCTGATCGCCCTCGGCGTCTTTCTGCTCCAGTTCCTCCAAGCGGTCGATACTGGCAGAGGCATGAATCAATTGGGGAATCATATTGAGCATGTCGAGGATGGGTTGTTGAATCTGGGCTACCAACTGGAGGAAGGCGGTCATCACACCAAAGGTGATAATGCCGTCGCGCAACTGCAGACCGCCCCAGATGAAGGCCAGCAGATAACCGAAACCGAAACAGACAGCCATCACCGAACGGGCTACCAGCGTGAAACGCGTACGACGCTCTATCTTCGACAACAAGCCCTGCTGCATCGTGCCGAGCTGACCCGTCAGCCAACTGCCGCTTTCCATCGCACGCAGCATGGCATTATGCTCCATACCCTCCTGCACCAACATCTGGATGCGACTGTCCTGCTCGCGCACATCATGGGTCATAGAGCGCAGGCGACGGGCAAACAACTTACCCATCACTACTAACAGGGGGGTGGAGAGCAAGAGCATCCAAGCCAACTGGCGATCCATCGAGTAAAGCAACAGGAAAGCTCCCACCAGTTTGACGGTGGTGACAACCAACTGAGGCAGTGTGCCTGCCACAGCATCACTGATGGCGGATACGTCGGTCTCCAGTCGGGAAGTGACATCACCCGAATGCAGCGGCTTTTCATCGTCGTAAATCCTGCGACGCAGCAAATGCCCGAAGATGCGCAAGCGCACCTGTGTGGCCTGATAGGCCGTGGCACGGATGGTGGTGTAGAAATACAACTGTCGCAAGGCGATATTGCCAGCCACCACCAGTACGAGTGACACCACCGTACGGACAATGACCTGCGAATCGCTCTTGATGGCGACGTCAATGAAATAGCGGCAGAGCCATACCATCAGCAGGGCAAGCGATACCTGTCCGATGCCCACGAGGATGCGCAACAGCATGTTGCCACGGATGCCCCGTGTGTTATGCCAAAGCCACTTGATATAATTCATTCAACGACACCTATCTCTTGCCACTGGGCTATCATCTTGTCAACATCCGCAAGGGCCTGCTCGCGAGTGACCTCATATTCCTCACACAACTTGTCGGCTAACTGCTCGGCTGTGAAGTCGCCAAGGGCTGCTGCCTGTTCCCAAAGGTAGGCTGCCGACTCGTTCAGACTCAGCAGTTTGTTGAAATTAATCACCTCAAGACCTTCTGCCACGATAACATGTTCGCCACAGACGGTACGCAACGTAAATCCTTTTTTCTGTCTCATATACTGTTTTTGTATTTTGTTCTTCTCAACACAGCCAATATCCAACGACGCAACGGTTTGAACTGCATCCAGTAGCGCCAGTAGCGACGCTGGCTGTCACTATATAAATAGGTACGCGAACCATTGGGCTTCACCACGTAGTCGGCACGCGCCACCACATCGCCCAGCTCACAGTATTCCTTACCGGCTATGTTCCCGTCGCCCATCAGTATCACATGGCCGTCGGCTCCTATCTCGATAATACGGTGCAACACATAGCGGCAACGGTCAACCCACGCCAGAACGGCATCACCTATGGCTAAGGGACCGTCGGGCACTACCAGCTCTACACTGTCTCGCCCACCCACGATAAAAGGCAACATACTCTGCCCTTTGACGGGCAGGATGACCTTATGACCCTCCTTCAGCAAATCGGCAACAGCCTTAATGGTTTCTTCGGTGGCGACCACTTTCTGCGAACTGGCCTCCAAGGCCTCCACCTGGGGAGCAACAGCATTCCGACACGTCAGGGCGGCATCACCATCGGGCAGGCACTGCAGATGATACATCGGCACATGACTGGCCACCCAGTCTTCAGTAGCGTGCAGTCCGTCGGCAATACGCTTGTCCCAACGCTTACCCGAGACAGCCGGTACCAACGAGACATAAGCCTCAATACCCTTGATGCGACGAATCTTATTGAAAGGGGCCTGACTCAACTGGACAAAGGCTCCAACGGGATAGCTCACATTACGATAGCAGGGGGTCTTACCACTCCAGGGTGAACCATACACCATCAAGCGACCATCGACAATGCGCACGACGGGATTGTCGTCATTCACCAACTGCGTTCCCTCAATATGCTCCAGCCACAGACGGGTGTGGGTGCTCTTGCCCGTTCCGCTCTTGCCCAGCATCAGATATGCCGCTCCCTGATAGCTCACCACTGAGGCATGCATCAACAACGTCTGCTCACCGGCTGTGCTCAGCGCAAACATCACCATCAACGCATCGTTGAGTCCAAACAGACGCTCGCCCTCGGCATACAAGGTAGCCTCACGATAGGTTTCCTCCGTCATCAGACGAGCCTGCCACCTGCCATTCAACAGGAAATCGAAACACGGACGCTGGTCAATGCGCCCCGCCATTATCTCGGAACCATCATCGTCCTGATGAATCTCACGCACAAACTCGCCCGTCTGCGGACGCTCCACCAACACCTGCAGGCGGAACACAGGAGAGGCGTCGCTCGCTGCTATCCGAAACGGCTCATACTGACTCAGTTCCTGAGCCAAGGAATCACCCTTCGGAAGCCATAGCTCGAAGACGTGTCCTGCCACCTTATATATATATACGTCGTTCATTTGGGTGCAAAGATACACAAAAAATATCTTTTTCCTCTGTTAATTGTTCTTAAATATAGGAATAGGCATTTGGATAGTTGAAATTTACAGAGTAATTTTGCAAAGTTATAGATGATTTTTATTTTTAATCTTAAATTATATAAGCAATGATTTATTCCACAGAAGTGAAGAACATGTGCAGCGTCTGCAAGGGCGCCTATCATGGACCTGCACCCATTCCCGAGGAGGGCAAATGGATTCAGGCAAAGGAGATTAAGGACATTTCGGGTTACACCCACGGTATCGGTTGGTGCGCTCCTCAGCAGGGTGCCTGCAAACTGAGCCTCAACGTGAAGGACGGTATCATCCAGGAAGCACTGGTTGAGACCATCGGTTGCACGGGTATGACCCACTCTGCTGCTATGGCAAGTGAAATCCTGCCTGGCAAGACACTGTTGGAAGCCCTGAATACCGACTTGGTATGCGACGCTATCAACACCGCTATGCGCGAATTGTTCCTGCAGATTGTCTATGGTCGCACACAGAGTGCTTTCTCTGAGGGCGGTCTGGCTATCGGCGCTGGTCTGGAAGACCTCGGTAAGGGTCTCCGTTCTCAGACTGGTACGCTCTATGGCACCGTTGCCAAGGGTACTCGCTATCTCGAACTCACCGAGGGTTACATCACCAAGATGTTCCTCGATGCCAACAACGAGGTTTGCGGTTACGAGTATGTACACCTGGGCAAGATGATGGAAGCCATCAAGAACGGTATGGATGCCAACGAGGCTGTGAAGAAGTTTACTGGCTCTTACGGACGCACTTCTGAGGAGCAGGGTGCTGTAAAGGCTATTGACCCACGTAAAGAATAAGGAGGATACGACTATGATTAGAAAAGTACAGTTTGAGAGTCAGGAGCGCCGTATCAACCAGGTTCTTGCCCAGGTTCTTGCTGCTCTGAAAGAGAATGGCATCAATAGTATTGAGGAAGCCAACGAGATTTGTGAAAAAGCTGGTGTTGACCCCTATCAGATGTGTGAGGACACACAGCGCATTTGCTTCGAGAACGCTAAGTGGGCATACGTTTGTGGTGCCGCTATCGCTATCAAGAAGGGTGTGAAGACTGCCGCTGACGCTGCCGAGGCTATCGGTATCGGTCTGCAGAGCTTCTGTATCCCCGGTTCTGTTGCCGACGACCGTAAGGTGGGTCTGGGTCATGGTAACCTGGCTGCCCGTCTGCTCCGCGAGGAGACTGAGTGCTTCGCCTTCCTGGCTGGTCACGAGTCGTTCGCTGCTGCTGAGGGTGCCATCAAGATTGCCGAGATGGCCAACAAGGTTCGCAAGAAGCCCCTCCGCGTTATCCTGAACGGTCTGGGCAAGGACGCTGCACAGATCATCAGCCGCATCAATGGTTTCACATACGTACAGACTCAGTTCGACTACTTCACCTCTGAGTTGAAGATTGTCAAGGAGGTTCCTTATGGCAACAACCCCAGCCGCCTGAAGGTTAAGTGCTATGGCGCTGACGATGTTCGCGAAGGTGTGGCTATCCTGTGGCACGAGAATGTTGACGTGTCTATCACGGGTAACTCTACCAACCCCACCCGCTTCCAGCACCCAGTTGCAGGTACCTACAAGAAGGAGCGCACACTGGCTGGCAAGCCTTACTTCTCAGTAGCTTCTGGTGGTGGTACGGGTCGTACTCTGCACCCAGACAACATGGCTGCTGGTCCTGCTTCTTACGGTATGACCGACACCATGGGTCGTATGCACTCTGACGCTCAGTTCGCAGGTTCTTCTTCTGTTCCTGCTCACGTTGAGATGATGGG
>ONDP01000044.1 GCA_900316645.1 uncultured Prevotellaceae bacterium
ACGTGATAGCTGGTCAAACAAATGAGCTAACAGACGATTGTTCTTTGATTTGAGTATGACAGTAGGGGAACAATTAAAGATAGACTTTATCTGTTCTGTCGTGATATCTTCTTCACGGAATATGTGTAGTTCTTTAACGATGCTTGTCAGATGCTCCAACTGGGTATCAGTCAAAACATGCTCAAACGTGGGTAAGGTTGGGGTTGAATCTGGAGGAGTTACTGATGGAGTTTTGCCAGTTGTTCCTTTCGTAGTTACTTTTTCTTTCTTGGTTTGGTTTTTTCTATCTGCGAGTTTCTGCTCCATATCAGCGATGAAGGCATCTATTTCAAGTTCCATCTGGGCCTTTTCCTTCTGCTTGCGTACATTTTCATCAAAACTACGTATCTTCTTACGCTGCTTGATTCTGTCAAGAAGGATTTTGGCGTATTTCTCATAGAGTACCACCTTGTAGATATAAGAGAAGTAGGGATTCTCTGCATCATAGATGGTATTGTCTTTCTTGAACGCCTGAATGTCTGCTTTCAGAGGATTGCGATACCACTTATTAACAGCATCAGGGCCAATGTTTTCTATAAACACACTATCCCAGATGAAATCTGGCCTATCGAGAGCATCTTGGATGTGCTTCACATGAGGGCATTCTGCGTAGGTGTCCGTAAGGATCTTTACCGCTTTCGCATATTCTTCCTCTTCCAATTTAACCATATACTCATCTGATGCGCCCTCGGCAGTTCGCATCAGACGCTCTTCAAGACTATCAAGTGCTTCTTTTGCAAAAGCATTGATTACACTTTCCTTTTCATGTATGACTGGTTCCCAACAATTCTGTGATTCCATCTTATCCTGTATTTAATCTTTTCGGAGTGCAAAGGTACTCAAATTATAGTAGAATAAGAACAAACAAGAGAAAAAGAAGAAAAGATTAACAGTTGGTCGCTTTTCTTATTCTTGGTTAAGATTAACACCTAATTAACGCCCTTAATAAAAATCCTCTGCAAATCACTGATTTACAGAGGATTTTGAATGTTTCTTCGTAGTCGATAGGGGAATCGAACCCCTATGCCAAGATTGAGAATCTTGTATCCTAACCATTAGATGAATCGACCAACATGTAAGTTTGGTTTTGTCAACCCAGCGGAAGCTGGGGGATTCGAACCCCCGGTACGGTAACCCGCACGGCAGTTTAGCAAACTGCTGGTTTCAGCCACTCACCCAAACTTCCTTTTACCGGTTGTTCTTGTCAAAACCTAGGCGTTTTCTCTCAAACGCGGTGCAAAGGTAATGCTTTTATTTCACTCCTGCAAATTTTTCTGTGATTATTTTTTAATCATCTTCATTTTTTGTCAGAAAGTTGAGCGGAATACGGGACTCGAACCCGCGACCCTCGGCTTGGGAAGCCAATGCTCTACCAACTGAGCTAATTCCGCATTTGGCATTTTCGGCTGCGCTCGGCATAAAGTAAACTTTCTGCGCTCACTTGCACGAAAATTCCGCAATCTTCAATTTTGGCATTTTCGGCTGCGCTCGGCATAAAGTAAACTTTCTGCGCTCACTTGCACGAAAATTCCGCATTAGGCATTTCGCAAAGTAAAAGAGTCAGATTGCTCTGACTCTTTTCTTTTAGTAAGAGCCGATAGCCGGACTCGAACCGGCGACCCACGCATTACGAATGCGTTGCTCTACCAACTGAGCCATATCGGCAACTTTTCAAAGATCGCTTTTTTCAATTCGGATGCAAAGGTAATATAAAAAATCGGTTCAGCAAAACTTTTTCCTAACAAAGTTTTTCTTTTAGGAATTTTCCTGTAATACTTTCCTTGCAGACGGCTATTTCTTCGGGAGTGCCACAGGCAACAAGGTTACCGCCTCGGTCGCCACCGTCAGGACCTAAGTCAATGACGTGGTCGGCACATTTGATGATTTCCATATTGTGCTCGATGATGAGGATGGTATGCCCTCGTTCTATCAGCGCGTCGAAGGCATGAAGTAGTCGCTGGATATCGTGGAAATGAAGACCGGTAGTGGGTTCGTCGAAAATGAAGAGCGAGGGTTCCTGTCGTTCCTGTCCGATGAAGTAGGCCAGTTTTACACGCTGGTTCTCACCACCGGAGAGGGTAGAGGAGTTCTGTCCGAGTTTGATATAGCCGAGTCCTACATCCTCCAGGGGTTTCAGTCTGTTGACGATTGCTTTCTGCTGATGCTCGCCAAAGAACTGAATTGCCTCTGAGATGGTCATGTTGAGTACGTCGTCGATATTCTTACCTTCGTAGCGTACATCGAGGATGTCGTGCTTGAAACGGTGACCATGACAGGCTTCACACTCCAGCACCAAGTCTGCCATGAATTGCATTTCTACTGTGATGACGCCAGCTCCCTTACACTCATCGCAGCGTCCGCCATCGGCATTGAATGAGAAATACTGTGGAGTGAATCCCATTTGCTTCGACAAAGGCTGGTCGGCAAAAAGGTCGCGGATGGCATCGTAAGCCTTGACATAGGTGGCAGGATTGGAACGGGTAGATTTACCGATAGGATTCTGGTCGACAAACTCGATGTGCTTTACCGCTAAGTAGTCGCCGCCAAGTCCCATGTATTCGCCCGGTGCATCGCATACTTCGCCCAAGGCTCGTTTGAGGGCAGGGTAGAGGATGCCCTTGATGAGGCTTGACTTGCCGCTGCCGCTGACCCCTGTCACTACCGTCATTACGTTGAGAGGAATAGCGACGTCGATGCCGCGCAGATTGTTCATTCGGGCTCCCTTGATGTCAATCTTACGATTCCAAGGGCGACGGCTCTTGGGAACGGGTATCACCTCTTGGTGCAGCAGGTATTTGACGGTATGGCTCCTGGGGAATTGAGCGTTGAGAATTGAGAGTTGGGAGTCGTCGTCAGGCACTTTCCCTTCGAATACGATTTCGCCACCCAGTCGGCCTGCATCGGGACCAACGTCGATGAGATAGTCGGCAGCACGCATCATCTCCTCGTCGTGTTCTACTACAACCACCGTATTGCCAATGGCCTGCAGTTCCTTGAGCACCCGGATGAGTCTGTCGGTGTCGCGACTGTGCAGTCCGATGCTGGGTTCGTCTAATATATATAATGAACCCACGAGGGACGAGCCGAGTGATGTAGTCAGATTGATGCGCTGGCTCTCTCCACCGCTGAGTGAGTTTGACATGCGGTTGAGAGTGAGATAGCCTAGCCCAACGTCCAGCAGGAATTGCAGACGTGAATTGATTTCGGTGAGCAATCGCTTGCCGATTTGCTGTTCCTGTTCGGTCAGTTCCAGGTGGTCGAACCATTGTTTCAGTCGCACGATGGGCATCTGCACCAAATCGGTGATGCTTCGTCCACCTATTTTTACATAATTGGCTTCAGGCTTCAGTCGCGTGCCGTGACACTTCGGGCAGTTGGTCTTTCCACGATAGCGGCTGAGCATGACGCGATACTGAATCTTATATTGATTCTCTGTCACCATTTGGAAGAAAGCATCGATGCTTACCTGATCGTGTATATCCTTGTGACTATCGGAAGGAAGCCCATGCCAGAGCATGTCCTTTTGTTTCTGCGTGAGATTATAGTAAGGTTCGAAGATAGGGAAATCGTCTTTGGCAGCACGTCGGCAGAACTCGTCTTTCCACATGCCCATCTTCTCTCCGTGCCAGCATACCACACAACCGTCATAGACGGAAAGCGTGGTGTTGGGGATGACCAAGTGCTCGTCAATGCCGATGATTTTTCCGAAGCCCTGGCATTCGGGACATGCTCCAACAGGCGAATTGAAAGAGAATAGATTGTCGGACGGTTCCTCGAACGTCATTTCGTCAGCCTCGAAGCGCATGGAGAAATCGTAGCTGATCATCGAGGGCATGAACATGAGCCGGCACTCACCGTTGCCCTCATAGAAGGCAGTCTCGGCAGAATCGACCAGACGTGAAATGACATCTTTCGCATCGTCAACCGACAATCGGTCGATGACCAAATAGAGGGTTGAGGATTGAGGGCTGAGGGTTGAAGTTTGGGAGTTGAGATAATCATCGATGCGCTGGAATTCGCTGTTGACGAATATGCGGGCATAGCCGTTGAGCACATACATCTTGAGTTGCTGTTCAAGGGTGCGTCCTTCGGGAATGATTACGGGAGCCATTACCACGAACTTAGTGCCTTTGGTGTATTGCTGTGTACATTGGATGATGTCTTCAGTAGAGTGTTTCTTCACCTCTTGTCCGCTTATGGGTGAATAGGTGCGACCTATGCGTGCATAGAGCAGGCGTAGGTATTCGTAAATCTCGGTGGTAGTGCCGACGGTAGAACGAGGATTGCGCGAGATGACTCGCTGCTCGATGGCTATAGCAGGTGGAATGCCCTTAATGAAGTCGCACTCGGGCTTGTTCATTCGTCCTAAAAACTGGCGGGCATAACTCGACAGGCTTTCAACATAGCGCCGTTGTCCTTCTGCATAAAGCGTGTCGAAGGCAAGCGACGACTTGCCGCTGCCACTCACACCAGCCACTACTACCAGTTTGCCACGTGGAATCTTGACGTCAACATTCTTCAGGTTGTTAACCCTTGCTCCCTTTATCTCGATGTAATCACTCATGCTCGTTCCTTTATGTTTAGTCTGCAAAGGTATGAAAAAAAAGTGAGTCGACCAAACGTCGGCTCACTTTTATATATAAATAAGGTGTAGTTATTACAGAATAGTCTTGACAGCCTCCAGCATACCCTTTTCCTGAATCAGGTCGAGGAACTGCTTTACCATAGCGTTCAGACCAGGAATCTTGTTGAGGTCTTCCTGCCAGATGAACTGAGCGCCCAGTACACCGTCGGCAACCTTCTGAGTATCACCAGTAGCCCACAGTTCCTTCAGCAAATCCATAATCTTCTGGTCGTCGTTAGGAATGATGTCAACACCATCGGCACGCTTGCCACCCTTGTAGTAGGTGATGATTGCTGCCAAACCGAATACCAATCCCTTAGGCAGTTCGCCCTTGCGCTCCAAGAAGGTCTTCACACCAGGAAGGTCGCGAGCCTGGAACTTGGGGAATGAGTTGAGCATAATGCTCGTCACCTGATGGTCAACGTATGGGTTGTCGAAACGCTCCAACACATCACCGGCAAACTTCTCCAACTCGTCCATAGGCAGGTCGAGTGTCTGCATCAGTTCGTCGAACTGTACCTTGTGGATATACTTGCCGATAACCTCGTGGTTGCAGGCGTCGCGTACAATATTCACACCACTGAGGAAAGCAACAGGAGAGAGCACGGTGTGAGGACCGTTCAGCAGGGTAACCTTGCGCTTGTGGTAAGGCTCCTCTGACGGAACGAACAATACGTGCAGTCCAGCCTTGTCGGCGGGGAATTCCTTGGCAACTTCCTTCGGAGCCTCGATCACCCAGAGGTGGAAGGTCTCTGCCTGTACCACCAGGTTGTCGCGATAGGAAATCTTCTCCTGAATCTCCTTGATCTCATTGCGTGGGAATCCTGGAACGATGCGGTCAACGAGGGTAGCATAAACACCGCAAGCCTCTTCGAACCACTGCTTGAAGTCGTCACCGAGGTTCCATAGTTCAATGTATTTATAGATGCAATCCTTCAGCACGTGGCCGTTCAGGAAAATCAGCTCGCATGGGAAGATGATGAGACCCTTGGTCTTGTCGCCATTGAAAGTCTGATAACGGCGATAGAGCAGCTGAACCAGCTTACCAGGATATGAAGATGCGGGTTTGTCGTCCAGCTTACAAGCGGGATCGAAAGCAATACCGGCTTCAGTAGTGTTCGAGATGACGAAGCGGATTTCTGGTTGGTCGGCCAGAGCCATGAAGGCATCGTTCTGAGAGTATGGATTCAAAGCACGGCTGATGACGTCGATACGCTCAAGAGTATTGACGGGCTTGCCATTCTCACGGCCCTGCAGGTTCACATGATACAGGCAGTCCTGTGCATTGAGCCAGTCAACCATACCACGCTCGATGGGCTGTACTACAACAACGCTACCGTTGAAGTCGGTCTTCTGGTCCATGTTCCAGATAATCCAATCAACAAAAGCACGGAGGAAATTGCCCTCACCAAACTGAATCACCTTTTCAGGCATAACGCTCTTAGGCGCAAATTGTTTGTTTAACGGTTTCATAATAAAATATTTGTTTTAATTGATTTGTTTTATGTCGTGCAAAGATAGCGACTTTTTTTCTAATTTCCAAATATTGTGCCGAAAATTTGCATGAGTCAGAAATTTATAGTATCTTTGCAGGACTATTGATATAAATATCTAGTTATTAAATAATAATACATTGTTAATCTTATGAGTGAAAAAAGAGTTTATCTCTTCGGTAACGGAAAGGCCGAAGGTAACGCAAAGATGCGTGAGGAACTGGGTGGTAAGGGTGCAAACCTTGCCGAGATGAATCACATTGGTGTGCCCGTTCCTCCAGGTTTTACAATCACTACAGACTGCTGTAATGAGTATTATCAGGTTGGTCAGGAGAAGATTATGGAAATCCTGAACGACGACGTGATGGCAGCTGTTAAGCACATCGAGGACTTGATGAACTGCAAGTTCGGTGATGCAGCTAACCCACTGCTGGTCAGTGTTCGTTCTGGTGCCCGTGCTTCTATGCCTGGTATGATGGATACCATTCTGAACCTCGGTCTGAACGACGAGGTTGCTGAGGGTATGGCAAAGAAGACCAACAATCCTCACTTCGTTTACGACTCTTATCGTCGTTTCGTACAGATGTATGGTGACGTTGTGCTGGAAATGAAGCCTGTTAACAAGGAAGACATCGATCCATTCGAGGAAATCATCGAGAAGGTGAAGAAGGAGAGCGGTGTTGTTCTTGACAAGGACCTGTCAGTAGAAGACCTGAAGAAACTGGTTCAGTTGTTCAAGGCTGCCATCAAGGAGCGCACAGGCAAGGACTTCCCCAACGATCCTATCGAGCAGTTGTGGGGTGCCATCTGTGCTGTGTTCCGCAGCTGGATGAACGAGCGTGCTATCCTGTATCGTAAGATGGAAGGTATTCCCGACGAGTGGGGTACAGCCGTATCTGTTATGGCAATGGTATTCGGTAACATGGGCGACACCTCTGCTACTGGTGTATGCTTCAGCCGTGATGCCGCTAATGGTGAGAACGTATTCAATGGTGAATATCTGGTTAATGCACAGGGTGAGGATGTTGTTGCCGGTATTCGTACTCCTCAGCAGATTACCAAGTTGGGTAGCCAGCGTTGGGCTGAGCGTGCAGGCATCTCTGAGGCTGAGCGCGTAGCCAAGTATCCTTCTATGGAGGAGGCAATGCCTGAGATCTATCAGCAGTTGAACGGCATTCAGGAGAAGCTCGAGGAGCACTATCGTGATATGCAGGATATGGAGTTCACCGTTCAGGAGGGCAAACTGTGGTTCCTCCAGACCCGTAACGGTAAGCGCACAGGTGCTGCTATGGTAAAGATTGCCATCGACCTGCTGCACGAGGGTAAGATTGACGAGAAGACCGCTATCATGCGTTGCGAGCCTCAGAAGCTCGACGAACTGTTGCACCCCGTCTTCGACAAGAAGGCTCTGGCCAGTGCCAAGGTTATTGCCCAGGGTCTGCCCGCATCTCCAGGTGCTGCCTGTGGTCAGATTGTATTCCACGCTGACGATGCTCAGGATTGGCACAAGGATGGTCACAAGGTGGTTCTCGTTCGTATCGAGACCTCTCCAGAAGACCTTGCAGGTATGTCTGCAGCCGAGGGTATCCTGACTGCTCGTGGTGGTATGACCTCTCACGCTGCCGTTGTGGCTCGTGGTATGGGTAAGTGCTGCGTCAGCGGTGTAGGTTCTCTGAATGTTAGCTACAAGGACAAGACTGTCGAGATTGACGGCGTTGTATATAAGGAGGGTGACTATATCTCTCTGAATGGTACTACCGGTCAGGTTTATGCTGGCGAGGTTCCCACCAAGGCTGCTGAGCTGAGTGGTGACTTCAAGGAACTGATGGACCTCTGCGACAAGTACACCAAGCTGCAGGTACGTACCAATGCTGATACCCCACACGATGCACAGGTTGCTCGCAACTTCGGTGCTAAGGGTATCGGTCTGACACGTACAGAGCACATGTTCTTCGAGGACAAGAAGATTATCGCTATGCGTGAGATGATTCTGTCGAAGGATGCTGCTGGTCGTGAGAAGGCTCTGGCTAAGTTGCTGCCTTATCAGAAGGCTGACTTCAAGGGCATCCTCGAGGCTATGGACGGTCTGCCCGTTAACATCCGTCTGCTCGATCCTCCTTTGCACGAGTTCGTTCCCCACGATCTGGCTGGTCAGGAGACGATGGCCAAGGAAATGGGCGTTAGCGTAGAGGACATCAAGCGTCGTGTTGACTCTCTCGCAGAGAACAACCCAATGCTGGGTCACCGTGGTTGCCGTCTGGGTATCACCTTCCCTGAAATTACTGCTATGCAGACTCGCGCCATCCTGGGTGCAGCTTGTGAGCTGAAGAAGGAGGGCAAGAACCCAATGCCAGAAATCATGGTTCCACTGATTGGTACACTCTATGAGTTGAAACAGCAGAAGGAAGTTATCCTGGAGGCTGCTAAGGAGGTATTTGCCGCTGAGGGTATCGAGGTTGAGTTCGAGATTGGTACGATGATTGAGATTCCTCGTGCTGCTCTGACTGCCGACCGTATTGCTACCGAGGCCCAGTACTTCTCATTCGGTACTAACGACCTGACTCAGATGACCTTCGGTTACAGCCGCGACGATATCGCTTCGTTCCTGCCTGTATATCTCGACAAGAAGATTCTGAAGGTTGACCCATTCCAGGTTCTCGACCAGAAGGGTGTAGGCCGTCTCATCAAGTTTGCTGTCAGCGAGGGTCGCGCCGTACGTCCCGACCTGCGTTGCGGTATCTGTGGTGAGCATGGTGGTGAGCCCAGCTCAGTGAAGTTCTGTGCTAAGATTGGCATGAACTACGCCAGCTGTTCTCCATTCCGCGTGCCCATCGCACGTCTCGCCGCCGCACAAGCTGCTGTGGAAGAGTAAATATCACACTGATATAAATTTAAGGGACCTGCCCGTTTGGGCAGGTCCCTTTGCTTTGTATCTTTTTTCTTCATTTTACTTCGGCTGCAGACTCATACGGTAATCGCTGGGGGACTGGCCAAGATGCTTGGTGCAGTAACGGCTGAAGTAAGAGAGTGACGTGAAGTTCATCAGGTCGGCTATCTGGGTGAGGGACAGGCGTTCATCATTCAGATAGTCTTTTAATATAGGTATGGTATGACGGTCGATGTATGAGGTGACACTGTGTCCTGTCACACGTTTGATGGTGGCAGAAAGATATTTTGGCGATACGTTCAGACGCTCGGCATAGTAG
>ONDP01000022.1 GCA_900316645.1 uncultured Prevotellaceae bacterium
TTTACGCTCTGGGCAGGCAGAAAATTTTGCCAGGCCTGAAAGCAAATTTTTGTTGCCCTGCGCTCCAATTCCATCGTTCTTATTGACAATGCAAAGGTATTAAAATTTCGTGAGCTGACCAAAAATACAGGGGTCTGGATTTACACTTTTGAGCACCCAAATTTGCATTTTAACAGTAGTCACAGATCACAGATCACAGTTTCTGAAAATAGAAAACAAGTAAAAAGAGAGGTGTATTTATATATTAATTATATATATATTATATATAATATATATATAATTAAAATTTTAGTCAATGTCAAAAATCACAATTTTGATAACTGTGATTTGTGATCTGTGACTTTTGTGACCACGTTTCTTGTGTCTGTCATATCTCCCGAAAAGGTTGACTTTCCCTCCTACGCTATTCCTGAAAAAGTTGCCGAATTAATTTGTTAAATTACAAGGCCTAAAAAGAGTCAACCATATTCAGGAAAAGACATTTTAACAGTGCGAACAGATAACAGATAACAGATAACAGTTAGTAAAAGTTCATTTTACCACCGATTGAAGGTAAATTTACAATTTATTATATATATAATATATATATAATAATATATATTGTTCGACCATTTTCTCCAAAATAAAAAACTGTTATCTGTTATCTGTTCGCCTTTAGTGGTCTTGCTTTCCATACGTAAAAGGTTGACTTCCCTTCCTGATATAGTTGACTACCATTGCAGGGACAGTTGACGCTATTCCTGAAAAAGTTGACGAATTAATTTGGTTATCTCAAATATTAGTATTAATTTTATACAAAATAGGAAATGGAACCTGCATGGATGAATGTAGCCGGGTCGAATTTTCGGCTCGGGTCCTACAAGGATGCAAACAGTCAGTTGCGCCCCGACGTGGTCATGGATTGGATGCAGCCCGCACCAAAGCAATGATTAGTGTGTGGAAGAGCAGAGGCTACATATTTCAGATTTCAGATTTCAGTTACAAAAAAGTGAAATGAAGCATGAAATGGTCAAAGGTCAAAGGTCAAAGGTCAATGGTCAATGGTCAAAGCTGCGATTAAGCGAGAGCAGAGCGATGCTTGCATCAGCTATGCCGAGCGTGAGCAGGTTCGATGTGAAACATCAATGGTCAATGGTCAATAAAAATGGACTCCTAAACGACCAAACGACTAATTTCCCAAACGACTAATATTCTAAACGACTAAAAAAATGAAAGAGAGCCGGAGGAAAAATTTCCTTCGGCTCTCTTTTATTCCCTATCCTTATGATTATGACAGGCACTGTCACAAGGTGGGACAGGTTAAGATTTAAGGCTGCAATGTAAAGCCAAATACGAAGTAGGCTTTCTGCGATGAGGGGTTGGCTATCACCTGTGCAAAGAGCGGAACTGAGAAGGTTTCGGTGATCTTGATATCCTTCGTTGCCTTCAATGCGATATTCGTCACAGCAAAGCCGTTGGTGTCGTAGAAGGTGGTGGCATAGGGCACTGCTCCCAGCGTCCCTGTCCATTCGCACGTAGCGAGTTTGAATGGTACATTCACTTCCATGTAACTGGAGTAAGCCCGCTTGCCGCTCTTATTGTATCCGTCGTTGCCAGCGAAGTTGGTGTACCAGGCGGCTGACAGCAGTCCGAAGTCATAGCCTACCATTCCCTCGAAGACGTGGCTGGTTTCATGAGCCTTGTAGTTGAAATAACGCTCCTCGGGCGTATTGAACCAGTAGTCGGTGATACCAACGGAGAATCCTCCGACAGTATAGGAAGCAGTCAGGTCGAACTCCTTGGTATCTTCTGACTTGAAGCCTACCGAACCCCATGCCGAAAGACTGAATCCTTTATAGGCTACACCCAGTGTAGGCTGAACGCTGACGTTTCCACAGTCGAGTCCACGCCAGATATACTGACTCACGAAATCGGCACCAATAGTTGCCTCAATCTTTTCCTGTGCAAGGGCGGTGCCACTCAGCACCAGTCCCCATGCAAATAACACAATCTTTTTCATACCGTAATTTTTTTATTAGTTGTTTGGGAAATTAGTCGTTTAGTCGTTTAGTCGTTTGGTCGTTTGGGAAATTAGTCGTTTAGGAATTGACCATTAACCATTAACCATTAACCTTTGACCTTTGACCTTAGACCTTTTCACTTTTCACTTTTCACTTCTCATTTAGTTATAGCAGCTCTCTCCATGTTCATAAACGTCGAGTCCTTCTTCCTCTACACGGGCACCGACACGCAGACCATGCAGTCGCTTGATGCCGAAGAACAGGATGAAACCACAAAATGCAGCCCAGAGATCGATAACCAATATGCCAAAACACTCAGCTCCGAAGAAGCCCCAGCCGTGTCCGTAGAAAGCACCATTGGAGGTTGAGAGCAGGCCGGTCATCAGCGTACCGAGAATACCACACACACCATGTACGCTGGAGGCGCCGACAGGATCGTCGATATGAAGTTTGTGGTCGATGAATTCGATAGCGTAAACCAATACGATGCCACACACAAGACCAATCACCACGGCACCCATAGGAGACACAAGGTCGCAACCGGCGGTGATACCGACAAGACCTGCCAATACACCGTTCAGCGTCAGTGAGAGTGAGGGCTTGCCATATTTAACATAGGTGAGGAACATCGTGGCAACACCACCTGCAACAGCTGCCAGATTGGTGGTCAGGAACACATGCGAGATGGCAATACGGTTTACCTCGCCAGAGGCTGCCAGCTGCGAGCCAGGGTTGAAGCCGAACCATCCCAGCCAGAGGATGAAGACACCCAGCGACGCCAAGGTCAGGTTGTGACCAGGAATAGCACGGCTCTTTCCTTCAGCATCATATTTTCCGATACGGGGACCAAGAGCGATAGCACCAATCAGGGCAAGCACACCGCCTACGCTATGCACAATGGCTGAGCCTGCAAAATCGTGGAACACGTCGCCGAAGGTAGTCATCATGAAGCTGTCGGCTGCGTCGTTGCAGAGCCAGCCCCCACCCCACGTCCAGTGGCCTTCGACGGGATAGATGAACAGCGAGATGACTGCGCTGTAAATGAGATACATCGAGAACTTGGTGCGCTCTGCCATAGCACCGCTGACGATGGTGGCTGAGGTGGCACAGAAGACGGTCTCGAAAATCAAAAAGCCTTCTACAGGCAGATCACCTTTATAGAATGAGAGGTCGCCCCAGTTGGGCATACCGATAAAGCCAGCTCCCTCGCTGCCGAACATAAAGCCAAACCCTACGAAGAAGAACAACAGTGAGCCGAACATGAAATCGACAAAGTTTTTCATCAAGATGTTAGCCGTATTCTTCGAACGGGTAAATCCAGCTTCACACAATGCAAATCCAGGTTGCATCCAGAAAACCAACATGGCTGCCAACAGCATCCATACAGTATCGAGTGATAATCCAATTTCGTTCATAATCGTTTATTTTTTAGTCGTTTAGTTGTTTTGTCGTTTAGTTGTTTGGGGATATTACCTGGCCGTTCTAACTTTCCTAAACGACCAAACCACTAATATCCCAAACCACCAATATCACTTCTTATCCTTTAACACCGTGTCACCATGATCGCCAGTGCGAATCGACCATGTGTCGATGACATCGCTGACAAAGATTCGTCCGTCGCCAATCTCACCCGTATGGGCCACATTCAGTATCACCTGAACGGTCGGTTCCAGCAGCACGTCGCGGCATACAATGGTGATGGCCACACGCTCAATGACATCGGTACTATACTGGACTCCACGATAAATACGCTCCTGACGACTCTGACCGATACCATGCACGTCATGATACTCAAACCAGTCGATGTCCGAACTCAGCAAAGCCCGCTTCACATCCTCGAACTTTGTCTTACGGATAATTGCTTCAATCTTTTTCATACCTTAAATCCTTTTAATTAATAATAATGTGTCCGTACGTAACACTTTGTTAATTTCAACGGCAAAGTTAAAGCATTTTGAAAGAAATACAATGATTAATCTTTCACTTTGCATCAAAATAATGCCATAAACTAACAATCCGAAACTATACAGCAGGAAAACCTTTCTCTTTGAAAGAAAAAGAGCATATTTATTGATAAATTATAAGTTTGGCGTATTCCCAAATGGCCCAAAATAACAATTCGTAAGCAGAAGCGAATTGTTTTGTTTCATTTTGATAGTAAAAAGACAAGAAAAGTAGCAAATTAAAAGTTGCGCAAGATTATTTAGATAAAAACGTCAGCAATTTGCGCCATATTATAACATTTTGATTTATCTTTGCACCAGAAAACGAAACAAAAGAAAGATAAAACTAGGATAATATGACAAAATGTAAACTTCAAAACCAAGAAAGAGGACTATATCAAAGCCAGTATGAGCATGATGCCTGCGGAGTGGGCATGATTGTGAACATACATGGAAATAAGAGTCACGAACTGGTAGATCAGGCACTGCGGGTATTAGAGAATATGCGCCACCGTGGTGCTGAGGTGGGCAAGGATGGCGACGGTGCGGGCATCATGGTTCAGATTCCCCACGAGTTCATTTTGCTGCAGGGCATTCCCGTACCCGAAAAGGGGAAATATGGCACCGGTCTGGTATTCCTGCCCAAAGAGGAGAAGGCACAAAGCGAGATTCTCAGCATCATGATTGAGGAGATTGAGCGCGAGGGGTTGCAACTGATGCATCTGCGACAAGTGCCCACCAACCCGGAATGTCTGGGTGATTCGGCTTTGACCACCGAACCCGCTATCAAACAGATTTTCATTACCGGTGTGAGCGACGACAAGGTGGACTCCTTCCAGCGCACCTTATATATTATACGCAAGAGAATAGAGCGCCGCATTTCGCACCCCGATTTCTATATCTGTTCACTGAGCAACACAAACATTATATACAAGGGAATGCTGTCGTCCATGCAGGTACGGCAATACTTCCCCGATTTGACAAATCCTTATTTTACAAGCGGACTGGCGCTGGTGCACTCAAGATTCAGCACAAACACATTCCCAACGTGGTCACTGGCCCAGCCTTTCCGCTTGCTTGCCCATAACGGTGAAATCAACACCATTCGCGGCAACCGTGGTTGGATGAAGGCACGAGAGAGCGTTCTGAGCAGCGAGGCTTTAGGCGACATCAAAAACATTTCGCCTATCGTACAGCCGGGAATGTCTGATTCAGCGAGCCTGGACAACGTGCTGGAATTCTTCGTCATGTCGGGCCTGTCACTGCCTCATGCCATGAGTGTATTGGTGCCTGAAAGCTTTAACGACAAGAACCCTATTTCGGAAGACTTGAAGGCTTTCTACGAATACCACTCTATTCTGATGGAACCCTGGGACGGTCCTGCTGCCCTGCTGTTCAGCGACGGGCGGTTTGCAGGTGGAATGCTCGACCGCAACGGATTGCGCCCTGCACGCTACACCATCACCAAGAACGATACTATCATCGTTGCAAGTGAAGTGGGTGTGATGGACTTCGAGCCTACTGAGATTGCCGAAAAGGGCAGACTGCAACCAGGAAAGATACTGCTGATTGACACACAAGAGGGTAAGATTTACTACGACGGCGAGATCAAACAACAACTCGCCAGCGAACACCCTTACCGCCAATGGCTGAGCACCAACCGCATCCAACTGGAGAAACTGAAGTCGGGCAGACATGTGGAGAATGCCGTCAGCAACCTGTTGCAGAAGCAGATGATGTTCGGCTACGGAGAAGAGGATGTCACCAACACCATCGCCCCGATGGCTGTCAATGGTCAGGAGCCTACCGCCTCGATGGGTAACGACACGCCACTGGCTGTGCTGTCGAGTCAGCCACAGGTATTCTTCAACTATTTCCGTCAGCAGTTTGCCCAGGTAACCAATCCTGCCATCGACTCCATCCGTGAAGAACTGGTGATGTCGCTGACGGAATATATCGGACGCGTGGGATCAGGCATTCTGACGCCCGACGAAACCAATTGCAAGATGGTGCGACTGCCCCACCCTATACTAAATAATACGCAACTGGATTTGCTGTGCAATATCCGCTACAAGGGATTCAACACCATCAAACTGCCCATCCTCTTCGAAGGAAAGAAAGGTGCCGACGGACTGCACGAGGCTCTGGACGCCCTATGTCACCAGGCTGAGAAATCGGTTGACGAGGGGTATAACTACATCATCCTTTCAGACAAGGATGTGGACGAAAGCCATGTAGCCATTCCTTCGCTGCTTGCCGTCTCTGCCGTTCACCACTATCTCATCAGCGTGGGAAAACGCGTTCAGACAGCTTTGATAGTGGAAAGCGGTGAGATTCGTGAAACGATGCACGCTGCACTGCTGTTGGGATATGGTGCCTCAGCACTCTGCCCTTATATGGCGTTTGCCATTCTTGACGACTTGGTGAAACGGCATAAGATACAAGAAGACTATGCCACTGCAGAACACAACTATATCAAGGCTGTGAAGAAAGGGCTCTTCAAAATCATGGCGAAGATGGGTATCTCAACCATCCGCAGTTATCGCGGTGCTAAGATTTTCGAGAGCATCGGACTAAGCGAAACACTGCTGAAGACCTATTTCGGTACGGAAGTCAGCACAATCGGGGGTATCGGTTTGGAAAAAATAGCCCACGACGCCATTATCTTCCACCAGAAGGCATACGCCACCGACACAGCCTTTCTGCCCAATCTCGGACAGTTCCACTGGCGAAAAGACGGCATCAGACATGCCTGGAATCCCGATACCATTGCTACGCTGCAGTTGGCTACACGAACCGGGAACTACGAGAAATTCAAGGAATACACCCGTCTGGTAGATGAGAAAGAGTCGCCCATCTTCATCCGTGACTTCCTCGGATGGAAGAAAGCACCCATCAGTATTGACGAGGTAGAACCTGTGGAGGAAATCGTCAAGCATTTCGTGGCTGGAGCCATGTCGTTTGGTGCATTAAGCAAAGAGGCACACGAAGCCATCTGTCTTGCCATGAACAAGCTCGGTGCACGCTCGAATACGGGTGAGGGTGGCGAGGATGCCGAACGTTTCCACTCCACTTTCGATGGCATCAGTCTGAACAGCAAGACGAAACAGGTGGCATCTGGTCGTTTCGGTGTAACCACGGAATACCTGGTGAATGCAGAGGAGATACAGATCAAGGTGGCACAGGGTGCCAAGCCCGGTGAGGGCGGACAACTGCCCGGATTTAAAGTCAACGAGGTGATTGCCAAGACGCGCCACAGCATTCCCGGCATCTCGCTCATCAGTCCTCCACCCCACCACGATATCTATAGTATTGAGGACCTTGCCCAACTGATTTTCGACCTGAAGAATGTCAATCCGAAGGCTGCCATCTCAGTGAAGCTGGTTGCAGAAAGCGGTGTCGGCACCATTGCTGCCGGTGTGGCTAAGGCGAAAGCCGACCTTATCATCATTTCCGGTGCAGAGGGTGGCACAGGTGCCAGTCCTGCCTCCAGTATGCGCTTTGCCGGTATTTCACCGGAAATCGGATTGAGCGAGACACAGCAGACACTCGTCAGAAACGGTCTCCGTTCGCAAGTGCGCTTACAAGTGGACGGACAGATCAAGACGGGACGTGACATTGTGCTCATGGCACTGTTAGGCGCTGAGGAATTTGGTTTCGGTACTGCCGCCTTGATAGTACTGGGCTGTGTGATGATGCGCAAATGTAATCTCAACACCTGTCCGATGGGTGTGGCAACACAGAACCCCGAACTGCGTAAGCATTTCATCGGACGCTATGAATACCTGGTCAATTTCTTCACTTTCCTCGCACAGGAAGTACGTGAGTACCTTGCCGAGATGGGATTCAAGCATCTGAATGATATCATCGGACACACGGAACTGATGGAGACCAAGCCGTCGGTACTGGATTTCAGCCGACTGCTGAACAAGGAGGAAGGCACGCTCCACTTCACGGGTGACATTCACCAGCCTGCTGTCCCACTGGGAATGCAAGGCACCATTATCGACGAACAGATGATTGCCGCTTCCGAGGATGCCATCAACAACCAGGAAGAGGTGAACCTGGACTACACCATCAAGAATACAAACCGCGCCGTCGGTACGATGCTGTCGGGAGTCATCGCCAAGAAATACGGTGCCCAGGGACTGCCTGACGGTACTGTCAACGTGAAGTTCAAGGGCTCGGCAGGACAGTCGTTCGGTGCCTTCCTGACACATGGTGTCTCCTTCAAGCTGGAGGGCGAGACAAACGACTACTTTGCCAAAGGACTCAGTGGTGGACGCATTGCCATACTGCCCCCATCACGTACGAACTTTGCCGCCGAGGACAATATCATTGCCGGAAATACGGGACTCTACGGAGCTACCTCGGGTGAATTATATATCAACGGAAAGGTTGGCGAACGCTTCGGAGTGCGCAACTCTGGTGCCATTGCCGTACTGGAGGGTGCCGGTGACCACTGCTGTGAGTATATGACAGGCGGACGCGTCGTCGTGCTGGGTGAGACAGGTCGCAACTTTGCAGCAGGTATGTCGGGCGGTGTTGCCTATGTATGGGACAAGAACCACAACTTCGACTACTTCTGTAATATGGATATGGTGGAAATCAACCTTGTCGAGGACAGTGTCAGCCGTAAGGAGTTGCACGAACTGATTCGCCAGCACTATCTCTATACCGGTTCTAAACTCGCCCGCACCATGCTGGACAACTGGCAGCACTACGTGGAAGACTTCATCCAAGTGGTTCCGATTGAATACAAGCGAGTGCTCGAAGAAGAAAAGATGGCGCGTCTGCACGAAAAAATTGCCGACATTCAGCGAGACTACTGAAAAATGTAAAAATTAAATAATGTAAAAATTGCTACATTCTTAAATTTTATAAAACCGATGGGAAATCCGAAAGCATTTTTAGAGATACACCGCCAAGAGGCTGGTTATCGACCAATTCACGATAGAATCCACGACTTTGGAGAAGTGGAACAGACGCTCAACACACGTGAGCGCAGATTGCAGGCAAGCCGTTGTATGGACTGTGGTGTGCCCTTCTGCCACTGGGCATGTCCGTTAGGAAACAAACCGCCAGAGTGGAACGATGCCCTGTACAAGGGTGACTGGGAGTTGGCTTATCAGTTGCTGACAGCTACCAATCCCTTCCCTGAGTTCACTGGCCGCATCTGTCCTGCACTCTGCGAAAAGGCGTGTGTGCTGAACCTCATTGAGCATGAGCCAACCACCAACCGAGAGGATGAGTGTGCGATTACGGAGGCTGCTTTCCGAGAGGGATATGTCACTCTGCACCACCCCGAACGTAATGGTAAGAAGGTTGCCGTGATTGGTAGCGGTCCTGCAGGACTTGCTGCTGCCAACGACCTCAATCTGATGGGCTATCAGGTGACTGTCTTTGAGAAGAATGAAGCAGCAGGCGGATTACTTCGCTATGGTATTCCGAATTTCAAGCTCAACAAGGCAATTATTGACCGCCGACTCCGTTTATTAGAAGAGGAAGGCATCACATTCCACTATGGTGAGGAAATAATGGTAAACGAACAGTCTGTGGTGAATGATTTCGACGCTATCGTCATTGCAACCGGTACTCCAACGGCCCGCGACCTGAAAGTGCCTGGACGGGATTTGAACGGCGTACATTTTGCCCTTGAACTTCTTTCTCAGCAGAACCGAGTGCTTGCAGGAATGGAGTTCGCCGGCAGCGAGAGAATTACTGCCAAGGGAAAGGATGTGCTGGTCATCGGCGGTGGCGACACGGGATCTGACTGCATCGGTACTGCACACCGGCAGGGATGCAAGAGCGTGACACAGATTGAGATTATGCCTAAACCCGTTGAGGGACCTGTTGACCCCAACAACCCCTGGCCTAACTTCCCACGGACGCTGAAGACCACTTCCAGCCACGAAGAGGGATGTGTGCGCCGATGGAACATCAACACACTGGAGTTTATCGGCAAGGACGGAAAACTAACTGGTGTGAAGGTGCAGGAAAAGGGCAAGGAGCCCGAAATCATCAAGGCAGAACTCGTGTTGCTGGCAATGGGATTCCTCCGACCGGAACATCCGGAATACCCCGAGAAGGTCTTCGTCTGTGGTGATGCAGCCAATGGTGCTTCCCTCGTGGTTCGCGCTATGGCCAGTGGTAAGAATATTGCAAAACAAGTTGATAAATTCCTTTCTGAATGACTAAGATTAGATTTACCAAGATGCATGGTTGCGGCAATGACTACATTTACGTCGATGCCACACGTTATACCATCCCAAACCCCTCTGAGGCTGCCCGCCAGTGGAGCAACCGCCACAAGGGTATTGGATCTGACGGACTGGTACTGATTGGCGTATCGACTGTCCCTGAGGCAGATTTCTCGATGCGCATATTCAATGCCGACGGTTCGGAGGCTATGATGTGTGGTAATGCAGCACGCTGTATTGGCAAATATCTATACGAGAGGGGAATGACGACGAAAACAGAGATATTGTTGCTGACTTTATCAGGCATCAAGAGGCTCAGTCTTCTCGTTGATGACGGTGAGGTGAAGAGCGTCACGGTGGACATGCTGGAACCTGCACTGGAAGACGAGCGTCTCTTCGTTCCGACACGCGGGCTTACCGAAGGCATCTTCGTGTCAATGGGCAATCCGCATTATGTCATCTTCACTGACGATGTGGATCAGGTGAATGAAACAGGTGCCAAACTTGAATATCATCCTGCCTTCCCAGAACGTTGCAATATAGAATTTGCCAAAGTATTGGCAGACGGCAGCATCCGCACTCGCGTATGGGAAAGGGGAAGCGGTATCACTCAGGCTTGTGGAACAGGCGCTTGCGCTACAGCTGTTGCTGCAGCTATCAGCCAACGGGCTGGACGACAGTCGGATATCGTCATGGACGGTGGAACACTGCACATAGAATGGCGCGAAAGCAACAACCATGTATATCTGACGGGACCTGCTGCCTTCGTCTGCGACGGTGAGATAGAATTATGAATTGTGAATTATGAATTATGAACTATGAACTATGAACTAATAATATGGCATTAGTAAACGAACATTTTCTAAAACTACCGAACAACTATTTGTTCGCCGACATTGCCAAGAAAGTGAATGCCTTCAAGGTGATGCACCCAAAGGCCGACATTATCTCACTGGGCATTGGCGATGTAACCCAGCCATTGTGTCCTGCAGTGATTGAAGCAATGCATAAGGCCGTTGAAGAGATGGGTACTGCCGAGGGGTTCAGAGGCTATGGTCCCGAACAGGGCTATGAATTCCTACGTGAAGCCATTCTGAAGAATGATTTCCTGCCTCGCGGCATTCATTTGGATATTGACGAGATATTCATTAATGACGGTGCAAAATCAGATACGGGCAACATCCAGGAACTGATCCGCTGGGACAACAGTATTGGTGTAACCGACCCTATCTATCCCGTCTATATCGACTCTAACGTGATGATTGGGCGAGCCGGTGTGCTGCAGGACGGACGTTGGTCGAATGTGATTTATATGCCTTGTACGGCTGAGAATGGTTTTATACCTAAGATACCGGAAGATTGTCATGTTGATGTCATTTATCTCTGCTATCCGAACAATCCTACGGGTATGGTCATCTCGAAACAGGAATTGCGACATTGGGTGAACTATGCACTCAAGAATGATGCACTGATTTTCTACGATGCAGCCTATCAGGCATATATTACCGACCCCGACATCCCCCACTCTATCTATGAGATACGAGGAGCGAGGAAGTGTGCTATCGAATTTCATTCCTATTCAAAGACGGCAGGATTCACTGGTGTGCGCTGTGGCTATACCATTGTGCCAAAAGATCTGACGGCTTCAACGCTCGATGGCCAGCGCATTCCGCTGAATCCGCTGTGGAACCGTCGTCAATCCACCAAGTTCAACGGTACCAATTATATTTCACAGCGTGCTGCCGAGGCGATTTATACGCCAGAAGGACAACAGCAGGTGCGCCAGACCATCGACTACTATATGCAGAATGCCCACAAGATGCTTGCCACACTTCGCAAGCTTGGCTTTGAATGTTACGGTGGCGAGAATGCACCCTACATCTGGATGCACACTCCTGACGGAACTTCCTCATGGCAATTCTTCGAGCAGCTGCTCTACGGAGCCAATGTCGTATGCACGCCTGGTGTCGGTTTCGGACCCAGTGGCGAGGGTTACGTCCGCTTTACCGCCTTCGGCAGTCACGAACATACTGACGAAGCACTGCACAGAATTGAGATGTGGAACAAATGAGAAATGAGAAGTCCCAAACGACTAAACGACTAATGTCCTAAACGACTAAACGAGTTAAATATATTATTCACAACACAAACAAAACGATTATGGAAACATTAAGATTTCAGGTTGTCGGTGAGGCTTTCAAGAAGAAGCCACTCGACGTAAAAACCCCCGCAGAGAGACCTGCCAGTTATTTCGGTAAGAAAGTCTTCAACCGCGAGAAAATGTACAAGTATCTGCCCAAAGACGTCTATGAAAAAATGGTAGATGTCATGGACAATGGTGCCCGACTCGACCGACAGATAGCCGATGCCGTAGCCGCTGGCATGAAACAGTGGGCTACCGAGAATGGCGTCACCCACTACACGCACTGGTTCCAGCCACTCACCGAGGGCACTGCCGAGAAGCACGATTCGTTTATCGAGCACGACGGTAAGGGAGGTATGATTGAAGAGTTTAGCGGAAAACTGCTGGCACAGCAGGAGCCCGACGCTTCATCATTCCCATCTGGAGGCATCCGTGCCACCTTCGAGGCCAGAGGCTATTCTGCCTGGGATCCCACATCGCCAGTGTTCATCATCGACGACACGCTTTGCATCCCCACCATCTTTATTTCCTATACCGGTGAGGCGCTCGACTATAAGGCACCACTGCTGCGAGCACTGCATGCCGTCAATGTGGCAGCCACCGATGTTTGCCACTATTTCGACCCCAGCGTCAAGAAAGTTACCAGCAACCTCGGGTGGGAACAGGAGTATTTCCTCGTTGACGAGGGTCTCTATTCTGCCCGCCCCGACCTCTTGCTGACAGGCCGCACACTGATGGGCCACGACTCGGCAAAGAACCAGCAGATGGACGACCACTACTTCGGTGCCATTCCCGAGCGCGTCGCTGCCTTTATGCGCGACATGGAAATGCAGGCTCTCGAACTGGGCATCCCTTGCAAGACACGCCATAACGAAGTGGCCCCCAACCAGTTTGAAGTGGCACCCATCTTCGAAGAAACCAACCTTGCCGTCGATCATAACATGCTGCTCATGTCACTCATGAAGCGAGTGGCACGTAAACACGGGTTCCGCGCCCTGCTCCACGAAAAGCCTTTCGCAGGTATCAACGGTAGCGGTAAGCATAACAACTGGAGCCTGTCAACCGACACAGGAGTACTGCTCCACGCTCCTGGCAAGACTGCCGAGCAGAACCTTTGCTTTGCTACTTTCATCGTAGAAACACTGATGGGTGTCTATCGTCACAACGGATTGCTGAAAGCCTCTATCATGTCGGCTACCAATGCACACCGTCTGGGTGCCAACGAGGCACCTCCCGCCATCATCAGCTCCTTCCTCGGCAAGCAGGTCAGCGAACTGCTCGACCACATTGAGAAGGCTGACGTTGACGATATCCTTGCTATGGCTGGCAAACAGGGTATGAAGATGGATATCCCCGAGATACCCGAACTGTTTATCGACAATACCGACCGCAACCGCACGTCACCATTTGCTTTCACCGGTAACCGCTTCGAGTTCCGTGCAGTAGGCTCTGAGGCTAACTGCGCCAGTGCCATGATAGCACTCAACAGTGCCGTTGCTGAAGCCCTCGTCAACTTCAAGCAGAGAGTTGATGCCTGCATCCCCACTTACGAGAAGAAATTTGAAGGTACAGGACACTCGGCTGTCTTCCACGCCATCATCGACGTGCTGCGTGAGGATATCAAGACCTGTAAGCCCATCCGTTTCGACGGCAACGGCTATAGCGACGAATGGGTAATAGAAGCCACCAAGCGCGGACTCGATGTCGAGAAATCGTGCCCTGTCATTTTTGAGCGTTACCTCGATGCTGAGAGCATTCAGATGTTCGAAAGCCTGGGCGTTATGACAAAGAAAGAACTCGAAGCCCGCAACGAGGTGAAATGGGAGACCTATACTAAAAAGATACAGATTGAAGCTCGTGTCCTGGGTGATCTCTCCCTGAACCACATCATTCCTGTTGCCACCAGCTATCAGAGTCAACTGTTGAAGAATGTGGAGAATATGCGCGACATCTTCCCCGTGGATAAAGCAGAAAAACTCTCTGAGCGTAACATCAAACTCATCGAGGAAATTGCAGAACGCACGTCAGCCATCGAAAAAGGTGTGGAAGAGCTGGTTGATGCACGCAAGGTTGCCAATAAGATTGAGGATGAGCATCAGAAAGCCATCGCCTATCACGACACCGTAGCTCCAAAGATGGAGTCGATTCGCTATCAGATTGACAAACTCGAACTGATAGTTGACGATGCCCTTTGGCCGTTGCCTAAATATCGTGAACTGCTGTTCATCCGATAAGAAGCATAACTTTCCAAGCAAACTATACCTTTTTGGTTGTTTGAAGTTTGCAAAAGAGACCCCGCCACTGTGATAGTGCCGAGGTCTCTGTCTTTATTTACACCAAAGCTCCCCTGTTATAATGATGCAACCTTCGCAGAAAAACGGGGTTTTATTTGGTTGTCTGTATAAATATTTGTAATTTTGCCAAATAAATTGAAGTAACATAAATAAAACATCAACCTATTATGAAAAGAACAGTCTTAACCAGCGTGCTGCTTTTTGCAGCCATCATCACATTGTCGGCACAAAGTGTCGTAGGACATTGGCAATCAAAATTCGACAACGACGGCCAAGAAGTCAATGTCGTCATGGTGTTTACTAATGACGGCAAGTTTACCTTGAAGATGAGCCAGGACATGAACAGCCCGGAAATTGGCGACATGAATCTTCTCCTCACGATACCTGGTACCTATAAGATGAAGGATGCCAAGAATATGACTGTTTCTCTTGAATCGGATAAGGCCGACATCAAATTCGACATGAAATTATCAAAGGCGCTGGAGGATGCTTTCAAACAGCAGCCCGAGAAGAAAGATGAATTTATGAAACAGATGAGGGACACCGTGGTCGGGACTGCTAAAAAGGAATTTAAAGAAAATCCTATCTTCGACGGCAATATGGCTATTAAGTCGGTGACGGCTACTACTCTTGTTGTTGAGCCTGAAGACGACGACGAACTCACTATGACGAGAGTGAAGTAGTCTGAGCAGAAAACAAAAAGAAAATGCACAACGGAAAATCGGTTCCGCTGTGCACTTTTTGTTTCCCCCAGGGGGATTGCGTTAATCGAGATTCAAGCTCTTCTTGATGGCTGCAACCTTCTCCATAGCGGCATTGGTGCAACGCTCATAGCATCCGGCACACTTGAAGCTGGGATCCTTGATCTCGCAATAGAACTTAATCTTCGGCTCAGTACCTGAAGGACGGACACTGATCTTGGTACCATCCTCGCAGAACCACTGCAGCACGTTAGATGTAGCAGGCATGTCGATCTTGCAGGTTGTACCGTCGGCATTCTTCTGCTCGAGTGAACGGAAGTCTTTCCATACACAAACCTTAGCACCGCCAATCTCCGTGGGAGGATTCTTGCGGAAGTCTTCCATCATCTGCTTAATCTCGTCGGCACCGCTCTTACCTGGTTTCACAACGTTGATGGTGGTCTCCTTAGAGAAGCCATACTCAGCATAGATGTCCATCAGCAGGTCGTAGAGGGTCTTGCCCTGATCCTTAGCCCATGCTGCAATCTCGCAAATCAAGCAGATAGAGGCAGGGGCATCCTTATCGCGCACCTTATCAAATGGCAGGAAGCCGAAGCTCTCCTCACCACCGCCGATGTACTTCTTCTTACCCTCGTTGACACGGATGCGGTAAGCAATCCACTTAAAGCCTGTGAACTCGTCGAAGAGCTCGACATTGTTCTTCTTGGCAATCTGAGCAATTACCTCAGAGGTTACGATGGTCTTCACGAGGAACTCGTTACCCTTCATCAATCCGAGTTTCTTGCGATTGGTAATGATATACCAGCAGAACATCATGGCTGTCTGGTTACCATTGATAATCTCCCACTCGCCCTTAGGATTACGGACAACGATGGCCAGACGGTCGGCATCGGGGTCGGTAGCCACCACAAGGTCAGCATTCAGACGAGTACCGAGTTTCATGCCCAGTGTCATTGCCTCAGCATTCTCGGGGTTAGGTGAAACAACGGTTGGGAAATTGCCATCAACTACCATCTGCTCGGGAACCACATGAATGTTTTGGAAGCCCCAAGAGCGCAGTGCCATAGGAACGATGTGGCGACCTGTGCCGTGCATAGCTGAGTAAACGATGTTGAGGTCTTTCTGACGCAGAATAACATCCTGGTCAACCATAGCCTCCTTGATAGCCTGGATGTAGTCCCAGTCCATCTCACCACCGATAATCTCGATGAGTTCCTTGTTGCCCTCGAACTTCACATCGTTGATGGTCACCTTGTTCACCTCGTCGATGATACCGGTATCGTGCGGAGAGAGCACCTGTGCACCATCATCCCAATAAGCCTTGTAGCCGTTGTACTCGCGTGGATTGTGAGAAGCGGTAACGTTCACACCAGCCTGAGCACCCAACTCGCGGATGGCAAACGAAATCTCAGGAGTAGGACGCAGACTCTCAAAGAGATAAACCTTGATGCCGTTGGCTGAGAAGATATCGGCAACGGTTTCAGCAAACATGCGCCCGTTGTTGCGGCAGTCGTGGCCTACAACGACAGAACACTGCTTACCTGGGAAAGCCTTCAGGATATAGTTGGCAAAACCCTGAGTAGCCATACCTACAATATACTTATTCATACGGTTAGTACCTGCTCCCATGATACCGCGCAGACCGCCTGTACCGAACTCAAGGTTCTGATAGAAAGCGTCGATGAGCGCTGTCTTGTCGGGGTTGTCCAACATAGCCTGTACTTCCTTACGTGTCTCCTCGTCAAAGGCTGGAGAGAGCCATTCCTTTGCCCGTGCCTCGCACTGAGCAATCAGTTCGTTATTTTCCATAATACGCTATATAAAATTTGTTTTAGATTTAGTATCATCATACTAAGTTACAAAGATAAGCAATAAAATCGAAAATTAATACACACTACTGATTAATTTTCGTTTTTTTAGCATATCAGAGCTTGCGCATGATTTTATCTATCTCCTCGAACTGGCGACCCATATTCAGGTTGAGGTAGATGCGATAAAGGGCTGGAGCCCACTTGCGGTGCTCGTTTGGAGCCAACTTGCGATAGGCCTCCATATAAGGACGTGCATCCATATATAGCTTGCGCATCTGGTTGCGATAGACACGGGGCTGGTTTCGACGGTCAAGCTCCAAAACCTGATTGAGCTTGGCTGTGGCAATATTAAAATAAGGTTCTGCTAACGAATCATTCTGAGCAATAAGACGTTCGCTGACACGGATACAGTCGTCGTAACGCTCGAGATTGAGCAGTGCTACCGATTGAGCCAACAGGAACAACTGACTGTCGGGATTGGTGCGCAGGGCGCTTTCAGCATAATAGAGTGCCGAGTCAGGACGCTCGTGAGCATTGTAGTAGTCAATCAGTCGCGGGAAGAAATAGGGAGAGTCAGGATAGTCGGCAAACCCACGCTTGAGCATAGCGAGATTGGCCCCCTTGTCGTTCAGCCAACCATAAGCCTCGCAAGCATACTGCATAGCAAAGCGAGCCTTTGCAGTATCACGGACAGCTACATCGAAATAGCGCAGGGTGCGACTGGCGTCCTGCAAACGATAACCGGCATAGGTGGCCCAATAGGCAGCCTGTGGCATCATGCTATCGGTGGTAGCGTAATTGTAACCCGTGAAGAGGGGTTGGTCGGCTGTTTTCAAGTAACTTTCGAAGAAGTCGAAAGCCACGGGGTATTGCTCCTTGCGAACAAAGAAAGTGCCTCCATAATAGAGATTAGGACGGAGGCGATTGAGCATCTCGGCATTGTCTTCGCGATAACGAATCTTTACCCTACCCTTTTCGTCGGGTGTGGCATCAAGGGTGTCGAGATGACCTGCAATCAAAAAGAGACGGCGCGTAAGGTTAAAGAAGGCTGCCGTATCGTACTTCTGTCGCAGATACAGTTTCTCATTGGCTGCCTCATATTGTTTTGTGACAGCCTGAAACCACGTCAGGTAGATACGTTCGTTCTGACGGTTGGCCGTATCCTTCTTCAGAAGGTCGGTCATCAGTCGTTCAGCCTTATCGAAATCCTTGCCGCTCTTGATATAAGACCGTGCCTGACTGAGCTCTTTCTTCTGAGCCCACAGGCACGGTGTTATCATGAGTAGAAGGAGGAGCAAATAACTTCTCACTTCAATTTTTCAATTTTTCAATTCTCAATTACTTAGCGTCCAGTTCAGCTTCCTTGGTCTCAGGAGCATCGGCACCATACAGGTTATAGAAAGCCTGATAGCGGTTGTAACCCCAGTTCACCTGCTGTTTGTTGGGGTCGAGCTGCTTAGCCTTGTTGAAGGCAGCGATAGCCTCCTGATAGAGAGCCTTACGCTTGGCAGTATCGTCGGAAGCACCAGCCTGAGCGTTCAGGCAGATACCCAGATAGGTCTGAACAGCAGCATTCTCAGGATTAGAGGCAACAGCCTTCTTGAACCAAGCAGCACCCTCGTCGGCATTGTTGTCCGACATAGCCATCAGACCCTTGTTGGCAAGAGCGATGTAGCTGTTAGGATACTTAGCCAGGTGATTGTCGAGCAGAGCGGTCTGAGCAGCCTTGTCCTTCATACCATCATAGATGCTGAAGAGGTTGCCGAGAATCTCGTCGTTCTCAGGCTCCTGAGCGTAGAGTGCCTTCATCTCGTTAACGTAGTTCAGAGTATCCTCCTTAGACTTCAGCGAGGTACGCATCACGTAGAACAGGAAGTTCTGAGCGTCCTTCTTCATCTCTGCATCCTGCATAGCGATGTTCAGATACTTCTTAGCGCGAGCCATATCCTGAGCCTCGGCAGCATAGCGACCAGCGTAGTAAGCTACCTGACCGATATAAGCCTTCTCGGCCTCATGGTCCTGAGATGCGAAGAAAGGTTCAGCAGAAGAATCGAGGTAAGCACCCCAGTACTTCAGCACGGCAGCATTGTCGCCCTTGCGAGCCATATCCTGACCGATGTTGACCAAGTGGTTGCGAACAGCCCAGATGCGCTGTGGGTTCTTGTCAGCATACTCGGGCTTAATCTTGCCTTTGGCATTAGGCATCTGATCATACTTATTGCACTCGATAGAGGCAGCGATAGCATTGCAAATGCTCTCAGCCAATCCGAGGGTATCGTAAGCTTCTTCCTTACCTGTTCCGAGCTGAACGGCAGCCTGGTTCTGGGCAATAACACCCGTCTCCTTGCTGACCTTCTCGAGAGCGAGATCAACGAGTTTGTTGTAGGCCTCAGCACGCTCCTCGTCGTTAGCCAACTGAGCTGGCTGCAACAGAGCTACTGCGTCTGCGTAGGTTTTAGCTTTCTTAATAGCTTTCAAAGCGTCACTGTCACCGGCAAAAGCTGTAGCACTGGCTACCAGCATCATTGCCATCATCATTACTTTTTTCATAAGCTTCTAATATTGGTTAAATAAATTGTCAATTATCAATTATCAATTATCAATTACTCATTTGTCGGGGTATCGATAGCGTCGGTCAGCTCCTCATCGACAATCTCTGCTTCTTCAACATCCTCTTCCTGGCTGCTCGTCACCTTGCAGACGCTGGCGATGGTGTCGTTCTTCTTTGTGAGATTAATGAGGCGAACACCCTGAGTGGCTCGACCCATCACACGCACATCGGCTATCTTCAGACGAATCAGAATACCCGACTTGTTGATAATCATCAGGTCGTTCTCGTCGGTCACTACCTTGATAGCCACCAGACGACCAGTCTTCTCGGTGATGTTGAGCGTCTTAACACCCTTCGTGCCTCGGTTGGTCTTACGATAGTCCTCAACCTCAGAACGCTTACCGTAGCCGTTTTCTGATACAACCATGATGGTCTCCTGCTGAGGATCGTTGACACAAACCATACCTACAACCTCGTCGTCACCATCGTCGAGACGCATACCGATAACACCGGTAGAAACGCGACCCATCGTACGAACCTGGTCTTCGTTGAAGCGAACAGCACGACCGTTGCGGTTGGCCAACAGCAATTCGTTGGTGCCGTTGGTGAGGCGAACACCTACCACCTCGTCACCATCGTTGATATTGATGGCACGGACACCTGCTGCGCGTACATTCTTATATTGATCGAGACGGGTCTTCTTGATGATACCCTGCTTGGTGGCAAATACCACATAGTGCGATTTGAGGAACTCCTCGTCGTTGAAGTTCTTAATGCGCAATACAGCATTGATAGCGTCGTCGGGCTCGATGTTCAGCATATTCTGGATAGCACGGCCCTTCGAGTTCTTGTCGCCCTCAGGAATCTCATAGCACTTCTGCCAGTAGCAGCGACCCTTCTGGGTGAAGAAGAGCAATGTGTTGTGCATAGTGGCAGGATAGATATACTCGGTGAAGTCGTTGTCACGATGGCGGGCAGCTTTGGCTCCGACACCTCCACGACCCTGCTCGTGGAACTCGTCAAGCTTGGTGCGCTTGATGTAACCCATGTGCGAAATAGTGATGACAACGGGATCATCGGGATAGAAGTCTTCGGCATTGAACTCGTGGTCGAAGGGAATAATCTCGGTACGACGCTCGTCGCCATACTTCTCCTTCACCTCCTGCAGCTCGTCTTTCATCACCTGCTTGCAACGCTCGGGGTTGTCGAGAATTTCCTGCAAGTCGGCAATGAGTTTCTGCAAGTCGTCAAACTCCTGATGCAGCTGATCGACACGCAGACCTGTCAACTGCGACAGACGCATATCAACGATAGCCTTCGACTGCAGTTCATCCAGATTGAAGCGTTCCTCCAAGTTGCGCTGAGCGTCGCTGGGGGTCTTGCTGTTACGGATGATGTGTACTACCTCGTCAATGTTGTTGACAGCAATAATCAAACCTTCCAAGATGTGGGCACGCTCCTGTGCTTTCCTCAAATCGTACTTGGTGCGACGGATGGTCACATCATGACGATGCTCAACGAAATACTGGATGCACTCCTTGAGGGTCAACAGGCGTGGGCGTCCCTTCACCAAAGCAATGTTATTCACTGAGAATGAGGACTGTAGCGCAGTCATCTTAAACAATTTATTGAGCAGCACATTGGCATTGCAATCGCGCTTGCAGTCAACCACGATACGCATACCCTGACGACCAGATTCGTCGTTCACATTGGCAACGCCCTCTATCTTGTGCTCGTTGGCAAGGTCGGCAATATACTTCACCAAATCGGCCTTGTTGACACCATAGGGAATCTCGGTCACCACAATCTTATCGTGAGTCTCACCAGTCTCGATTTCAGCCTTGGCACGCATCACGATACGGCCACGTCCCGTCTCGTAGGCATCCTTCACTCCCTGCAGACCATAGATATAGGCACCTGTGGGGAAGTCGGGACCTGGGATGAACTGCATCAGACCTTCGGTATCGATATCAGGATTATCAATGTAGGCACAGCAACCGTCAATCACCTCGCTCAGGTTATGGGTAGGCATATTGGTAGCCATACCGACGGCAATACCGTTACCACCGTTCACGAGGAGGTTAGGAATCTTGGTGGGCATAACGGTAGGCTCGACGAGCGAATCGTCGAAGTTGTTCGTCATATCAACAGTGTCCTTCTCCAGGTCGTCCATGATGTGCTCACCCATCTTGGAGAGACGGCACTCCGTGTAACGCATAGCTGCAGGAGAGTCACCGTCCACCGAACCGAAGTTACCCTGACCGTCAACCAGCGTATAACGCAGGTTCCAGTCTTGGGCCATGCGCACCAGTGCTCCGTAAACAGAGCTGTCGCCATGGGGGTGATACTTACCGAGCACCTCACCAACCACGCGCGCACACTTCTTGTAAGGCTGTGTCGAAACGTTGTTGATGTTCATCATTCCGTAGAGGATACGGCGATGAACAGGCTTGAATCCATCACGAACATCAGGCAGCGCACGCGCTACGATTACCGACATGGAGTAGTCGATATACGAGGATTTCATCTCCTCCTCAATGTTGATTTTAATAATTTTGTCTTTGTCGAATGTCTGATCCATTATATCATTTTAAATTTAACTATTTACAATCAACCGTTTTTGGGGGCAATTTTGCGTTTAAGGCCATTTAAAAGCCCGCTAACGCGTTTTTCGCCTTTTTCAAATCGAGCACAAAGGTACGAATAAGCGAGGAAAAAGCAAAATAAATTAAGATTTATTTTCGTTTTAGAGCGAAAGTACCTTCGAGGCGAGCCTCAAAGGTACTAATTAGCGGGCAAATAGCAAAATAAATTAACGTTTATTGCCTATTTAACAACATATTTCTTTCCGTTCTTGATAAAAATTCCCTTCTTGGGACTGCTAATGCGCTGACCGTTCAGGTTATAGATGGGTGCATCATCCTTCTCGCCAGCCTTAACGGCATTGATGCCCGTTGCGTCTTTGACGGTGATAAAGTCCCGAACTCGATAAGCATAATAAACCCTACCATATTCTTCCATCACTTCGTTCGTATAATGATAAACACGGAATTCATAACGCTGATTGTTCTCCAAACCCTTAAAGACAGCTTCTACTTCCGATTTGGCTTTTGCTGCAAGGTTGTCGACTTTTAATGATTGAATCATCGGCTTACCCTCTTTACCTTGAGCATCAATAGGAATCAGTTGACACACAATGTTATCATCGTAAACGTTATCACCATTATTCTGAACTGCCACCTTTGGATGGAACTCAGAAACATTCAGTTCATATTCGCTTTCCTTTACTTTTTTACATTTACTTTCATCTGCAGTCCATTTTATATCCAAAACCTGCTGGCCGATATCCTTAATTTTAATTTTGTCGGTAGATTTAAATACTGTCATCTCACCTTCTTCATCAGAAGTGATGTAGTATTCAAACTCACCTGCAGTTGGTGCTTTGAAAGCAATCGTCAGTGTTTCCTTCTCACCCTTAGCAGCATAGCCAGCAACACCTCCCACAGGTTTATCCATGCCCTTAAGCCACAAGAAAAATTTATTTTCGTTATTCTCGTTATCTTGAGGACGCGTCCAAGTAACAATGGCTGCCATTGGACGGTTCACCACATAGTCACCATCAAATTTAACCGAGATATCACCATAAGGGAAACTATTAGAAAGTGTCAACTTCGTACCTTTGATAGTAGCATACACTTTGCTTCCGTTTTCACACACACGGGGGAACTGCCACTCCTCCTCACCTTTTATGCGGTATAATGTACGGATTTCATAAGTGCCATCAGGCCAACCAGCCCCAAAGTCTGGATCACAAGTCCTGGAACTTTTGTCACTATTCAGGTTTATCTCCCAAAGTTTCCAATCTGGATTCGGTATTAATTCTTTAGGTTGGCCATCCATCGCATAGGCCCAAATCATGTATTGTATTTCAGGAGCTTCAACACCGGTAAAGTCAAATTTTGTGCTTATTTGAACATCTGCAAAGTTTTCACTTGTACTTCCTCGGGTGTATTCCTTTTTGTAACCTTCCTCGTCGGGTACCCAGGTGGAATTATAGAAATAGGGTTTTGACGCAACATCGCCAGTTTCTGGCTTCTTCATGAAAATGGCTGTTTGAGTAATAGGATAGCCATTGTCAGCAGGGATACCACTGATACTTTTGTCACCAGGATTGAGCGTTGCTAATGTGAAATAGCCGTCATCACGACCTCCCCATCCCCAATTGACGTGGAAGAGGCCATTGCCGTCGTATCCGTCAATGACAAACGAGTGACCAACGCCCTCATGGTAACCACTATAATACACCACGCGCTGGGCAACTATCTCGTCGTAAACCATCTTCTCCCATTCCTCAGTAGAGAAACCATTACGCATCGCCTCTTTGGCTGTTATGCTGTAGCCAAATGTCTCAATCATATCCTTCACGTGAACAGAACCTGATGAAGAACTGCTGCCAAACTGCGTCTTGATAGCCTGACCGCAGTAGCGCATGATCTTGGCAACTTCGGCAGAATCGGCATCTGTATAATTCTTCTTTCCGTCAGTGTTGGTGTAGGTTATCTTCAGATTTCCCCAGTTGAATTGTGTTTCCAGCAACGCTGGCAATTGTTTACCAGCTGAAGTATAGCCTTCCAGCGCTTCCATTTTTTCAGGCCACTTAAAATATCGTAGCACAATAGCCACCGCAGTGGTAGTACAACCGGTATAACACTTACCTTTGTCGTCTTCAGGACACATGCCATTATACGGTGCTTCCTGATCCCACTTGGCCGTTTCCATCAAGACTTTCTCCGTACCAGGGGCACGGTGAGGGGCTGCCAAGTTGACGCCCTCGCCAAGCGACTTTATCTGGCGGGCATAGTCCTGCAACCAGGCGGCAGCATTCGCGGGGAGTCGGTTCAAATCAAGACTGCCTGTATCGGAATAACCCAGAATAGCCTCCGTACGGTCGTCGGCACTCACAATGACGAAACCCTGATTACCGTCTGCATTAAACACATAGAAAGCATCCTGCGCAAAGGTGTTGGCTGTTGCTGCACGACGCAGGTTCTTCTGCTGGAACGAACGTCCCTGCATAAACTGCTGAGCCTTACGGAGTGCCTCCTGCTCTGTCACATTACCTGCCGTCAGTGTCATACTGACAAGCAGTGTAGTTAAGACTAGTAAACTTTTCTTCATAACCTTTTATAATGTATAATACCTATTATTATTTTATCACATATTTCTTTCCGTTCTTGACAACGATACCCTTCTTGGGGCTGCTCACGCGCTGTCCGTTCAGGTTGTAGATGGGTGCATCATCCTTCTCGCCAGCCTTAACGGCATTGATACCTGTGGAAGTGTTGACGGTGAAGTAGCTTTCGTCAAAGGTCTTGTAATAAGTAGCACCTTCGTTCGTATAGTAACTAACCTCGAACTTATAGCGCTGATTATTTGTCAGGTTTGTAAACGTTGCCTGGACGGGGTTGGTGCCCGTACTGCTGCCTGCCTTCAAATCCAGCATACAGCGTGTACTCACTGTTTCGCCTGTGGCTTTGTCGTTGCCATCAACAGGAGTCAATCCTAATACGACATAGTCGTAGTAATCGTTGCTACCCTGATTGGTCAAGGAAACCTCCACCTGGAAATCAAGAGCCTTCAGGATTTTCCCGTCGTCAGAGAAATTAGGACCATACCATTTGTCATACCTCAACTGCTGTTGCTTTACATCAACGATGGTGACATCCTCAAATTCATAGATGGTTCCGTCGTCACCGTCCGAGTCGGAAGTAATGTAATAATAGCACTTGCCCGTTCTCGAAGGTTTGAAGACCATTATCAGCGTCTCCGACTCGCCCTTGGCCACATTAGAGGACATTGCTGCAACAGGTTTCGCGTCCCCATCCAGCCACAGGTAGAATTTGTTCTCGTTGGCATTGTTGTTCTTTGGTCTTGTCCAATTGATGGTAACCGTCATTGGGCGGTTAACCACAAAGTCGCCTTCCATTATCCCACTATTTATTTTATAAGGCATGGGGCGATGGCAGGTCAATGTCAGTTCATTGCCCGCAATCTCTGCCGTAACTGTTGATGCAATGTAATCGGGAGTGGGTTCTTTCCATTCGCCTTTTCCCACAATCTGGTAGAAGGTGCGCAACTCATAGGTGCCGTCGGCAAGGTCGCTACCAAAGGACGTCTGGGTGATCGAATACAGGAATTTACAGCTGATCAGGTCAAACGCTGTTTCCTTCAACACATCGCCCTTCTTCTCGCCGTTCTGCCAGGCTTCTATCTTATACTTTATCTTCTCGTCACTATTTCCTAAGGATTTGAAGTACGAATAGATAGTTACATTCTGAAAATCTTCCGTAGCGGAATTACGATCATATTCAGCTGTGAGACCTCTGCCTAATTCTGTACTGTTCATTACCACGCTCTCTGAGGGCACATCACCCTCGGCAGGCTTCTTCAGTCCGACGATGGCCTCCTGCCACATGCTATAACCGTTGTCATAAGAATAGCCTGCGATGTCCTTGACGCTGGGATTCAGTGTCGATAATGTGAAGTAGCCGTCGCCGGTGCCTCCCCATCCCCAATTGACGTGAAAGAGTCCCTTGCCGTCGTAACCGTCAATGACAAACTGATGGCCGACGCCCAAGCCGGAACCACCATAAATCACCACGCGTTTGGCGACCATCTCGTCGTAGATGATCTTCTCCCACTCGCTGTTCGTAAATGCGCTACGGTTGATTTCTCTGGCACATGGGCTGAATCCGAAATAATTCACCATCGTCTTCGCATGAATGTCTGCTATCGAAACTACACTGCTGTAAGCCATTTCAACAGACTGACCGCAGTAGCGCATCAGTTTTGCCACTTCGGCTGAATCGGCATCCGTGTATTTCTTATCATCGCTGTCATACTCATCCTTCAGAAGTGTGTAGTCGAAAGTTGCAGCTGGAAGTACACCCACATCAAATCCCTTCTTTCCATCCCTTTCCGGCACCGTGTAGGCATCGAGTCCCTTCACGCTCTTCGGCCACTCATAATACTTCATCACAATGGCCATAGCTGTGGCTACACAACCGGTATAACACTGACCTTTGTCGTCTTTAGGACACATACCGTTATACGGTTCTTCCTGATTCCATTTGGCTGTTTTCATCAAGACTTTCTCCGTACCTGGGGCACGATGAGGGGCTGCCAAGTTGACGCCCTCGTCGAGCGACTGTATCTGGTGGGCATAGTCCTGCAACCAGGCGGCAGCATTCGCTGGAAGTCGGTTCAAATCAATACTGCCTGCATCGGCATAACCCAGAATAGCCTCCGTACGGTCGTCGGCACTCACAATGACGAAACCCTGATTACCGTCTGCATTAAACACATAGAAAGCATCCTGTGCAAAGGTGTTGGCTGTTGCTGCACGACGCAGGTTCTTCTGCTGGAACGAACGTCCCTGCATGAACTGCTGAGCCTTACGGAGTGCCTCCTGCTCTGTCACATTGCCTGCACAAACTAATAGACTAACAAAAGATAATGCGAAGCTAAGTATAGTTTTTTTCATCCGCTTTAGAGTTTGCTTTTAAATATAATAATGTAAACACCTGCAAAGGTATCAATAATTTCAGAAGTCACCAAATTTTTAAACCAAAAAACAAACATCATCCATCACACATCAATAATCCGGTTCCAGTCCCTTCTACAAATTTTTTCGCGAGCATGTATATTAAGAGACATTCACATTTTTTCACAATCGGAGACGGGGTAAATGTGAATTTGTGATTTAAAGCAAATTATTTTTTGAACGATGGTGTTTTAAGTACTCTGTTTAATACAAAAATTAGCCCTATCTTTGCAGCGGGATACCCAAACAGGGGTCAAGCAGGGACCAGTTCCCATTCGCCTCCCATTCGGTTCCCATTTATATCTATTATATTGTAGTTTTCTGAATTTGTTTAAAATGACAATGAAGCATATTTTGGCACGATGTTTGCATGATGGCAGATGTATGACAAGTCAATTTTCACCAAAAGTATCCGAGATTCTCGCCTATTCACGCGAGGAGGCTGCACGACTGGCAAGCAGAAGCGTGGGGCCCGAACACCTGTTGTTGGGCATCATGCGCATCAAAGACGGACCTGTGAATAACGTCTTCCGCCGACTGGACATCGACTTGGCGTCGGTAAAGACGGCGCTGGAGTCGCGTGTTCGAGAAGACGAAATAGGAATGCCCATCAACACCAACGAACTGGTGCTCAACGAGAAAGCCAGCAACATCCTGAAACTGGCTGTGCTGGAAGCCCGCATCCAGCGCACCACACGCGTTGAGGAACAGCACTTGCTGTTGGCCATCCTGCACGACCAGGTAGAGAACGGAGCAAAAGTAGTATTAGAAATGAACAATATGAATTACGAAGATACACTGACGCTGCTGAGCGTCAAGAACGGCATCGGTATGCCCGATGAAGACTACGAGGAGGAAGAGGAGTCTGCAGCTGGCAGCCAGCATCAGTCGTCGGCAGGCAACCAGCAGACGACCACACAGACCAAGCAGCAGAAGAAGTCGAAGACACCGGTGCTCGACAATTTCTCGACCGACCTGACACAACAGGCCTTGGACAACAAGCTCGACCCTGTTGTAGGCCGTGAGCGTGAGATACAGCGCGTGGTGGAGATATTGGGCAGAAGAAAGAAGAACAACCCCATACTGATAGGCGAACCCGGTGTCGGTAAGAGCGCCATCGTCGAGGGACTGGCACAGATGATTGCCCGTCGGGAGTGCTCGCCCATGCTCTTCGGCAAGCGACTGGTGACACTCGATCTGACAGGTGTTGTGGCTGGCACGAAATATCGCGGACAGTTTGAGGAACGCCTGCGCCAACTCATCAAAGAACTGGAACAGAATCAGGAAGTGATCATCTTCATCGACGAGATACACACCATGATTGGCGCTGGTTCCACACCCGGTTCTATGGATGCTGCCAACATCCTGAAACCCGCCTTGGCAAGGGGCACCATACAATGTATCGGTGCTACGACTCTCGACGAATACCGCAACTCCATCGAGAAGGACGGAGCACTGGAGCGCCGATTCCAAAAGGTACAGGTGGAACCCACCACTTCGGAAGAGACACTGCAGATTCTGCATAACATCAAAGACCATTATGAGCGCCACCACCACGTGAGCTATACTGACGAGGCACTGGCTGCATGTGTCAAATTGTCAGACCGCTATATCAGCGACCGTCAGCAACCCGACAAGGCTATTGACGCTATGGACGAGGTGGGCTCGCGCGTACATCTTAATAATGTGCAGATACCGCCCGAGATAGCCCAATTGGAACAGGAACTGAAAGAGGTGACAGAGAAGAAACAACTGGCAGTGAAGAACCAGAACTTCGAACTGGCAGCAGGATATCGCGACCGCCAGACGGTGATGGAAGGTCAGTTGGCAGAACTGAACCGCAAATGGCAGGAAGGCGACATCGACGACCGTCAGACGGTGACAGAGAAGGAGGTGCAGGACGTTGTGTCGATGATGACCGGTGTTCCCGTTCAGCGAATGGCACAGGAGGAAGGCATCCGACTGAAGGGTATGGCAAAGGAACTGCAGAAGCACGTCATTGCTCAGGACAAGGCCATCGAAAAGATGGTACATGCCATCCAGCGCAACCGCGTCGGACTGAAAGACCCCAACCATCCGATTGGCGTATTCATGTTCCTGGGACCGACAGGTGTCGGCAAGACCTATCTCGCCAAGAAACTGGCTGAGTTCATGTTTGGCACGAGCGAAGCTCTCATCCGAGTAGATATGAGCGAATACACGGAAGCCTTCAACGTCTCACGACTGATTGGTGCTCCTCCGGGCTACGTCGGCTATGAGGAGGGAGGTCAGCTGACCGAGCGCGTGCGTCGTCACCCCTACTCCATCGTGCTGCTCGACGAAATCGAGAAGGCACATGGCAATGTGTTCAACCTCCTGCTGCAAGTGCTCGACGAGGGACGACTGACCGACGGCAACGGACGCTTTGTCGATTTCCGCAACACCGTCATCATCATGACCTCGAATGCTGGCACACGCCAACTGAAGGACTTCGGACGCGGTGTGGGATTCACCAGTGCAGGTTCAGGTGCACTGATGCTCAATGAACAGGATAAGGAACACGCACGACAGATAGTGCAGAAAGCACTCTCGAAGCAGTTCTCGCCAGAATTCCTGAACCGACTCGACGAGATTATCACCTTCGACCAATTGGACCTCGAAGCCATCAAGCAGATTATCGACGTGGAACTCGAAGGACTCTACAAGCGCATCAGCGATATGGGATACACCATCGACCTCAGCGAGGAAGCCAAGAAATTTGTGGCAGAGAAAGGCTACGACGTACAGTTTGGCGCTCGACCGCTGAAGCGAGCCATCCAAAACTATATCGAAGACGGTATATCCGAACTCATCGTCGATGGAGAGTTGCCACCAGGCAGTGTCATCCATATCAACAAAGCGGAAAATCAAGAAAAGTTGTCGTTCACAGTGTGAGCGACAATTTTTTGTTTTCGCACACACCAAACAGGGCAAATTATGTCATTTTTCGATTGATTTGAATCAAAAAGTGACAAAAAGATACTTTTTTCGTTATTTTTTTGATAAAATGTTTGGTAATTCAAATTTTTGATGTAATTTTGCATCCGAAATTATTCAAGCAAAGTAATTCAATAAGTATAACAACCAAAAAAAAGGAAAAAAGATTATGAATGCAGCACAAGTTGTTGAGAATCTGAAGCAGCGCTTCCCCAACGAGCCTGAGTACATCCAGGCAGTAAGTCAAGTTCTTCCTACTATCGAAGAAGAGTACAACAAGCACCCCGAGTTTGAGAAGGCCAACCTCATTGAGCGCCTCTGCATCCCCGATCGTGTTTGCGAATTCCGTATCACATGGGTTGACGACCAGGGTAAGGTACAGACCAACATGGGTTATCGTATCCAGCACAACAATGCCATTGGTCCGTACAAAGGCGGTCTGCGTTATCACAAGAGTGTAAACCTCGGTATCCTGAAGTTCCTGGCTTTCGAGCAGACTTTCAAGAACTCACTGACCACACTGCCTATGGGTGGTGCCAAGGGTGGATCTGACTTCTCTCCACGTGGCAAGAGCGACGCTGAGGTAATGCGTTTCTGCCAGGCATTCATGAACGAGCTCTATCGCGTCATCGGTCCCGACGAGGACGTACCTGCAGGTGATATCGGTGTTGGTGGCCGTGAGGTAGGTTATCTCTATGGTCAGTACAAGAAGCTGACTCACCAGTTCCAGGGCGTGCTCACTGGTAAGGGAATCCCCTTCGGTGGTTCACTCATCCGTCCTGAGGCTACTGGTTATGGCACGGTTTACTTCCTCACCTCAATGCTGGCTACCCGTGGTATCGAGCTGAAGGGCAAGAAAGTGCTCATCTCTGGTTCAGGTAACGTAGCTCAGTATGCTACTGAGAAGTGCATCCAGCTGGGTGCTACCGTACTGACACTCTCTGACTCTGACGGTTACATCTACGACCCAGACGGAATCGACGAGGCTAAGCTCGCTTATGTGAAGGAGCTGAAGAACGTTGAGCGTGGACGTATCAAGGAATATGCTGAGGAATATCCTAATGCAGTATATCACGCTGGTGAGCGTCCTTGGCACGAGAAGGCCGACATCGCTCTGCCTTGCGCTACCCAGAACGAAATCAACGGCGAGCAGGCTCAGGCCCTGGTTGACAATGGTGTTATCGCTGTTGCCGAGGGTGCCAACATGCCTTCACTGCCCGAGGCCATCAAGATTTTCCAGGACAACAAGCTGTTGTATGCACCTGGTAAGGCTTCTAACGCTGGTGGTGTATCAGTATCAGGTCTTGAGATGTCACAGAACTCTGAGCGTCTCAGCTGGACAGCCAAGGAGGTTGACGACTATCTGAAGCGCATCATGAACGACATTCACGAGAACTGCGTGAAGTATGGTACACAGCCCGACGGATACATCAACTACGTAAAGGGTGCCAACGTAGCCGGTTTCATGAAGGTAGCCAGCGCTATGATGAGCCAGGGTATCGTATAATTCGAACAACACATACACCCTATATCTTCAAGCAAGAGCCCTGCCACACAAGTGACAGGGTTCTTTATTTGATTTCATTCCCCCTTGGGGGGGATTAGAGGGGGTTTTACTCCTTTTCAGGCGAAATGAGCTTATAGCCCTTGCCGTGGATGTTGATGATCTCAATCTGGTCGTCGTCCTTCAAGTGCTTGCGCAACTTGGTGATGTAAACATCCATTGAACGGGCATTGAAATAGTTGTCGTCGATCCAGATGGTCTTCAAGGCAAAGTCGCGCTGCAGGATTTCGTTGGCATGCGAACAGAGCAGTGCCAGCAGTTCGTTCTCCTTGGTGGTGAGCTTGGTCTGCTTATCGCCAATGACGAGCAGTTGCTTCTGGGTGTCGAAGGTGAAGCGACCGATGTGATAGACGGTGCTCTCCTTGTTTTTCTTACCACGCACGCGACGCAGGATGGCCTCTACACGGAACACGAGTTCCTCCATAGAGAAGGGCTTGGTGATATAGTCGTCGGCACCAATTTTGAAGCCTTCAAGGATGTCCTCCTTGAGTGTCTTAGCGGTAAGGAAGATGATTGGTATCTCCGCATTAGCAGTACGGATTTCCTGAGCCAGTGTGAATCCGTCTTTCTTAGGCATCATCACGTCGAGAATACAGATGTCGAACTTGGTTTTCAGAAAAGCCTTATAACCAGCTTCACCATCGGGGCAAAGTTCTGCCATGTAACCTTTTGCTGCCAGATATTCACGCAACAGCATTCCGAGGTTCTCATCGTCTTCACAAAGAAGAATTTTCAGTTTTTCGTCCATAATCAATATTGTTTAATGTGTTAATATTTTATTATCTTACTCTTGATTCTCTTTCATGATAGGCAGCGAGATAGTAAACTTGGTACCCTTGCCCAGATCGCTCTCACACTTGATTTCGCCCTGATGGAGGTCAACCACCTTCTTGACGTAGGCCAGACCGAGTCCGAATCCCTTCACGTCGTGCTTGTTGCCGGTATGCACACGATAGAACTTATCGAAGATTTTCTTGATGTTCTCCTTCTTGATGCCCTGTCCGGTATCACGGATGCTGAGCAACAGTCGGTCGTGTTCGTTCCACGTGCGGATATAGATATCGAGTGGCTCATCGGTCTTGCGATATTTCACGGCATTGTCCATCAGATTGGTGATGGCATTCTGGAAATGCACCTCATCGACATAGATGGCTGAATCGATGGCCTCTATCTGGGTGTAAATCTTACCTCCAGTATGCTCGACACGCAGGGTGAACGTCGAGGAGATGTTTTCCACCATCTCGTTGAGGTCGAGCTGTTTCTTTTTGAATACCACACTCTTCTTGTCGAACATCGACATCTGGAGCACTTTCTCGACGAGGAAGCGCAGACGTTTCGACTCGTCAGCTATCACTCCGCCTAAGTGCTTGGCCATCTTTTCGTCCTTCACCACGCTGTCGTCGTTCATCATCTGTGCAGCCAGTGAGATGGAGGCAATAGGTGTCTTCAACTCGTGCGTCATATTGTTGATGAAATCGTTCTTGATCTCGGTATAGCGCTTCTGACGGAAGATGAGCACGATGGTGAAGATGAACGTGATGAGCAATACCAGTGTGAAAGCCAGCGAGGGTATCATGAACCTTACGGAGGAGAAGATGTAGCTGCCCATTTCGGGGAAATGGATTTTCACGACGCCCATCTTCGACTGTGGGTCATTACGGAAGAGCACCTGTGTGTAGGTGTATTTCTCGCCCTCCTCGTCGTAGTCAGGACAACGGTACACCTCGCGTCCGTCGGATGTTGACACTGTGAAATGATAGGGGATGTTGACACCGTTGTTCATCAGCTCGGCACGGATGTCCTGGTCGAGCATGCGGAAATTGACACGCTCCTTGAGGGGTTTGTCGCTGGCGGTATATAGGATGTTATAGACCACCTCGTCGAGCAAGGCTTTCTGATAGACGTAACGCTGGCGCACTATCTCCTGCATCGACTTGGCTGCCTCGGACAGCGAGCTCTTGTCCTTACGCAGAATCATGGCCTTGGGCACGGATGAAGGCTTCATCTCGAAGGTCTTCAACTGGAACGAAGAATAGACGGTACCATCGTCGGCTGCAACGGCAAACTGATGCGACTGACGGATGGAGCCGTCGAGCCCATCGACCATCACGGAATCCTGACTGAAGGCGCGTCGCTCGGTGGACTGCACGTCTTTCTCAAGATAGCGCAACGTCTCGTTCATTTCTAAGTTGCGCGAGGCTTGATACAGGCTGCGGTTTACACTTTCGTCGAACTGTTCCTTCTTCATCGTCACCATCTCTTCGACATAAGAGAACTGGAGATAAAGCAGACCCAGAAAGGCGAGCCCCATTACGATGGCTATGATCCAAATAGTAGACTTCTTCATATTGGGAGCAAAGATAATGCTTTTACCAATACGAAGAAGTCTTTTAGTTAATTAATTCCGTTAATTTTAACGATATTAACAATTATCAGAATATTTAGTTGCTTATTTTTACTTATAAATGAAAGTTGATATCAACTCCCAACTGGAACGGATTGCCATACTGGGCGAAGAATTTCTCCTGTCCGGTAGCCTTGCTGGTGAAGGCGAAAGTCTGATATTTGGCATCACCGATGTTGCGGGTCCAGAGGTTGATTTTGCACAGACCTAAGTCGGCACAGACATGGGCGCCAAACAGCACGTAGCCGTCGCGCTTGTTCAGATTAGCCTCGTCCCAATAGAGACGTCCCTGACCATTCATGTTGGCACCGATGGTGATGCTCTTGAGGGCTGGGGCGTCGATGTCGAAACGATAATCGACAGCGGCTGCATAGGTATGGGATGGAATAAAGGGCACCTTATTGTCCTTATAGCTGATTTTATCGTTGCTACCGGCTTTGACGGCTGTCTCGTATTCCTTGAAGGCTGCGTGGGTATAGCCGTAGCTGGCGTTCCAGGTGAGGTGGTCGTCGAGGAGACTGCCACGCAATGCTGCCTCCAAACCACAACTGTAGCTCTTGCCCGCATTCACCATACGGCGTCCGAAGCCATACTCGGCAGTGAAGACGGAGAGCTGCTGGTTGCGAATCTGCATATAGAAGGCGGAGAGGTCGGCCTGCAGGGTATGTCCGAAGAGATTGAGATGGGTTCCCAATTCGTAGTTCCAGCTTTCCTCGGGTTTGAACTTCACACCTTCCAACAGCTGTGCATATTCCTCGTCAGTATGCTCGACAACGACATCTACATCCTGATGGGTCTGCATGGCCTGCATCATAACGGGCTGCAGATTCCGTTGCACATCATTCTGGATGATGTCGCCGAACATCTGCACATTGAAGCCACCGGCACGATAGCCCTTGGTGACAGTAGCGTAGATGTTGCTGCCGTCATTGAAGCGATAAGTCAGGCCGAACTTGGGGAGCAACTGCGAGAAAGTGGCTTTCTCCTCGCGGTCGTAGAGGGTGACGACATTGGCATTGGCAGCAGCACCCATGATATTGAAATTCAGCGACGACTCACCACTGGTGACATAGTGAATCTTCGACTGGGTGACGTCGTAGCGCAAGCCGAGGGTTGCCGTCAGATGATCGGTGATGTCGATGTTCGATTCGTGGAAGATGCCCAGGTTGGCTTGTGGGGTATGGAAATTACAGGGGACGAAGAGCGACATTCCCACATGGACGCCACCGGCTCGCTCTATAGCAGCGGCAGCGGCCTGCTCGCCCATACGCTCTGCCATCGACTTGAGCATCTGCTGGTAAATCATACCGCCAATCTGCTGTCCCATCATGTTGCTGAAGTAATCGCCAAAGGTGTTGGGGGCTACCGTCTTCAACCACTGGTAGGAACCGAAGACACCGGTGGTCCAGTGCCAGATGCTCTTGTTGTTGCTCTTCACCGAGAATTCCTGGGTGAGCACGTTGCTGAGCTGCGACTGGTCAACCACCACAAAGTCGATATCGGAATAATCGTTATCCATCAGCAGATAGTCGCGCAGGAACTGCCAAGAGGTGTTGGAATGCAACTCAAAGCCCCTACCCTGATACTTGATGCCCAGACCAACGTTCAGCATATTGCGCTTGTAGTTGCCCTGATGGTCTTGGTTGGGGTCGAAGCGCTGACCTGTTGTCTGATCGACGGTGAAATAAGGATAGGCCTTCTGCTTGACGAACTGATAGTCGGCAATGAAATTGAAGGAGAGACGCTGGGTGGGCTGATACATCAGACGCAGGCGAGCACCAGCCTCGTCCATATTGTCGGCAGGGTCGTCGGTGAGCGAATTGCGATAGAATCCCTTCTGGCCGTCGTAGAAAGCGGCAAGCGAGAAGGCAAACTGATCGTTGAGCTTGCGATAGTGCGCCACTTCGACATTGCGATAGAATCCGGTGCCTATGCCAAGACTGACATCAGTGCCCTGATAGCTGAAGGGGTTCTTGGAATACATACGAATCATACCGCCCTCGGTGTTGAGTCCATAGAGGGTGCCCTGAGGACCACGCAGGATGTCAACACGCTCCATCTGATAGAGATGACTGTTGAAGGCCGACTTGTTCATCAAAGGCATATCATCGACATAGACACCCATCGAGGGACTGTTTACGCGCGAACCGATGCCTCGCACATAGATAGACGACGTGAAACGTGAACCATAATTAGGCATCACGAAAGAGGGTACGAAATCGGACACCTCACGGATATCACGCAGGCTGAGCGAGAACAGATTGTCGCCTGACAGAACGGTTGAACTTAATGGTTGCTGGCGAAGGCGATAGAACTCCTTGGCCTGCGAAACGACAACGACCTCGTCAAGGTCGTAAACTCGCGAAGAATCGGCTACTGCAGGGGCTGTCTCTGCTGACAAAGGCAGCACAGCCATCATAGCCCATACCGATAAAATCTTTTTCCTATTATTTCGTTTGCTATCCTGTAAGTCCTGCACCGATGACCACTACCTGTGTGTCTATAGAATCTACGCTTTGCATCTAACACCTATTTCGTTTTCGGATGCAAAGGTACTGCTTTTCGGAATGATGTGCAATCCCTATTTATGTGGATTTTTCAGGTATTCACTGTTCCACAATGCGGACAACGCCCTTTCTCAGAGAGCAAGGCACCACACTTGCCACAGACATAATGGTGATGGGCTGCATGGGTGTAACGACGAATGGCAAAGAGGAAATAGGCTATGAGCAACAGGTAGCCTATATAATATAAGGTGGAAACACTGAACACCACATAATCGACGGCACAGACGCCTGCCAGTCCGCCCAGATAGAGCAAGGCATCGGCTCCGGAGAGATGACGCAACACATCGTCGAGCGCTGCCACAGCCACAATGATGATGGCCCAGACGGAAGCCACGAAAAGTCCCAGATGGAGAGGCAGTGCAAAAGGATTGAGCGACGGATGATAATAGAAATGACGCCACGACTCAGCGCCGAACATCTGAATGGAGGCATAAAGGGTAGCCGAAGAGGCTATCAACAGACAGAGCAAGGTTGGATAGAACGAGTCGATATCGCGGAAATGGACAATATATGACTCATGACGATTGAGTCGGTAGAGCCCATAGGCTACAGTGACCACAATCAGGAAGGCGAGGAATACCAACAAATGGGTATCGGAGAAGAAATCGATGAACTGGGAAATGGGATCGTCGGGCGACACTCCCTCCAACATCTCACTCTCACGAATCCATCCCTGCGTCAGTTGGTCGCGAGCCACCTTCACCCATACGGAATCAATGCTATCGGTGGGAACGGTAGTGATGTCAGCTACCACCAGTCGTTCGCCCTCCACCACATAGAGGGTATCGAAAGCCATTTCGCCTGGTTGGTCGGAAAGTGGGAGACTTTTGGCATACACCACGAAATTATAGTTTTGAGAGTAGTGATGGGTGGTTGAGAAAGAAATGGAGTCGAGCTGTTTCTCCGTCAGGTCCCAAGCATCGGGTGTGATAGGTCCATTATTGTAACAGGCCGACAACAGGAATACGGTGAGGACGAGAAGATGATACTTAATCCGCTGCATAAACATTCATCTGACAATGACTACAATCAAACTCAAGACGGAAGCGACGACCATCGCCTAAGCGCAGAAACAGTGGTTCGGTAAACTGGGGTTTCCTGCCTCCGTGCTTCACACAGGCTCCCAGCGCATAGCGCAGACAATGACGGCACTGCATAATAGGTCCCTTGCCGCCTTTCAGTTCATAGGCCGACACATCCCTTGTGCCATAGAACGCAGCTGCCAGACGGTTGGAGATATTATAGAGATAAGGGAAACGGTAGCTCTCGGGGAGAGAAACGGCATCTCGTGACTGACGAGACGGCATCTCGCTACCCTCGAAACGGCACCTTGCTGACTGAATGAGGGCATCCGTCAACTGGCGACGCAATTCGGAGAGCATACTGCTGGGGATGAAGTAGTTGAAATCGGGAGCCATCTCTACCCCACTACACTCATAAGGGGTTGCACCTAACTTCGACAACTGACGGAGAATATTGTCACGCTGGGGTTTCTCTGCCTGCTGATGTTCGCAGACAATAGTCACCTCGACACCCTCTGCCGACAGGGAGAATCCGTCGGAGGTAGTCTGCAAGTGTAGCTGCAGGGGTATCTTGCGCTCGCTGCTCTTGCGGGAGAGCTGGCGCTCCATCTCCTGATCGTTATTCCGATAGAGGGCCATACCACTATGCAGACCGCTGGGCATTTGCTGGGGGAAAAGGCGATTACCTTCAGCACGATTGACTCGGAAACCCTCTAACGCGCGTACATTATTTATAAAACATAGGCCGTCGCCGTTGGAAAAGGAGGCGGTGCCTGCCACTGTGAACGAGTCGCGACGCATTTCCTTCACATGTCCCACATACTCGCCCATGGCCTTTGGAGTGTCAGGTGAGAAGATATCGGGCTGGCGCCCTTGCAGGAAATAGGTGGTGAATCCGCGATTGAAGGTTTTCTCCAAATGAGGTGTGAAGGTATAGGTGCAGCGACCTCTCGATGCTCGCTGATATTGGCAGGGATATTGTGCGATAATGGCGTCAAGGCGCTGACTATAGGCTGACACCACATTCTTCACATAGTTGGCATCCTTCAGGCGTCCCTCTATCTTGAACGAGGTGGCTCCAGCGCGTATCAACGACTCCAAGTGCTGACTCTGATTCAAGTCCTTGAGCGACAGGAGGTGACGTTGGTGCTCCAGTTCCCTCCCCTCTGCATCCAGAAGGTCGAACTTCATACGGCAGAACTGGGCACAGGCTCCTCGGTTGGCTGAGCGTCCGAAACAATACTGCGAGGCATAGCACAGTCCGCTATAGCTCACGCACAAAGCTCCGTGGACAAACACTTCCAACGGCATATCGGGCACCTCACGGTGTATCTCGCTGATTTCATCGACAGACAATTCACGCGCCAATACCACACGTTGGAAGCCCTGATGCTGCAACCATTTCACTTTCGACGCCGTACGGTTATCGGTCTGCGTCGAGGCGTGAAGCGCTATCGGTGGAAGGTCCATCTGCAAGATAGCCATATCCTGCACCAGGATAGCATCAACCCCTGCCTCGTAAAGCTGGTGTATCAACAGACGGGTCGGCTCCAGTTCGTCGTCATAGAGAATGGTATTCACCGTGACATAGACCTTCACACCAAAAAGATGGGCATATTCGCAGAGGTGCTGGATATCCTCGACACTATTGCCTGCAGCAACACGGGCACCAAAACGCTGAGCTCCTATATAGACAGCATCAGCGCCGTGGTCGACAGCAGCTATTCCGCATGTTAAGTCCTTGGCCGGTGCAAGCAGTTCGAGCGCAATCATTCAATCTTATTGATATCGTAAGGTGTCTCCTGATAGACGTAATAATTGATCCAGTTGCTATAAAGCAGGTTGGCATGGGCACGCCACGTTACCACAGGACCCTTGGCAGGATCGTCGTCACGATAGTAATTCTTAGGCAAGTCAACATCGTCACGGATGTCCTTATCACGCTTATACTCATTGTCGAGCGTGTTGGGGGCATACTCCAGATGTCCCGTCACGAAGAACTCGCGTCCGTTACGAGCCATCACCATACTGACTCCGCAATCGGGCGACTCAGCAATCAGCGTCAGGTCAGGATGAGCCAGGATATCCTCACGATGCAACTCCGTATGTCGGCTATGAGGCATCTGGAATACGTCGTCGAAACCACGAAAGATAGGCAACTGGGGCTCTAACGGTGTCTGAGGGAAGATGCCGAACATCTTCTTGGCCAGGGGATACTTGGGAATTCCGTAGTGATAGTAGAGTCCTGCCTGTGCAGCCCAGCAGATATACAGCGTACTGGTGACGTGGGTACGAGCCCAGGCAAAGATGTCAGTCATCTCGTCCCAGTAGTTGACATCCTCAAAATCGAGTGTCTCGACAGGGGCACCGGTGATAATCATACCGTCGAATTTCTCGTTACGCATCTGAGCGAAATCACGATAGAACATCATCATGTGTTCGATAGGTGTATTCTTCGGAGTGTGACTGCGGAGTTTCATAAAACTAATCTCCAACTGCAACGGCGTATTGGAGAGCAAGCGAATCAAATCGGTCTCGGTGGTGATTTTCAACGGCATGAGGTTGAGAATCACAATCTTCAACGGACGGATGTCCTGCATGTGGGCACGCGAATCATCCATCACAAAGATGTTCTCCTGCTTCAGCAGGTCGATGGCCGGTAATTTATCTGGTAATCTTAATGGCATAAACTTGATGAATTATTTAACTGAAATAACACAGGTAGAGACATTATCATATCCCCCAGCCTCAATAGCTGCCTCACAAAGACGGTTGGCAGAAGCCCCATCAACCAACAGGCGCTCGATTTCCTCATCTGGAACCATATCGTTCAGCCCGTCAGAGCAAAGCAGATAGAGGTCGCCCGAAAGAAAATCGTCGGTAAACTCATAAATATCCAAGAAGGAGTTCTTGCATCCTGCTCCAATACAATTGGTAATCACATTAGAGTGACGCTTCTCTCCATACAGGTTGCTAAGGGAATGATCGGTAGAGATTTGCTTCAACTTGCCGTCACGCAGACGGTAGAGACGACTATCGCCACAGTTGATCCAATAATACCGACCACCATAGTAAATAATACCTACAAGCGTGGTGCCCATTTCTTCCATTGACGGATCAGCATGCCCCTTCGAGGTAATCATCTGATTGACAGACTCCATCCATACAACCATCATCTCGTTAAATTCGCTAATGGACAAGCCTTTCGGCAGGTCGTTGATAAAGAAATGAAGATTGGCAAGCACATCGGCACTCGCCACTTCTCCCGCATTATGACCTCCCATACCATCGGCAAGGGCTATCACGAAACGGTCAACATTCTCTGCTATCAACGTAGTATGATATGCCTCACTACGAACAAACTTGTCGTAGGCAAGCACCATGTCTTCATTATTGCTTCTAACACATCCCACACGGCTTGCAGCCGTTAAGACTATTTCACTCATATCAAATTTCAATGTTTAAGACTTACAGGTCAGTTGATACTCACCTGCAAATTAATGTTTGCCAACGACACAATGTCACCACTCTTGATTGACATCGGTATATCTGGCAAAAGGTCACGATCGTTCAGCTTCGTTCCGTTTGAAGAATGCTTGTCGATAATGCACCAACCGGAATCGGGCTTGTAAATCAACTGCGCATGAACACTTGACACATACATATTGCCAACGAACATCTGCTGATAAGGACCTTGCTTGCGCCCTATGATGGCACCATTGATACCCACTATACGAATGTTTAGTGAAGGATTGTATAGTGTGAGCGTAGGAATACCTTGTATCTGGACATCGGCTGTAGAAATACCGTTGTTGGCATCCCTCGCACTCGCAAAGGTGCGACTGATTTCTGCTGCCGTAGCATGACCGCTGGGCTGTTCGGACACATGACTGGTGCCCGGAGCCTCCATCAAACCACCGCAATACGTACAACGGCGTCCGGTTCCAACACGTCCGCAATTAGAGCAATACATCAAGGCTTGACCACACTGGTCGCAATAGAAGGACTGCTCCTCTATTTCTTCTTTACAACTTGGACATATTATCATAACTCATCCTTTATATCTTCTGGCAGTATCATCTGATAGGTCTCCTGAGTCACCTCACTCTGAGGCATTGCACTCACGCGAACAGACAACTGCTGGATTGTTTCATCAAGCATATTACGCATCTCACGGGCATTTCCGAAGGAATTACTCTTGCTGACCACCTTACGGCAAATCAGATCCATCAACTTGAACTCAGCAGCAGGCGACAAGGTGTAGTTGTCCTTTGACGCCATCTTCTTGAAGATTGCCAGGAGTTCATCCTCGTTATAGTCCTCGATATGCATCTTGTGGGTGAAGCGGCTGGCGAGTCCGGGGTTGACATTCATAAAGTCTTCCATCTCCTTCTGGTAACCTGCTGCTATCACTACAAACTTACCGCGATCATCCTCCATACGCTTCATCAGCGTGTCGATGGCTTCCTTACCATACTGGTCGTTCTCCGACGAGAGGGTGTATGCCTCGTCGATAAACAGGATGCCACCCATCGCCTTGTCACACATATTGTTGACAATCTTCGGTGTCTCACCCATATACTTACCAACCAAAGTGGCACGACTGGCCTCAATGACACGACTGGTAGGCAGAATCTCCATACTCTGAAGCACCTCACCCATCTTACGGGCTATCGATGTCTTACCCGTACCTGGGTTACCTGTCAGGATGAAGTTCATGGCCATCTGCTGCACCTTACCAGCACCCATAGCAGCACGCTGCTTCATGAACATGCTCTGTACGGCAAGACGACGAATCATATTCTTGACAGAACGCATTCCGATGAACTCGTCGAGTTCGTTGAGTACCTCGTCCAACGGACGTGCCTTCTCGCTCTGCTGTACGGCAAGGTCGGCCTCGGTGATACGATACATATCCTCGTCCTTGAAGTTGGGATTGTTGACTTCTGCCATCAGGCGCTGACTCTGTTTCTCGACTGCAGCATCAAAGATGCGGCGAGCCTCACGGGCATTGCCGAAGTTCTTGTCACGACGCAGATACAACTGTTCGAACTGACGGTGGACAGCCTGACGGGTAGCATCGTCTACGGTGAAGTTCTTACCCTTGGCCAAATTGATGAATATCTCAGTCAGCTCGTCGGGTGTATAATCGTCGAAATGAATCGTCTGAGTGAAACGGCTCTTCAGTCCTGGGTTGGTATCAATGAAGTCGTGCATCTGATCAGTATAACCTGCCACGATACAGATGAACTTTCCTCGGTCATCCTCCAAGCGTTTCAGCAGTGTGTCGATAGCTTCTCCGCCGAAGGAATCGTTGTCGCCTGACTTCAGGGTGTAGGCCTCGTCGATGAACAGGACACCACCCATAGCAGAGTCAATCAGCTGATTGGTCTTAATAGCTGTCTGACCGGAATAGCCCGATACCAGTTTGCTACGATCAGCCTCAACCAACTGACCTCGTGAAAGGATGCCTAACGTGCGGAACACATCAGCCATGATACGGGCAACGGTGGTCTTACCAGTTCCCGGATTACCCGTAAAGACGTAGTGCTTGCCCTGGAACGTATTGGTTTCTCCACGACGTATCTGCAAGTTGAGGAAAGCAGCCAAGTTGGAAATCTCCTGCTTGACAGCAGCCAGTCCCACCATACCGTTGAGTTTCTTCAGACACTCGGTGTAATCGACTGCCTTTGGTGCCTCGTATGGGATATCCTCCTGCGTAATCGTCATCAGTTCCTCGTCCGTCTTGGTGGACATATCCCCCTTCTGCAGACGCTCTGCCTGCTTTGCCGTAATCTTGTCGAACAACTGGCGCATGGTACGTCCGTTGGCGAAGTCCTTGTCGCGGGCATCATACAGCTCGGTAATCATCTTGCGAGCCAGTTCTTCAGCATCTGGGGCAAAGACATATTTCTTCGACTTCGCAAAGACCTGCATAATCTGATACAGTTCTTCAGGATTGTAGTCGTCGATATTCAGGAAATAACTGAAACGGCTGCGCACACCAGGGTTGATGCGGAACAAATTCTCCATCTCCGTACGGTAACCGGCAGCAATAACTACAAATTTGCCTCGGTCGTCCTCCATACGTTTCATCAACTGCTCCAATGCCTGGGCTCCCTGATTGTCACGGTCACCGCCCTGACTGACTGGTGCCAATGTATAGGCCTCATCGACAAAGAGGATTCCTCCCATTGCCTTGTCGCACAAGCGATCTACAACCTTTGGCGTCTCACCCTGATAGGGGCTGACCATCTTGGCACGGTCACACTCTACCACATGTCCGCTATCGAGATATCCGATAGCCTCCAATATCTCGCCCAACTTACGGGCAATCGTCGTTTTACCTGTACCTGGGTTACCCGTCAGTACGATATGGATGCCAGCCTTCTGCTGTTCACCCAAACCACGCTGGGCGCGCTGTACGCTGTTCTGTACGCTGTAGGCAATCTCGCGGACAGCTTTCTTCACCTGATCCATACCGATGTACTGGTCGAGATCGCTCAGGATATCATCAAGCGTACGCTCCTCAGGAACATAGCCCCGGATATCACCCTCCTCTATCATCGTAGCATCAGCACCACGACTGATGAACGAGGTAAAGATGTCCTCAGCAGTCTTCACTGCCAGATGACGATAGCCGAAGGTGTCGTCCTTGATTTTCACCTGATATTGGAAGAAACGCTCCAACTTATGATCTGCCTCAGGTGTATAGGCGGAAATGCCGTATTTGATACGCAGTTCCTGCTTGCAGACGTCACAGAGTTCGTTGTAACTCGGAGTAGGCAGACGGAAGATATACTTGAAGCGGTTCTGGGCTGCTGGGTTGTTTACCAGGAAATCGTCCAGACCTTTGGGCAAACCGGAGATAATCACAATAGGATTATCGTTCCACTTGTCCATTTCTACAAAGAGCTTATCCAAAGGATTCACCTGATTGGAATAGCGGTCGGGCAACAGTTTCTGAACATTATCAAAGAACAGGATACCATCCTTCGCCTTCTTGATGTTATCATCCCATTTATCAACAAAGCGCTGATAATCGACGGCATCAACCATCGTCAACTTAGGCTTGTCAATAATCTTGTGTTGATAGAAGTAATCACGGATAATCTCAGAAAGCGCAGTCTTACCAGTACCTGTCTCACCGATGATAATCGCATTCACGCTCAGGCGTACATTCATGATATCCTTGCGCGAATGGAGATAGGTATAGGTGTCAACGACTGTCTTTAGTTGTTTCTTGACATCCTCAAGTCCCACCAACTTGTCTAACACATTCTGCGAAATGAGTGGCTTACCACACCATTTGCAGAATTTCGCAATCGAACGGTTTTCTTTATGACAATGCTCGCAAACCATATTATTCGACGTCCTTTTGTAATTGTTTAACCACTGCCGACGGATTCAGTTTCCAACTGTCAAGATTTGGATTCTTGACATTCAACAGGCTGGAACTGAACAATATCAATTCAAGTAACAGAATTCCTACCAGTGCTGACCATAATATGTAATGCAGGACTGACTCGCCACTCAACGAACGCACCTGATTGGTAACATCGTCAAGCAGACCGAAGTTCGAACCCTTGAACTTGTATTTCTTCTCCTTGAAAGTATAATAAAGAGGCTCCAATAAAGTTGACTTCACATCATCATCCATTATTTCCGAAACCAACAGGTTCTCACTGTTGGTATCTGAACGGAAGTCGGTAAAGTGACAGATGGCCATATATGCTGCCGTCAGGATAAGGATGACGGGAACAAACATACTTGGCATAGAACCATTGATATACTTCAACAACATGGCAGGGATGTACGACGAAAGAATGCCCAACAATCCCCACAGACAGGACAGTATGAAACCATATCCTTTAAAATAGGCACGTGTACCTATTATTATAGCTGACATACCACCCAGCGGTAAAACGATTGACATTCCCGAGTGTTCCAAAAGGAAGTCACGTCCGCTCACGCCACAAATAATGAGGAGGAAAGCCCACAGGCCGCAGAGCGAATAGAACACCATGCGCCACGTCTTCTCCTTGCTCTTGGCTTTATAATAGAGCTGGCGTACGTCGGAATATTTGGCTGCAGTCTCTTCCTTTGCCGTTCCGAAACGTTTGAAATGAGGCTGGTTGGGATCAATCTCACCCAATGTCAGTATCCAACGCTCCAAAGTACGCTCATAGGAATAGGCCTCGCTGAAGTCCTTATCTGGATCTTCATGATAGAAGATAGAGAGCCACTGTGCCAGCGAACCGTGTTTGATTTCTGCTGCCAACTGCGTGTTTCTTCCCATCTTTGTGACATTGAGACCGTCAACCAATTCCAAGTCTTCTTCTAAGAGATAAGACGGACGAGCACCCAGAATACGGCAGAAGCGATAAGCGGCTGTCCGCAAATCATACACACCCAGTCGTTCGGTATTCTCCTGACTCTTCAAATTGAAACAGGCACGGCACTGGTTCAACTGTTCAAACCAACCATGCAACTGGGCAAAATAGGCAAAGCGTCCGTTCGGATCGGAGAAGTCCTTAATCTTCTCGGTAAATTCCTTCTCTGATAAATGCTGCCACTCTTTCATCATCTGGCTCAGCAAGACACCCACACGATATGGGGTGTCAGCCTCGCGTAAGTCGAAGGCAGCTTCGCGGTCGATGTTATACAACACTTTATAGCCTAAAGACCGCGAGGGCTTTTGCCCCTTCGTCAGAATGCGAAGTGCCTCGCACGCCATACGGTCTTCATGGCAGAACATCCAAGAGAGCAGTCGTCCGTCACTCAACGACATCCAAGCATCTTCAGGCAGGTCTTCATTTCCGAAGGAATGAACAATCTCCTGCAGGGATGAAGACGGACTCTGATTCAGGAAAGGAATGTCTTTATCTACCTCATAGACCAGACGCAAGATGGCAACACGTCCGTCAAAGTCTGGTTTCGAGAAATAACTGCGTATCTGATTAATATCAGCCTTTGAATGCGACTCCAAATAGAGGAACAGGGTGTCGTTAGGATTTCTCAAGGCGATGGAATACTCTTCCTGATAGCTGAGAACTGATATGCTGACACTGTGCACGTCGTCGCACAGATTACCATGAATATCCTTATAAGGGAATGTCGGTTCCATGACATACACTGCTGCCATCAGACCTGCACGCTGGTCGGCTGGATAACGGTTGACAACGATGTCCTTCACTACCGAACTCAACTTCACATTACCACACTGTTCGAGCCACCCTGCTATTCGCCCATTATACAGATAATTGATAGCAAGACGCTCGTTATCAAGCAGCAAAGGGATCAGCTCGTGCACATTGTCGGCAACAAGGTTCTTCTCGGGATCGACAATGAAACTGCGGTATTTCAGCATGGGTGACGAGATATCGACTTCTACGTTCTCGCCCAGGAACCAACGCTCTACCTGCTCGTATTTCCAACGGTTCTGAGGATTGACTGCCGTCAGACCTTGAATAATCATTTTTACACGGTCGGGCAATTCGTTGATACGTGGCAGACGACCCTCGTTCTTCTTGCGCATCATCACACGTTCGTTCTGGCTCAGCGGATTCTCACCCAGCCAAAGCGTCAGCAATGTGATACCCAAAGAATAGAAGTCGGCAGCTGGGGTAATCTCCACCTCACCGTCAATCACGTCATTATACATTTCCGGTGCAGCATATACCGGAGTACGCGCCTGTGTCGTCTTATGCAACTTCTCGTCACCGTCCAAGACACTGGAGATACCGAAATCGCCCAGCACCAACTCCTGATGTTTCTCATCACGGAAGAAGAAATTGCTGGGTTTGATATCCTTGTGGATGATGTTACTGTTGTGACAATAGGCCAAAGAAGCAGCTGCCTGAAGTGCTATACGGCGGAACTGGTTGAAGTCACCGTCCAAATCATAGTCGCTGAGCGTTCCACCACGCAGGTATTCCATCAACTCATAGTCACGGTTCTTTCCGTCAATATAGGTCTTACCGTAATCCAGAATCTTCACGATGGTCTCCATGCCGAAACTTTGGATGATGCGCATGAGCGTCTTCTTGATGGTGAAATTGGGATAGTATATCTTCAACACCATCTCTTGCCCATCGCACTCTACCTTAAACACCTGTGCCTCACCGGAATTATCGCTGAGGCATTTGATGCAATGATAAACTTTACCCTTGATGAGGAAATCGTTGTTCGACCCCGACTGTGTCGTGTCTGAAGCACCTGGCTTGTATGTTGTCTCTCCTGTTGGAGCAACCCTGATGGTCGTACTGGTTTGCTCCGGAGTTCTTATGGTTGCATCCATTATTTATCGTCTTTGATTTCTGCAGAACTATTCTTACCTAAAACTACCCACTTGCCGCCCAGATGTGGTTTGGCACAACCACAGGGACTGCTGTGCAACGCATGTTTGAAATTGCACACCCAAGCCAAGCGCACACCCATCGGTTTGCTGGCCATTGCGTAATTGCGAGCCTGCACCGGGGATGACGTGGGGGGAACCGCCAACTTGTCGAGAATGGCAGAGAGTCTCTTAATCTTCTGCGACTTCTGCTCTTCCAGTTCCTCTTTCGTCATACGTTTTGTCTCCACCTTGGGAATGACGGGGTTCTCCACGCCCTGATCCTTAGCCAACAGAGTCAGCACACGTTCACGAAGTTTCATATTCAATTGTTCGCGAAAAATGTCACGCTCTGAATTGTATGGCAGCGAACTCTCCAGACGGGAGTATTCCTGGACGACTTCTATCAGTTCCTTATAGTCGGGGTTCTTCTGTAATTCCTTCACCAATTCCTTAGCCTCGGCAGTAAGAGCCGTACCACACTGCTTACAGAACGCAAAGTCGTTCATCGTATGACAGGTAGGACATACCAACCCGCCTCTTGGGCTACCGCATTCAGGACAATAGGCTTCGTTACCCGTCAACTTGGCACCGCAGTAGGAGCAGATGTCCTTACGGATGTAATGATGGCAGGCTTCACAGAAATCGGCATCTGGGTCAATCTCCGAACCGCAGAAAGGGCAAGACGACTTGCTGATGGGTTGTCCACACTGGGCACAGAACATAGCTTCCGGCTCATTGATAGCACCACAGAACGGGCATTTCTTACCACCAGCCATCTGCTGTTGCTGCTGTTGCTGCATAACAGGTTGCTGCGACTCATTTTCTCTCACCAATTCTTTCTCGCGGGTTCTTTCCTGTGGCCGGAAAGTCCTCTGCGTCCTTTCGGTATCTTGAGTATTATCGTTTATCATTCGTTTAGGTTGTAAATAATTTAGGTGCAAATATAATAAGAAAATTTAAAATGACACAAAAAAACCGCCGTAAATTTATATTTACGACGGCATTTTTATGATTTTTGCCCTATTTTTACCAGAGAGAGAGGCGTTTTTCCTTTGGAATATACATTTTGTCGCCCTCTTTCACGCCAAACGCCTCATACCACATATCGACGTGAGGAAGTGCTCCGTTGACGCGCCAACGACCCAATGAATGGGGGTCACTCTTGGTGCGATTACGGATTTCGGCTTCTGTGATATTACCTGCCCATACACCGGCATAGGCAAGGAAGAAACGCTGGTCGGCAGTCAGACCGTCAATAACTGGCAACGGATTGTTCTTCGTAGCGTTCTTATAAGCATACCAGGCAACCTGCAGTCCTCCATGGTCTGCCAAGTTCTCGCCCAATGTCAGGCGTCCGTTACCATTCAGGTCGGGCAACACCTTAATCTGAGAGAAGAAATCAGCATACTTATCCGTACGTTCTGTAAAGTTCTTTCCATCCTGTGAAGTCCACCAGTCATGCATATTTCCATCCTTGTCATACTGACGTCCCTGATCGTCGAATCCGTGAGTCATTTCATGTCCGATTACCACACCGATAGCACCATAGTTAAAGGCGTCGTCGGCTGTCGGGTCAAAGAACGGAACCTGCAGTATTCCTGCGGGGAAACATATTTCATTGGTGGTTGGGTTGTAATAGGCATTCACCGTCTGGGGAGTCATATACCACTCGTCGCGGTCAACGGGTTTTCCTGCCGTATGCTCTATGCGCCACTTATTCCAGAAACGGCTGCACTCCTGCATATTCTCAAAGTAAGACTTTTTCGCATCGATTTTCAAGTCTGACATATCCGTCCACTTGTCAGGATAACCAATCTTCACATAGAAGGTATTCAACTTCAGCAGCGCATTTACCTTTGTGGAATCGTCCATCCAGTCTTGAGCGGCAATGCGTTCTCCAAGTGCAATTCGCAGATTCTCAACAAGTGTCTTCATGCGCTCCTTGGAAGAGGCAGGGAAATACTTGGAAACATAAATCTTACCAAGTGCCTCGCCCATAACGCCCTGCACCTGGTTGGTGGCACGACGCCACAAGGGGTGATCCTCCTTGCGACCAGACATCACCTTACCGAAGAAGTCGAAGTTGGCTGCACGCACTTCATCGTTCAGCAAACCAGCAGCACCACTGATGATGCCCCACTCCATATAGTCACGATACTCTGCTGGAGTTATCTTGGCAAACAACTGGTCGGCACCAGCCATGAAATCTGGCTGTCCGACTACCATTTCCTGGATATACTTGCTGGCTATACCCTTGGCATTCATCTGCTTCTCAAGTTGGAAATGGGGGTATTTGGCATCAAACTCCTTCAGCGTCATCTTATTATAGTTGGCTATGGGGTCACGCAGTTCTGTACGCGACTTCGATACCTTTGCCAAAGCCAGCTCTACCTTGAAGATATTCTGCATCTTCTTCTCAGCAGCCGATTTCTTGAATCCGAAGAGCTGGAACATGCGGACAATGTGCTTCTTGTAGTTCTCGCGGATGTTCGTAGTAGCTTCATCAGTCTCCAGATAGTAATCTTTCTGTCCGAGAGTCAGTCCACCTTGATTAATGCTCAGGATGTTCTGCTGGGCATTCTTCTCATCGGCCCCCATATAGGCGCTGAAGAATTCGGCATCACCATAGGGCATCATCTCCAGCTGAATGGCGAAGAGCTGGGCCACCGTCTTGGCTGCTTCCATTTTCTGGATAAAACCCATAACAGGTGCCACCCCATCTTTTTCACGACGGGCAGAGTCCATAGCCAGCTTATAGAGGTCGCTCAGTTTCTGCTCCACACTGCCCTGAGGATAGGTCTTCTCCTGCAACTCCTTCAAGATGCCATTGATACGCTTGTTGTTGTCTTCTGCCAGACGGTCGAAACTGCCATAGCGGGAATAGGCTGCAGGCAGTGGGTTCTTCTGCATCCAACCACCGCAGGCGTAATCATAGAAATCTTCACCAGGGCGCACCTGCTGATTGAGGTCAGTCAGGTCGATACCCGATTTCAACTGCGACTGTGCCTGAGCACCCATCGCCATTGATGACATTGCCATCATCATCATTACTACTTTGATTTTCATTGTTTGTTATTGTGATAGTTGTTCTAATTCTTCGGATAACCGTTCCCACCGTTCCACTTCCTCGTCTAGCGATTTCTTGACGGTGGTATATTCGGTTACAAATTCCATATTGGAGGCATTGGCAGGATTCATCAGCAATCCGTCAAGTTCTTTCAGTCTGCGCTCCATATCGCTGATTTTGCGTTCCGACTCCTCGACAGCACGCTCAGCCTTGCGGAGTTTCTTCTGCACTTCCTTCTTCTCGGCATAGGACTGGGATTTAGATGGCATTTCGGCAGATGTTCCCACCTTGGGACTGTTTTGTTCCCTCCCTGGGACTGCAGCAGTCCCACCCTGGGAATTATTACTACCCTTGCCCAACTCGCTGAGTTCGCTTATCTGCTTCGCCTGCAGGAAGTCGTAGATACCGCCCAAGTGCTCCCTGACGCGACCGCCTCCAAACTCATAGACCTTGCTGACCAGTCCGTCCAAGAACTCTCTGTCGTGGCTCACAATAATAGCCGTTCCGTCGAAGGCCTTGATGGCTTCCTTCAGCACATCTTTCGAAGGCATATCCAAATGATTGGTAGGCTCGTCGAGTATCAGCAGGTTGACGGGTTCAAGCAACAAACGAATCATAGCCAGACGGCTCCGCTCGCCTCCACTCAGCACCTTTACTTTCTTGTCAGAGGCCTCGCCGCCGAACATGAACGCACCCAATATATCATTGATTCTCAGACGGATATCGCCTTTCGCTACATAATCAATTGTCTGGAACACTGTCAGCGACTCGTCCAACAACTGAGCTTGGTTCTGAGCGAAATAACCTATCTGAATATTGTGGCCAATCTTCAGGTTTCCATCAAAAGGAATCTCTCCCATGATACACTTCACGAGTGTTGACTTACCCTCGCCATTCTTTCCGACGAAGGCCACCTTCTCGCCTCGCTTGATGGTCAGGTTCACCTGCGAGAACACCGTATGTTCGCCATACCGTTTCTTGACATCCTCGCATATCACGGGATAGTCACCACTGCGCAGACAGGGGGGAAACTTCAGATGCATGGCCGAGTTATCCACTTCGTCAATCTCGATGGGCACCATCTTCTCCAACTGTTTGATTTTCTGCTGCACCTGAACAGCCTTTGTGGCCTGATAGCGGAAACGCTCTATGAACTGGCGCATATCTGCCATTTCCTTCTGCTGATTCTCGTAGGCTCTCATCTGCTGTTCCCTGCGCTCCTTGCGAAGCACCACATACTCGTCGTACTTCACCTTATAGTCAATAACGCGCCCACAGGAGATTTCCAGCGTACGATTCGACACATTGTTGATGAACGCACGGTCGTGACTCACCAACACTACTGCTTTGGCACTCTGAGCCAGAAACTGTTCAAGCCATTGTATCGACTCTATATCCAAATGGTTGGTAGGCTCGTCGAGCAACAGCACGTCGGGCTTCTGCAACAGAATCTTCGCCAGTTCGATACGCATACGCCAGCCTCCGGAGAATTCGCTGGTGGGACGCTCGAAGTCGGTTCTCACAAATCCCAGTCCGATGAGTGTGCGTTCTATCTCTGCCTCATAGTTATCTGCCCCCATCATCTGATAGCGTTCATGCTCTTGGGTGAAGCGCTCCACCAAGGCCAGATAGTCGTCGCTCTCATAATCGGTACGCTCAGCCAGTTGTTGGTTCATCTGGTCAATACGCTCCTTCATCTCCCTGATATAGGAGAATGCCTTCTGAGCCTCCTCCCGGACGGTGGTATCGTCTTGCAGGTTCATCACCTGAGGCAGATAGCCGATAGTAGCGTCGGTAGGCACGCTGACCACACCACTGGTGGGCTGTTGCAGTCCGCAAAGTATTTTCAAGAGTGTAGATTTTCCAGCGCCGTTCTTACCCACCAGGGCAATACGGTCACGATCGTTCACCACAAAACTGGCATTGGTGAACAAAGGCTTAGCACTGAATTCCACACATAGTCCTTCTACAGAAATCATCTTTCTCTACAATTTGAATTGCAAAGGTAGTACAATTCCCACGAAATGCAAAATAATTTAATATTTATTAGAGTCCACTGATGGCTATTCTCATATTTTTTGCGTACTTTTGTAGCGTTAAGATTCAAAAAACAAGACAACAATGGAACATTTAAAGATATTCACCCAACTCATTGCCAGCGAGCTACACCTCTCTGAGCACGCAGTTGAAAACACGCTCAAACTGTTGGACGAAGGATGCACCATACCCTTTATCTCACGCTACCGCAAGGAACGCACCGGTGGACTCGACGAGGTGGAGATTACTGGTATCAGCGAACGTCTGACTCGACTCCAGGAGATTGCCAAGCGCAAGGAAACCATCGTCAGCACCATCACCGAACAGGGCAACATGACACCCGAATTGCAGAAACGCATCGACGAATGCTGGGAATCAACCGTTCTGGAAGACATCTACCTGCCCTATAAACCCAAACGCCGCACCAGGGCTCAGGTGGCGCGCGAACTGGGGTTAGAACCTCTTGCACATCTCCTGCTGCTTCAACGCGAGCAAGACCCCAAGCGCGCTGCCCAGCGCTTTGTCGCAGGCGACGTTCCTGACGTCGCTACAGCCTTGAAGGGTGCCCAGGATATCATTGCCGAACAGATTAGCGAAGAGGAGCGTTCGCGCAATCAGGTGCGAGCTGCCTTCCGTCGCGAGGCGTTTATCGTATCGAAAGTGGTGAAGGGCAAGAAGGACGCTGACGAAGCCGCCAAATATTCCGACTACTTCGATTGGGAAGAGCCGCTCAAGCGCTGTTCCTCCCATCGTCTGCTGGCTATGCGCCGTGGTGAAAACGAAGGTTTTCTGAGAGTCAGTATCACTATCGACGACGACGAGGCTGTCAGCCGTCTGCAACGCAATTACGTCAGAGGACAGGGAGCCTGTCAGCGACTCGTAGCCGAAGCCGTCGAGGATGGTTATAAGCGACTGCTTTGTCCGTCCATCGAGACGGAGTTCTCAAACCTGAGCAAAGAGAAAGCTGACGAAGAGGCCATCAAGGTGTTTACCGAAAACCTGCGACAACTGCTGCTTGGCGCGCCCTTAGGACAAAAGCGCGTGATGGGTATCGACCCAGGATTCCGCACAGGCTGTAAGGTGGTTTGTCTCGACGCACAGGGCAATCTGCTTCACCACGAAGCCATATTCCCCCACCCTCCCGTCAATCACCGGATGCAGGCCACCGTCCACGTTCAACAGATGATTCACGACTATCAGATTGAGGCGATAGCCATAGGCAACGGCACTGCCAGTCGCGAGACGAAGGAATTTGTGGAGGATTGTGTCAAATCAATCCCTTCTCCTAAAGGCGAGGGGACTGTGGTGAGACTTTTCGTTGTCAGCGAAGACGGTGCCTCCGTTTACTCTGCCTCGAAAACGGCTCGCGATGAATTCCCTGACGAGGATGTCACCGTGCGTGGTGCCGTCTCGATAGGCAGGCGACTGATGGACCCCTTGGCAGAACTGGTAAAGATTGACCCAAAGAGCATTGGCGTCGGACAGTATCAGCACGATGTTGACCAAACCAAACTGAAACATTCACTCGACCAGACCGTCGAGAGTTGTGTTAATCTGGTGGGAGTCAATCTGAACACTGCCTCACAACACTTGCTCATGTATGTCAGCGGCCTCGGTCCCACACTGGCTAAGAACATAGTGGATTACAGAAAAGAGAACGGAGCCTTCACCAGTCGCGCCCAATTGAAGAAGGTGCCCCGACTCGGTCCTGCTGCCTATCAGCAGTGCGCCGGTTTCCTCCGCATCCCCGATGCCAAGAACCCACTCGACAACAGCGCCGTCCATCCTGAGAGTTACCACATCGTGGAACAGATGGCTAAGGACTGCCAGTGCACCGTCAGCGACTTAATCAGCAATCATGAGAAACGCGCCCAAATCGACATCCGCAACTACGTCACCGACACCATCGGACTACCCACCCTCACCGACATCATGAAGGAGTTGGAGAAGCCCGGACGCGACCCTCGTGAGCAGATTGAGGAATTCGAATTTGACGCCAGCGTGCAGACGATGGAAGACTTGCACGAAGGAATGGAACTGCCTGGTATTGTGACAAATATAACAAACTTCGGAGCCTTCGTTGACATTGGCGTACACCAAGACGGACTGGTACATATCTCGCAATTAGCCGACAAATATGTGAGTGACCCCACACAGGTTGTGAAGCTTCATCAGCATGTGCGAGTCCGTGTACTGGAAGTCGATTTACGCCGCCATCGCATCTCGCTTAGCATGAGAGGAATGGGCAAAAAGTAGCGATATACCAAACGTATGGTAGGCAGAATAACCGAAAAGCGGTATTGTGTAACTACCAAATTCGCCATACCTTTGCACTCATCAAACTAAATGAGACAAAAGTATGGTGAATTTTATTTTAGCCGACAATCAGGAGCTCACGGCATTTGCCCTGAAGACTCTTATTCGCGAACACGAAAGTGCCACTGTCCATCATGCTGCCGACAAAGACGAATTGGTCAGTCAGTTGCAGAAAGAAGAAAGAAGCATCGTGGTTCTCGACTATACCTTATTTAATATACAGGACGAGGAACAGTTACTGATTATCATCGAACGGTTTCCCCGAGCACAATGGCTGATGGTGAGCGACGACCTCACCGTTCAAGTCATGCGTAAACTGGTATATACCGTCCGCAATGTGAGTATCGTGTTCAAGGACTCGCCCTTTAAGCTGTTTCACCACGCCATCGACTATGCCATCCGGGGTGAGCGCTATCTCTGCCAGCGTGCAGCAGAAGTACTGATTTGCCAACAGGCTAACGACGAGCAGCAGCCGAAGGTGCTGACCCAAACCGAACTGGAAATACTGCGAGGTGTAGCTCAGGGAAAGACTACCAAGGAGATTGCCAACGAGCGATACTCCAGCATCCACACCATCAATACCCACAAGAAGAATATTTTCCGAAAACTACAGGTGAATACCGCCCACGAAGCCATTAAATATGCCTTTCGCGCCGGATTGGTTGATCCTTCCGAATTCTATATTTAAATGATGATGAAGAAACAAACAATAGCCATCAACACCCCCTATGTGCGGGAGGACGTCTATGGCTCGCTCTCCGTACCTGTCTATCATAACGTGTCGTTCGAGTTCAGTGACGCCCAAGAGATGTCGGATGTCTTTTGCAATCGCATCAAAGGTCCCGACTATGCACGTGTAGAGAATCCCACTGTGACGAATCTGGAGCAACGGGTACGCCAACTGACAGATGCTGCCCATGTGACAGCTTTCACCTCAGGCATGGCTGCTATCAGCAATACACTCCTTGCCGTTGCCTCGCAGGGCAAGAACATCGTGACTTCCAACCATCTCTTTGGCAACACACTCGCCCTTGTCACCAATACTCTCTTGCGCTATGGCGTAAAGCCCCGTTTGCGCGACTTGACCGACTTACAAGCCGTCGAAGACGCTATTGACGATGAAACATGTTGTGTGTTTCTGGAGATTGTCACCAATCCACAACTGGAGGTAGCCGACCTGCAATCCATCGCAGAGGCAGCCCATCAGAAAGGTGTTCCTGTGATAGCCGATTCCACGGTGATTCCTTTTACTGAGACGCATTTGAAAGATTTAGGCGTGGATGTCGAAGTGGTGTCGAGTACGAAATACCTCTCTGGAGGCGGAACGTCATTGGGAGGACTCGTCATTGACTATGGCACCTTTCCTTTGATTAACCAGCGCATCAAATACGAATTGTTGTTTAACCTCGGTGCCTATATGACACCACAGGCTGCTTATCTGCAGACATTAGGACTGGAGACCCTTGACGTGCGCTATCAGCGACAGGCTGCCAATGCCTTACAACTTGCCAAAATATTGAGGGAACAGGATTTGATTCAGCGTGTCAACTACATCGGATTAGCGGATAACCCCTATTACGAACTTGCCCAGCGACAGTTCGGTAAGACAGCCGGTGCTATGCTGACTTTCGACCTGGCAAGCAAAGAGGCGTGTTTCCGTTTCCTTAACCGTCTGAAACTGATTCATCGTGCCACCAATCTCTTTGACAACCGTACGCTGGCCATTCACCCCGCAAGCACTATCTTCGGGCTCTTCCCTCCCCGGCAGCTGGAGCAGATGGATGTACGGCAGACCACTATCCGTCTCTCGGTGGGATTAGAGGCGGCAGAAGACATATTTGACGACATTCAACAAGCACTGACAGATGACTTATAGTTTTGACAAAATAGTTGACCGCCGTGGCAGTGGCGACTTGAAACACGGCGTACTGCAGGAGCGATACGGACGCTCCGACCTGCTGCCCCTGTGGGTAGCCGACATGGACTTCGAAACGCCGCCTTTCATCACCGAAGCACTGCGCCAACGCCTTGTCCACTCGCTGTTCGGCTATACCATAGTGCCGGAAGAGCTATGGGACGTCATCATCCAATGGACGTTGGAGCATCACGGATGGCAGGTTCAGCGCGAGTGGCTGACATATATCCCCGGCATCGTAAAGGGCATCGGTATGGCGATAAACGTATTTTCCGAGGAGGGCGACAAGGTTATCATCCAACCGCCCGTCTATCACCCCTTCCGGCTCACCCCTCAGGGTAACGGACGCAAGGTGGTATATAACCCGCTGCGAGAATTGCCCGACGGCAGTTACGACATGGACTTTGAACAGCTGGAACAGGTGACGGACGAGCATTGCAAAATACTGATACTGAGCAATCCGCACAACCCTGCCGGCATCTGCTGGAAGGAGGACACGTTACGGCGACTGGCTCATTTCTGCTACGAACACCATATCCTCGTCTTGTCGGACGAGATACATAGCGATATGGCACTCTTCGGAAACCGTCATATCCCTTTCGCAACAGTCAGCGACGAAGCAGCCGCATGTAGCATCACCTTCGCCGCACCCTCGAAGACATTCAACATAGCAGGCATCGTCAGCAGTTATGCCATTGTACCCAATCCGACGCTTCGTCGCCGATTCTACAGTTGGTTAGAGGCCAATGAACTGAACGACCCCCCACTCTTCTCGCCCATTGCCACCATAGCAGCCTACAGTCAGGGCGAGTCATGGCGCAAGCAGATGCTGGCATATATCGAAGAGAACATCCGCTTCGTGGAGGAATACTGCCAGCAGCATCTGCCGAAGATAAAACCCTGGCGACCAGAAGCCTCTTTCCTGGTATGGCTCGACTGCCGCCCACTGGGATTGCAGCACGACGAACTGATAGATTTGTTTGTCAACCGCGCCCACCTTGCACTGAACGACGGAGCAATGTTCGGCCCTGGCGGCGAGGGCTTTATGCGCCTTAACGTAGGAACACCCCGCAGCATCCTGTTACAGGCCCTCCTCCAATTAGAACAGGCCATGAACAAAGCCTGACAACAAAAAGCCCCTATCCTTTTGGAGAGGGGTTGGGGAGAGGCTGTTGGGGAGAGGCCGACATCAACCAGAAACCCCACACGATGAATGATACCGTGTGGGGTTTTATACTTAAATAGGTCGAAACTTCCTGCCCATCGCCTCGACAAAAATCGTGCCCCCCTCCCCTACAAGGCGAAAAGGGGCTACGAAAAAATGCCAAATACCAAACGTTTGGTATATGAAATGCCACAAGAGTGTGATTGTGAGGCACACTGAAACCCACTACCTTTGCAAACGGAAATTTACACAAAAACATTAAGTATATGGCAAACATCGCCCACAACCTCATTGACTTGCTCGGCAACACCCCGTTGCTGGAACTGAGTCGCACAGAAAAAAAAGAAAAGTTGAAAGCCCGTATCATCGTGAAACTGGAATTGTTCAACCCTGCACGAAGCGTGAAAGACCGTGTAGGCTTTGCAATGCTCGATGATGCCGAGCGTCGTGGTGTCATCAATAAAGATACTACGATTATCGAACCCACCAGCGGGAATACCGGTATCGGTCTTGCGCTGGTAAGTGCCATACGCGGCTACCGCCTGATACTGACCATGCCGGAGTCGATGTCACTGGAACGCCGCAAACTGCTAAGGGCACTGGGCGCCGAACTGGTGCTGACTCCAGCCTATGAAGGAATGGCTGGTGCCATCCGTAAGGCACAAGAGCTGGCACAAGGCATTGGCAATGCCTTCATCCCCCAGCAGTTTGAAAACAAGGCAAACGCTGAGATTCACCGTAAGACGACTGCCGAGGAGATATGGCGCGACACCGACGGGAAAGTTGACATCCTCGTGGCGGGAATCGGTACGGGCGGCACCATCACTGGTGTTGGCGAAGTATTGAAGAAGTATAATCCCCACATTCAGGTCATTGCCGTTGAGCCCGACAGTTCGCCCGTGCTGAGCGGAGGCAAGCCAGGTCCTCACAAACTGCAGGGCATTGGCGCTGGTTTCGTTCCCAAGGTACTGAATACAACCATCTATGACGAGATCATCCGCATCAAGGACGATGAGGCATACGATCGCGGACGACAACTTGCCCGTACGGACGGAGTACTGACCGGTGTATCGTCAGCTGCCGCCGTCGCTGCCGCTATCCGCATTGCCAAACGTCCGGAAAACGAGAAGAAGAATATCGTAGTCATCCTACCCGACACGGGCGAAAGATACTTAAGTACACCTATTTATAATTTCGAACAACAATGAGCGACACTAAGAAACTAAGCCTCATCGCCTTCAGTGGAGATTTCGACAAGCTGACGGCAGTATTCACCCTCGCTACAGGTGCCGCTGCTGTGGGATACGAGGTAAACATCTTCTTCACCTTCTGGGGACTGGATGCTATCAAGAAGAAACAGGGACGTGCGTTCCTTGGTGCTAACTGGTTGACAAAACTGTTCGGATTCATGATGGGCGGTCTAAAGACAACACCCACCAGCCGATTCAATTTCCTGGGAGCAGGTCCCAAGATATTCCGCTACCTGATGCGTAAGAATAACGTAGCAACCTTAGAGGAACTGGTAGAGGCGGCAAAGGTCTTGGGTGTCAACCTGTATGCATGCGAGATGGCCATGCACGTGTTGGGACTGAAGAAAGAAGACTTCATCCCCGAAGTCAAGGACGTGCTGGGCGTAGCAACATTCCTGCAGCTATCAGAAGGAGGACGTACATTATTTATTTAAATATAAAGATATGGCAACAAAAACATTAGACATCACGAAGGAACATTGCCCGATGACCTTCGTCAAAACCAAAATCGAATTGGCAAAATTGCAGACAGGCGACATCCTGGAGGTGCTGCTCTCTGAGGGCGAACCTCTGGACAACGTGCCCCGCAATGCAGTAGATCAGGGATATGAAGTGCTCTCCGTAGAGCATGTAGAGGGAACAACACATAAAGTAATTATCAAGAAATAACTCATAAAAAACAAATTAACTATGGCAGATTCAAATCTTCAGCGCAGTGTAACCACTGTCACAGCCAGAAAACTGGCGACCACCACCAAGACTGCCCCTCAGATGGGTAGTATCACTCCTCGTCTTCTCCTGAAACTCCTTCCTTGGGTTCAGGTCAGTGGCGGTACCTTCCGCGTCAACCGTACCAAGGTAGAACTGAAGAAGACCGAGCGTTTGAATATCGAGTATCTGAATGGGGTTCCCTCATTTACCGCTAAGAGTCTGAAGCAGATTCCTCTGTTCTCTGCTTTCGATGATGAGATTGTGACTCGTCTGGCAAGTTCCTTCGAAACCGTCGAGGTATCCCTGGGTAACCTTTTCGTCAAAGAAGGCAAGGACAAGCAAAAGTTCTTCATTGTAGCCAGTGGTCAGGCTGAGGTCATCAACAAAGGTCCTCATGGCGAAGAGCTGCGTATCGCCTTGTTGGGCGACGGTGAGTTCTTCGGTGAGGCAGACCTCCTGAACGATGCCGCCTCCACAGTGAGCGTCCGCGCCGTCACACCTTCAGTATTCCTCTCGCTGAAACTTTCTGAATTAGAGAAGTTCATCAAGGAGGTTCCCGACTTCCGTCAGACATTCCAGAAGGCTGTCGATAAGCAGCTGCGCTTGAAGGCAACCGTCAATGACCATGGTGAGAAGCACATCGACTTGGTCAGTGGTCATGAGGAGGATAATATCATTCCGGAAACTTATATCGATTATGAGGAAAACCCCACGGAATACAGTCTCAATACCCTGCAGACCGTTGTTCGTGTACACACTCGAGTAAGTGACCTTTATAATAATCCCTACAACCAACTCGAAGAGCAATTGCGTCTCTCCATTGAAAGCATCAAAGAGCGTCAGGAATGGGAACTTATCAACAATACCCAATTCGGACTCCTTGCCTCTGTCAGTCCTGCCCATCGCATCACTACACGCTATGGCGCACCGACACCCGACGACCTTGACGAATTACTGTCATTGGTTTGGAAGGAACCAGCTTTCTTCATTGCCCATCCACGTGCCATTGCCGCCTTTGAGCGTGAGTGTACATGGCGTGGCGTACCACCTGTGACCACTGACCTCTTCGGCACGAAAGTCATCCTATGGCGCGGTGTTCCCTTGATTCCCTCTGATAAGGTAGAGGTAGAAGGACAATTCCTGACTGGTCGTGGCGTAGGAACAACGAAAATCATCCTCGTTCGCACTGGTGAGAAGAACCAGGGTGTAGTAGGTCTGCACCAAAGTGGTATCCCTGGTGAGATTGCTCCGTCGCTCAGTGCGCGCCTGATGGGTCTCGACAAATTTGGTGTCGCCTCCTATCTGTTGACCAAGTATTTCAGTCTTGCAGCATTGACCGACGATGCCATTGCTGTCCTTGAGAATGTGGAGGTAGGCTACTACCACGACTACCAGCATCGTAATAAAGTAGAGAAATAATGATAGAACTCATCAAACAAGATCTCGGATTGCCCGATACCTGTCTTTTGGACGAGATGCGTGCAGTGGTCAGCAAATATTTTGCCGACGACGAGCCACAGGATGTCTCTGCGCCAGATGATTCCCTCGTATCTCATACCCTACCGGGTGATGAAGGCTTTGGCATCGGCATTCCCGAGACTCAGAAACTGCAGGAGCTGAACTACGATGAGGCAGACACATTATCGACCGATGAGATCAAGAAGGACTTCCCCATTCTGCAACAAAAGGTGAACGGACATGATCTTGTGTGGCTTGATAATGGTGCTACGACACAAAAGCCAAACGTGGTAATTGATAAGATTTCGGATTATTACCGCAACTATAATTCGAATATCCATCGTGGTGCTCACACGCTGGCGGCGCGAGCCACTGATGCCTATGAGGAGGCACGCCAAAAGATAGCCGACTTCATCAATGCACCGTCGTCAGATAATATTGTCTTCGTACGTGGTACCACAGAGGGCATCAACCTGGTGGCACAAACCTTTGGCAGACAATACCTTGGAGCCGGTGATAACGTCATCGTCTCAGAGCTTGACCACCATGCCAACATCGTACCTTGGCAGCGTATAGCTCAAGAGCGGGGTGCTGACTTGTTGGCTATACCTACCGATAAGAACGGAGACCTTATCCTCTCGGAACTGGAGCGTCTCATCACCCCTCGTACACGAGTGGTCTCTGTAGGACATGTCAACAACACATTCGGAACTATCAATGATGTGCAACGCATCATCGATATCGCCCACTCCCACAATGTACCTGTCCTCATCGATGGGGCCCAGTCGATTGCCCATACACCTGTCAACGTGCAAACGCTGGGAGCCGATTTCTTTGTATTCTCCGGTCATAAAATCTATGGTCCTAATGGCATCGGTGCCGTCTATATCAGTCAGGAATGGCTCAATAAACTACAACCCTGGCAGGGCGGCGGCAACATGATAAAGGACGTGACGATTGAGCATACAGAGTACAATCAGGCACCAGCACGTTATGAGGCTGGTACACCTAATGTGGCAGATGCCATCGGACTGGGTGCTGCCATCGACTACGTGAGTCGTATCGGTATTCGCAATATAGAGCACCACGAACATCAACTGACAGAATATGCTCGAGAACAATTGGCACAGATTCCCGGTTTGCACCTCATTGGCAACCCAAAGAATCGTGTATCCGTTGTCTCGTTCTATTTGGAAGATATTCCAGTTCCAGAGACAGGTCAGTTGCTCGACAAAGAAGGTATTGCCGTACGTGCTGGTCATCACTGTGCTCAACCTGCTCTTCGAGCATTGGGTCATGAGATGTCAGTACGACCGACCTTTGCGCTCTATAATACACGTGAGGATGTTGACAAACTCGTCATCGCTCTACGGAAAATCGTAAATAGCAAATAATAAAAGGTATAAGAGTAAAATGGCAAAGATTATAGTAAACGGTGAGGCACAGGAGGTACAACTTCCACTCACCCTGACAGAGCTAATCAAACAAAATGATGTGCAACAACCAGAAATGGTGAGCGTGCAAGTGAACGAGGATTTCGTAGACCGTTCCGAATGGGACGGTATTCAGATCAAGGAAGGCGATACAGTTGACTTCTTGTACTTCATGGGAGGAGGGGCTGTTTAGTTCATAGTTTAGAGTTCATAGTTCATAGTTTTGTGTTATGTACGATTTTACTGAAGAGCAGATAAAACGTTACTCACGCCACATCCTTCTGCAGGACGTCGGCGTTGAGGGACAGGAGAAAATCCTGAACGCTAAGGTGCTGGTAGTGGGAGCTGGAGGCCTGGGTGCCCCCGTCTCTCTCTATCTGGCAGCCGCTGGTATCGGACGTATCGGCATTATCGATGCTGATGTCGTCGACCTTTCCAACTTACAACGACAAATCATTCATTTTACAAAGGACGTAGGAATTCCTAAGGTGGAGAGCGCTAAGGAGAAGATTCTTGCCATCAACCCTGATGTAAAGGTAGATACCTTCCGCGAGTTTCTCTATTCAGGAAATGCGCTCGACATCATCAAAGAGTATGACTTCGTTGTCGATGGCACAGACAATTTCCCCGTAAAGTTTCTCATCAACGACGCCTGTGTGATGGCTGGCAAGCCTTTCTCACACGGAGGCATCTTGCGCTTCAACGGACAAACATTTACACATGTGCCAGGTTCTGCCTGCTATCGTTGCTTCTTCAAGGAGCCGCCTCCTACGGGTGTTGTACCCACCTGTTCACAGGCTGGTGTATTAGGTGCTATTGCTGGAATGCTTGGTACCATACAGGCCGCTGAGACTCTGAAATATTTCACAGGGGTTGGCGAACTGTTGACCAACCGTCTTTTGACCTTCGATGCCAAGACCATGCAGTTCCGCACCATTCCCGTTAAACAACGTTCCTCGTGCGACATCTGTGGCGAACATCCTACCATCACAGAGTTGATAGACTACGAACAGGCCGCTTGCGACCTCAAGAATCACTAAAAGATATGAAGATAGAACAACATGTGATAGACGAACTGATAGCACAGGCTCAGAAGGATGCCCCCAATGAGACCTGTGGCTATCTGTTAGGTATAGATAATGTGGTCACCGAAAACTACTGGATGGAAAATATCGACCATTCCCCTGAGCATTTTTCCTTTGCACCTAAAGATCAGTTTGCTGCCTTAAAGTATGCACGCTCGAAAGGACTGAGGATTCTTGCCAACTGGCATAGCCATCCCGCCTCACCCTCACGCCCCTCGCAAGAGGATCTTCGCCTTGCCAACGACCCTACCATCCGCTATGCCATTCTCTCGCTGCATGAGGGCATCCACCTCAACTCCTTTAAAATACTGAATGGCGAGGTGATTGACAAGGAACAGCATCTCTAAACATATACCGAATATATGGTATATAAAAATGCCATGCAAAGGGTATTGTGGGAATGAAGATTTCGCCGTACCTTTGCATCGTCGAAAGGACATAAAAAAACAAAGTAGTAAAATTAATAAAAAAAGTAAGAGTTATGAAAACAATGATGAATCAAATGCGAATGTGTTGCTGTTGTTGTAGCAGCATGCAGATGTCGAACAATGATAAGGAGGAGAGGAGTCGTCAACACATTATTAATATATATAAAGAACGAAAGAAATATGAAAAAGTCAATATTTACAATAGCATTGCTCTTAGGGCTGCAAGTTAGCCAAACAGTAGGAGCACAGAACGAGCAGGTAACCCTTCGCGTACAGAATGCCGTACGTCCATTGGTAGAGAAATGGGTTGCCGAGTATCAAAAAACCAACCATAACACCACCTTCCAGATAGTTTCAGGAAAACCAACCAACACAGAACATCAGATATCATTCGTTACCGAACCGAACGCTGAAGCCGTATTCTTCGCACGCTATGCCGTATTGCCTATCACCGTCAAGGATTCCGAGGCAGCCAAACTCTTAGGCAGCAAGCGATTGAATGCCAAGAAACTGAAGAGTCTTTTCTTCGTCAAGGACGAATTTGACGACGACACGAAGGAAAGCAAGACCGAGCAGGCACTTCATATCTACACAGGTAACAGTCAGCAGTCGGCCTCACGCACTTGGGCCAACAATTTCAAGCAGGAAACAAGTAATTACAAAGGTAAGAAGATTTCAGGCGACGACAGTTTCATCAACACAGCCATCAGCCGCGATCCCCTAGGAGTAGCCGTCAATTCACTTTCCAACATCTTCGATTTGCAGAGCCGCCAACTGCGCCAGAATCTGGCCATCATACCGCTAGACATCGACAAGCACGGCAAGCAGATATTGGAAGAGGGACGTCTCGACGACGTTATCCAGTTGCTGGAACAAGAGCACTTTGCAGAGATTCCTACAGGCAAGATTGGTGTGGAATACGACCATCACGACTCACAGCTCAACGCATTCGTTCGCTGGATATTGACTGATGGCAACAAGTATATCCATGAATACGGACTGTTGCAACTCACACCGAAAGAACTGACCGCTCAGCTGCACCGCGCTGAACAGCAAGACCTTGCACAGAAATAAAAGAGAAAGTATAACCGCTTGGAGTTCATCGTTTCGAACTCCAGTTTAAAGATTATTGTTATGAAAAAGAGAATAGTACTATTTTTAATAGTGCTGGCTACGGTTGTGCCGTCAGCCGCACAGACCACCATAACGGGCCACATTGCAGATGCCCGCACCGGAGAATCACTCATCGGAGCATCTGTGGTTCCCAAGTCAAGCAACGAACTGGGTGCCGTAACCGACATCGACGGCAACTTCACCCTGGTAACTAACGTTGAGTTGCCCCTCACGCTGAGCGTACAATACGTCGGATACCGTCCGCAGGAGGTAGATGTTTACGATGCTTCCGAACCCGTTGACATCCAACTCAGCGACAATGCCAGCCGTCTGAACGAGGTAGTCGTTATCGGCTACGGTGAACAGAAGCGACTCGAACTCACCAGTGCTATCTCCAGTGTCGGCGGCGACGTATTACGCCAGCAGAACAACTCGGTAGAAAGTGCCCTGCAGGGAGCAGTAGCCGGTCTTAACGTCACCCAAACCAGCGGACAGCCCGGTGCTGCCAGCATCATCCGCATCCGTGGCGGCAACTCCATCACGGGTGGTAACGAGCCCCTGTATGTCATAGACGGATTCATCGTCTATAACGATCCTGCCTCCACCCGTACAGGTGCCAAGACAAGTGACGCCACGCTCGACCCTCTGGCATTCCTCAATCCTGCCGACATCGAGAGCATCGAGGTGTTGAAGGATGTTTCTGCTACGGCTATCTATGGTACTCGCGGTGCCAATGGTGTGATTATCATCACGACGAAAAAAGGCTCACATGGACGTAACAACATTACCTATGGAGCCAGTTTCGGATGGAGCACCATCGCCAAGAAGTTGAACTACATGAATGCGCAGCAATGGGTGGACATCTGGCATGAGCTATACCAGAACGGAGAACTGGGTTATGACCTCGACAACCCCACCGCCAGCTACGACTGGCAGAGCGCAGCGCTACGTACAGGTTTCCAGCAGGAACATCAGATCTCCGCCGTTGGTGGTGATGAGATTTCGCGCTATAGTATCAGCGGCAACTTCAAGAGCCAGGATGGTATTCTCAAAGGTACGGGGCTGAAGCGTTATGCAGGCCGTGTTAACTACGAGCGCAACATCTTCAAATCGCTGTTGGTCGGTGTGAATGCCAATATCGCCTACAACAAGATTACCGGTGTATCAGACAACAGCGGTAACATGTTCCAGCCCAGTCCGTGGTTTGCAGCTATTTCTCACACGCCATATACTCCGATTTATAATGCTGACGGTTCGTACAACTACGATCCGACTCCTACCAGCATCGATATCTACAATGGAAAGGTAGGCAACCCCATCAGCGATCTGGAGAATACCAAGGCTGAGACAGAGAATACCCGTACTATCGGTACTGTTTTTGCAGAGTGGACCGTCATCCCACAGTTGAAGCTGAAAGCCAGTGTTGGTGCCGACTTCTCGAACACCAATCAGAACTATTATGCTCCCTCATACACTACCAGTGGTCTGGCCAACAGCGGTTACGCTTCTGTAGGTCGCACGAAGACCCATACATGGCAGACAGAATATACTGCCACATACAGCAATGTATTTAAGGCCAAGCATTCTGTCAACGCATTGTTGGGCTATACTGCCCAGCGTACTGATCGCAGTAGTGTGGCAACGACTGCCTACGGCTTCAGCAACGATGCTACAGGCTACGACAACTTAGGTGCAGCAGCCACTACCCTGCCCTCTGTCAGCAGCCATTATGTTTCTACCCTGCAATCATGGATCGGTCGTGTAAACTATAGCTTCGACTCACGCTACAATGCCTCGCTTACCCTGCGCGCCGACGGTTCGAGCCGTTTTGCCAAAGACCATCGCTGGGGATGGTTCCCCTCACTGGGTCTCTCATGGAACCTCGACCGCGAAAAGTGGCTCCATCTTGGCAAGAGTGTTGACTTCATCCAGTTGCGTGCCTCTGTTGGTACGGTGGGTAACCAGGAAATCGGTGACTACCAGTTTGCTGCCAACGTTGTTCCTCGCACGGTGATTATCAACAACCAGAAGGCTACCAGTTACATTATCGAGAATAAGTCGAACCCTGATTTGAAGTGGGAAACAACCACCTCTTATAACGTCGGACTGAGCACTGGTTTCTTCCAGAACCGACTGACCGTTACCCTCGATGCCTACTATAAGAAAACCAAGGACCTGTTGTTGGACGTTCCCGTTGAGCAGGTTACCGGTTTCTCAACCGTACTGCGCAACGTTGGTTCAGTCACCAACAAAGGTATAGAACTCGAAATCGGCGGTGTGCTGATTGACAACAAGAACTGGAAATGGAATGTCAATGCCAACATTGCCCATAATAAGAACGAAGTGACAAGTCTTGGCAACTCCGAATACTTCATTCCTGACTTTAACTCTGTAGGTACACTTCAGTATATCAACCCGCTGATAGTGAAAGTAGGCGAACCTCTCGGCACATTCTTCGGTTATAGGTTCAAAGGCATCATCCAGTCAGATGAAGACCTCAGCAGCCTGCCTGCACAGACCAATTCAACGGTTGAGCCTGGTAACCCCAAGTTCGAAGATGTCAACAACGACGGCGTTGTCAACGAACAGGACCGTGTGGTACTCGGCAATATCCAACCCAAGTTCACCTATGGTTTCAATACCAAAGTGGCTTATAAGAACTGGGACCTCTTCGTAAGCATCAGCGGCAGCTATGGCAACAAGCTCTTCAATGCACTTGCCTGCCGACTGGACCGTGGCAACGGATATTACTATAACCCACTGGCTGAGGTTGCTGACCGATGGACGCCAACCCATCCCAGCAATACCATCCAGAAAGCCACCAGTGCCACCTCCATCTATGCCGACGACCGCTTTGTAGAGAATGCAAGCTACCTAAAATTCCGTAACATCCAGCTGGGTTATACCCTGCCTGTTCCACAAATAACTAAGGATGCCAAGTTGCGCCTCTATGTATCGTTGCAGAACTTCTTCACCATCACCAATTATTCCGGCTACGATCCCGAGGCCAACCGTAACGGTATCGACGAGACGAGTGCCCTTTATCAGGGAATTGACTACGGTGCCTATCCTATGGCCAAAACAGTATTATTCGGATTCAACATCACATTATAACGAGATATCGAAATAACGAAATAACGAAATATTGAAAAATATGAAAAAGTATTATTTTAACTATATATTGGCGGCAGCACTAACACTGAGCAGCTGCGCCGACCTTGAACAAAGTTCCATCAGCTCCATCGACAAGGATAATTTCTATCAGAGCAAGGAAGATATCGAGACTGCTATCAATGGTGTTTATCAGGAATTTACTGTTGACGGATTCTATGGTATGTTCAACAACCAGAGTGTCTATTTCAACGACTTGCAGACCGACTATGCGAAGGCAGGTGCTCAAACAAACTCCGCTCACATCCGCGAACTCAGCAACTTTGCCATTCAGCCCACTAACCTCTTCGTTAGTTATGCCTGGGAAGAGCACTATACGGCTATCAACCGTGCCAACGTGGTAATTGACAAGGTGACGGATGCTTCGTTCCTCGACGAGCAGTCGAAACAGAACTATATCAACGAGGCCCGTTTCCTGCGTGGGTTCACGTATTTCAATCTGGTGCGTTACTTCGGCGGTGTACCCATTGTGCTCCACGACGGTGATGGCGAAGGTGCCCCACGTAACACGATTGACGAGGTATATCATCAGATTGTTGAGGATTTCACCGCAGCTGAGAATCTGCCTGCCGACTATACCACGTTAGACAGTAAGGCCAATAGTCTGGCAGCTTCGGCAATTCTCTCAAAGGTCTACCTGACTTGGGCACAGACACTGACAGAAGAAGGAAAAGCCAACCAAGCCCAATTCTATCAGAAAGCAATCCAATATGCCGACAAGGTCATCAACTCAAAGAAATATCATTTGCTCGACAAGTTCATCGATATTTGGTCGGTTGACAAGAAACACGGTCCAGAACATATCTTCACCATTGAACACGACCGTACCATCAACGGCAACGTGTCAGGCCACTGCACCTTTGCCACCAACTGGGACAATGCCGAGCCCGTGCTACTGGCTACGAGCGACAAGTACTACGAGCAGACCGACCCACGCGACCAGCGTCGTGACGGTTCGTGGGCCAAGAAACTCTATAACCCCAACACGGGTGAGGACTTCGTTTTCACCATCCCCCGCTTCCGCAAGTACATCGACTCGCTCAACTATGCCAATACGGCATCTCCAGGTAACTCTGCAGGTCAGTCGATCAATACGGCCATCATCCGCTATGCAGAGATCCTGCTCATCAAGGCTGAGGCAGAGAATGAACTAAACGGTCCGACCGCAGCTGCCTACGATGCCATCAATCAGGTGCGCCGTCGTGCCTACTGGAGTCCTTATGACAATGTTCAGAACACCCCTTCCGACGGTTCTGCCCTCGAGCTCTCCGGCCTCTCACAGGCTGAGTTCCGCGAACGTCTGCGCGAAGAGCGCCGTCTGGAGTTCGTACTCGAGGGACAACGCTGGTTCGACCTCATCCGTTGGCATATCCTCGTGAAATATGTCAAGGCCAATACGCCTTCTGATGCAGAGACACTGGGTACCAAAACAACCAAGATACAGAATGTATCAAAGAAAAACTACCTGTTGCCATTGCCTCTGGAACAACTGATTCTGAATCCGAGCCTGGAACAGAACTGGGGCTATAGCGGAGAAACGGGCGACGGCCCTTATGGACCAGAATATGAATAATTGAGAATTGAGAATTAAATAATTAAAAATGAATAAACAAGATTATGAAACAGATTGTAAAAACCACATTGGCAGTCATTGCACTTGCCACCTTAACCAGTGAAATAGCCGTTGCACAGCAACAAGTAGCCAAAAATCGTCGTGAGCGCATCCTGCAGGTGCTCGATCAGAGCCGTCCTAACACTTACGTGCCGGCAGGTTTCTTCCTCCATTTCGAGAATAAGCTCGGACGTAAGGCAGTTCAAGACCACAAGGACTTCTACCGTGCCACCAACATGGACTTCGTAAAGGTGTTCTATGAAATCAGTGTTCCGCAGATAGACATCAAGAGCGGTAAGGACTGGGAGAAGGTGCCCGTCTATAGCGAGGCTTTCTTTGCCCCACAGGTGGCTGTTATCGAAGACCTTGCCCGTGAGTTCGGCAAAGAGGCTTTCATCCTGCCTACCGTTTACTCTCCCCTCGCCCTGGCTCACCAGACGTTGGGTCGAGGCAAAGACCTGAAGAAGTTGGCTGAGGAGAATCCCGAGGCTTTCGGTAAGGCCATCAAGAACCTCTCACTCTCTATCGAGAACTACCTGCGCTCAGCTCGTAAGCATGGTGCCGACGGATTCTATGTTTCAAGTCAGGGCGGCGACGGCAACTCACTGTCACCGAAAATATGGCAGGAACAAGTACGCAAGTGGGACAAGCACGTTTCTGAGGTTGCCAACGAGATTGGCGAAATCAACATCCTGCACATCTGCGACTACGGCACACCGTTCAAGAATGCCGATGCACTCTATGCCTTTGCCGACTATCCTGCCAGTATCATCAACGTGCCCTTGAACTTCTCCGATGGTTCTACCCTTAATCTGAAGGAGGCGCAGCAGCGCTTTGGCCGTCCTATCTTCGGTGGTTTGGAGCGCCTGGGCGTCATTGCAACTGGTTCTGTAGAAGAGGCTAAGAAAGCCGTCGATAAGGTGTTGGAGAATGCATCGCCCAACTTTATCCTGGGTGCCGACTGCACTGTACCTGGCGATACCGACTGGGAGAAACTGCGTGCCGTCATTGATTATGCGCACACTTGGCGCCTGACTCACAAGAAGTAAAGCCACTATTAGGCGACCGCAAACCAGCATTGGACTATAGAAAGAGTGAAAAATAAACCATATCATAAATTTAAAAAACTATACAATGATGAAAAAGAATCTAACTGTTTTTGCATTGGCTGCACTCGCACTCACAGCTTGTTCTACACAGCAAGCCGACGAACAGCCCAACAAGAGAGACCTCATTGAGCGCGTACTCGACCAATCAAAAGCACCAGACGTAATACCTGCAGCCTTTTTCCACCATTTCCCCGATAAATTCGGACCGAAGGCAGTAGAGGAGCACTTTGCTTTCTTTAAAGCCACCAACAACGACATATTGAAGGTGCAGTACGAGACGCTGCCACCAAAATGGGAGATTAAGACTGCCGAGGACTTTGCCAAGGTACAAGAGCTGACAGAAGACTACTTCGAGCCACAGCTAAAAGTGATAGAAGAGTTGGCCAAACAGCAGAAAGACTCAGCCTTGATTATACCAACGGTATATTCACCACTGCTCATACTGCATCAGGCAGCCGGCAAAGAGGTGGACGAGGTGATCAAGCAAAACCCTGCTGCTGCAGAGCCTGCCTTCGAGAAACTGGCCAAGAGCATAGCCACCTACATCCGCGCAGCTCGTGAACGTGGTGCTGATGGATTCTATGTCTCGTCACATGGCGGTAATGTAGAGTTCTTCGGTCAGGATTCTGAGGTATGGACGAAGTATCTTCGCAAGTGGGACAAATACATTTCTGAGGTTGCTGATTCTGTAGCCCCTCTGAACATCCTGCATATATGCGGAGGCGAGTATAAGGATCTTGATGCATGGGCAGACTATCCTGGTACCATCATCAACCTTCCGGAGTTTGATGTAAAGAAACTTCGTCACGCTCAGGAGGTATTCAAGCGTCCCATCCTCGGAGGACTCGATCATCGCGGAGTACTCATCAACGGAACACTTGAAGAGCTATTGGCTCATGTCGATACTGTACTTACAGAAGGACCTCAGAATCTGATTCTCGGTGCTAACTGCACAGTACCTGATTCTACATCCAGCGAGCGTCTGCGTGCTGTTGTCGACTATGTTCACAACTGGCGCCAGACTCATAAGAAGTAAAAGAACTTTCAAAAGTTATGCAAGGACATGAAAGATAAACGAATAGTATTTGTAATTGTGCTCTTTTTGGGGGTGTTGTTTTCTGCTTGCAGTGGAAGCGGAAACGACGAGAACGTACCCATCAACATCCCCACGGGCGATGATGATGTGTGCTGCTCCCAAGACGATGAAATACTCATCTCTCAGATACTTGCAGCATACAATGAGGTGACAGGATTGTCAAGACAAAGCGCAGGAGACTATACTGTAAAGGTCTATGCACGGACAGCTACTTTGCAGGTAGGCTACAACGATATCTACTTTACGGTTGAGAAGACCGGCAGTGGCCGCCACGTGAAAGACTTTACAGTTAGCGACCTGTCACCTTTGATGGACATGGGGATGATGAAACACAGCACCCCTATAGCCAACAAACTGGATCAGATAGAGAGCTTTCCCATCTATCACACTTGGGTGGCTCCGCTGATGGCTGGCGAATGGACACTGTCGTTCAACTATCGCATCAAGGACCTCAAAGGTACATTCTCCGGAGGAACCATTACGATTGAGCCGACGCCTAACGAGCAGGTATGGATCAAGTCGTTTAAATGGAACGACGTAACCTACTACCTCACCCTTGCCCAGCCACAGGATCTGAAGACTGGTGTCAACCCCTTGCGTGCCTACATTTCGAAAAAGGGCGACGACGGAACCCTACCCTATCTCCCTGCCTCTGAGACATTCACGATTGACATCTACCCCACCATGCCTGACATGGGCAACCATACCTCACCCAATAACGAACCGCTCATCCGACAGGAGGACGGTAGCTATAAGGGGCAGCTGAACCTCACGATGACAGGCGTCTGGGACATCCATCTCCATGTGAAGGATGCTGCGGGCAATACGGTAGCCGGCGGTGAGGAACTGAGTGACCTGTATTGGACTATTTCCATTTGATTTTTCAGATTTCTGTTATATATCAGGTACAGATGATTTCATTGTTAATTTCTCTCGGAATGTTATGTTCCCAAGACACAGTTCACAAGGAGACGACCATCGACGAGGTGGTCGTTTCTTCAACTATAGGCTCAGGAAAAAAGGCAGTCAGCAAAGGACGTATAGCCAGTATCGATGAACATCTGGCTAAACTGTCGAAAGTTGAAATGGTGCGTCGTGGCACTTATGCCTGGGAGCCCGTGGTCAATAACATGGCCACCGAGCGCGTCTCAACGACAATTGACGGTATGAAGATATTCTATGCCTGTACCGATAAAATGGACCCTGTGACATCTTATGTGGAGAGCAGTAACCTGCAGCGCATCAGTCTGAACTCAGGCTTGGACGGCAATCCACAGGCGACAGGCAACATCGGAGGCAGCATAGACCTGAAACTGCGTCGCGTGGGCTTTGACGCCAAGTCTTCCGAATACAATGCCTCGGTAGGTTACGAGTCGAATGGAAACGTACAAGTTTACGGAGCTGACGCCGCCTTCTCAACCCATCGTTTCTATACCAACTTCGGCGTATTCTACCGACACGCCGGCAACTATAAGGCAGGTGGAGGCAAGACGGTTGACTTCTCGCAGTTTCAGAAAACCAATGCTTTTGCCAACATCGGATGGCAGCATGCCGACGACCACATCATAGAGGCCACCTTCATCTACGACATTGCGAAAGATATCGGTTATCCGGCTTTGGCAATGGACGTTAAGAAGGCTGAGGGCATCATTGCCTCACTGGCTTATCGGCGCGAGCATCTGAGCAAGTTGTTTCATCGCTGGGAAACTAAGGTGTACTACAACCACATCACCCATAACATGGATGACACGAAGCGTCCCAACGTGCTAATTCACATGGATATGCCTGGCAAGAGTCAGACGGCAGGCCTCTACAGTCTGCTACAGGGCACTAAGGGCAAGCACTACTTCCAGCTGAACTACGATGCCTATTACAACAAACAATTTGCCGACATGACCATGTATCCCGAAGGCGGACAGCCCATGTATATGCTCACCTGGCCTGACGTCGGGACTTTCAATACGGGGCTGGCGCTGACGGACGACATCACGCTTGACCTTCACCACCACCTCCGCCTGTCAGTCAAAGGCGCATGGCAGCATCAGCAAATCAACAGCGACGAAGGCTACCAGGCGCTGAACATCTATTTCCCAGGCATGGATAAGGGCAACTCCAGCTTTATCGGACGACTGGCTGTCAGCTATGCCTACAAGCACAGCGGTTGGACTTTAGCCATTGGTACCGGTTACGGCACGCGAGCCCCGACGGTTACGGAGAGTTACGGTTACTTCCTGAACAACACCTTCGACAAGTACGACTATATCGGCAACCCCTACCTGAAGAACGAGAAAGCTGTCGAGGTCAACACTTCGGTAGAATGGAAGAACACCAGCCTGTCGTTCAAGGTTGAGACCAACGCATTCTTCTTTCAGGATTACATCATCGGCAGACCCGACACACGTCTCTCGCCTATGACCATCGGTGCTGCTGGTGTAAAAATCTATCAGAACCTGAAGAACGCCAGGATTGTCAATGTAGCGCTGACGACCAACTGCCAACCAGTCAGCTGGCTGCTATGGGAAAATCACCTCACTTACAGCTATGGCAAGGAAAGCACTGAAGCTCGTCTGCCGCTGATAGCTCCTTGGTCATACTTGGGCAATCTGCGTTTCCGATGGCACAACCTCGAGGCTGAGGGCGGGGTGCGCATGGCCGCCCATAATAGTCATTGCGGCACAGAATACGGTGAGACGCCCACAGCGGGCTATGCCGTCTGGCACCTGAACGTCGGGGGACACTTCCAGCTAGGCAAACTCGGAACAGACATACACTTAGGCGTTGAGAATCTGTTCGACCGCCACTATTCCACCTATGCTGACTGGAACCACATTCCCCAGAAAGGCCGTAACTTCTATGCGAATATAACTTTCCAGTTATGAAACCATGTGATGGAAAAATACCACAGTGTTGGTATTTCCGCAATATGATTTTCTTTATAACTTTGCAGTCGAATAAATAAAGCAATATGAAAAAAACAGTAATTTGGATAGGAGCACTCGTCGTGGGTGCCATATTAGGACTGTTGGGACTTGACAGGATCAATGATTTGATGGATTTCATAGCCACCGTCTATGTCCGGCTGTTCCAACTGCTGGCCGTACCAACCATAGTATTGGCTATTACTACAACACTGGCAACACTGGGAAGCGGACCGGATGCCGGACGCATCTTCCGCCACACCATCAGCTATACACTGCTCACCACGCTTGTTGCAGCAGCTGTAGGTTTGTTGCTCTATGTCATTATCGCGCCAGGCAACATGCAACTGCCCGTAGCAGACAGCGAACTGCCTATAGCCGGTAGCCAGCTGACCTACACCGACCATCTGCTGAGTGTCATTCCCAACAACATCGTGAAACCATTCCTCGAAGGCAATGTCCTGTCGCTTTTGATATTGGCAGCTGCCATAGGTATTGCACTCTCGCAGATTGCCGATACGCCACAGAAGAAGACGGTAGTAAACTTTCTGCAGGGTGTCCAGGAAGTGTTGTTCACGCTCATCCGTGGTTTGATAGTCATTCTCCCTGTAGGTATCGTGGCATTTGCCGCCCAGCTGAGTGCCCAGCTCAGCGCCGGTGTCATTGCCGATTCACTGGGGAAATATGTGGCTGTGGTCTTAGGGGGCAACCTATTGCAGTTCTTCGTGGTGCTGCCCATTTTCCTGTTGACTCGCCACCTGAACCCTATCCGCGTGATGTCGAAGATGACACCAGCCATCCTGACGGCACTCTTCACCAAGAGCAGCGCCGCAACACTGCCCGTCACGATGGAGACAGCCGAGAAACGGTTGGGCATACAGCCAAAGGTGGCTCGCTTCGTGTTACCCATCTGCACCACCATCAACATGAACGGTTGTGCAGCCTTCATATTGGTGACGTCATTGTTTGTGATGCAACAAGGAGGCATAGAACTCTCTTGGCCCACCATGCTGACATGGTTGCTCATCTCGGTGGTGTCGGCCATCGGCAATGCGGGTGTTCCCATGGGATGCTATTTCCTCACCCTCTCGCTGATGTCGGGCATCAACGCACCTATTGCCGTCTTGGGAATCATACTGCCCATCTATACCATCATCGACATGGTAGAGACTGCTGTCAACGTGTGGAGCGATTCGTGTGTCTGCGCCATGACCGACCACGACCTCAAGGACAGAAGCTAAGCGTCACTCCCTCACCCGTCACTTCCAGTTCTGCCTCGCTGCCTACCAGCATGGGGAAGTTGCGCATGTGGCGGTGACCTACCGGGAAATCATAGCAAACGGGAATGGCATATTTCCGCAAATACTCATGAAACATATAGTTCATGTCGGGAAATGTGTTGGGGATAATCTTATAACTTGAGAACTGGCCGATGATGATGCCCTTTACATGCGACATGAGTCCACGCACCTCAATATTGTGCAACATCCGGTCAACCTTTGTCATACTCTCGCCTGTGTCCTCGACAAAGAGGATGATATCGGGCAACAGCAGCGGGTCGTAGTCGGAACCAGCCAGTCCGTGCATCACCGACATATTTCCACCCACCAGTATGCCTCGTGCCTTGCCTACCTGGTTGAGCGGATGCGAAGCTACACGGTAGGTAGGCATATCGCCCATCATCATGTGGCGCAAGGCCTGACTCACGGTATCCTTGCCCTCGTAAGTACCAAGGGCATGACACATCGAACCGTGAATGCCCACATTGCCGGCACAGACCTCGGCACTGAGCAAGGCAGTGATGTCGCTGAAACCGATGAGCAGTTTGGGATATTTCCTGAAGACTTCGGGTTTCAGTTCGCACAGCAGATGGACGGCACCGTCGCCTCCCCTTGAACACATGACAGCCTTCACCTGCGGATTGGTCAGTGCCCACAGCAAGTCGTCGCGTCGTTCACGGATGCTACCGGCAAAACCCCGATAGTCATTCAGCGCATGGCGACTCACCACACAGTGGAAGCCCCATTGTTCCAAAGTACGGATTCCCCCGTTAATGGTGGCAGTATCCGTAGCACTCGAAGGCGATATGATAGCTATCGTGTCACCCTCGTGCAGCCACTGCGCCCTGACAGGCAGCAGCGCCAGCACCATTATCCAAGCCAACAGGAAACGTTTCATGGTGCGAAGATAACAAAAAAAAATCGCAACTCCAAAGGAGTCACGACCTTTTTTCTTTCATTCCATGCGGAGACTTACTTCACTTTGAGCTTCGCTCGAAGTTGCTCTCGCTCGGAAGAATTCGAACACGTTCGATTCTTCTCTTACTTATCCGCAACTTTGGCTACGATAGCCTTGAAAGCCTCAGGGTTGTTCATAGCCAGGTCGGCGAGCACCTTGCGGTTGATCTCGATACCAGCCTTAGCGAGTTTACCCATCAGAACTGAGTAGCTCATACCCTCCAGACGAGCGGCAGCGTTGATACGCTGAATCCACAGGGCACGGAAGTTACGCTTCTTGTTCTTACGATCGCGGTAAGCGTAGGTAAGACCCTTCTCCCAAGTGTTCTTGGCTACTGTCCAAACATTCTTGCGGGCACCAAAGTAACCGCGAGTGAGTTTCAGAATTCTTTTAAGGTCGCGAACCTGCTTCATGTTTGATACATCAACGATTGTTGAACCTACCAAGTTGCGCTTCTGCTTCTTGGTCTTCTTAGTCAGAATGTGACTGTGGTAAGCGTGGTGTCTCTTGACCTTACCTGTACCAGTGAAAGAGAATCTCTTCTTCGCACCGGAATTTGTCTTTACTTTTGGCATTGTTTTTAAATATTAAATTGTTATTATAAATCGGCGACTACGCATATACCGGGCGCGCCACCTTTTTCTTTCTTTTCGACCTTCGACCTTAGACCTTTGACCTTTGACCTTAATCCTCGCTCTCCGTCAACTTCTTCAGCGCATCGGCACTGATTTTGGCATTGGCGAACAGTCCGCCGTTCGAGGGAGCTGCCTGCTCTTCCTGCATCTTGGCTGACTCCCTAGCCTCGGCCTTCGAAGTCATTCCCGACTCATCGTCGCCTACCCGTAGCCTTTCACGGTCGCGAGCCTGCTGACTCTTCTTGGCCACACCTGCTTTCTTAGGAGCCAGATAGAGGAACATCTTCTTACCTTCGAGTGATGGCATGCCCTCCACCTTTCCTACCTCTTCGAGGTCGTTGGCGAAACGAAGCAACAGCACTTCACCCTGCTCTTTGAACAAAATAGAGCGACCACGGAAGAACACATACGCGCGAACCTTATTACCTTCTTCTAGGAATTCCTTGGCATGCTTCAGTTTGAACTGGTAGTCGTGCTCATCGGTCTGAGGTCCGAAACGAATCTCCTTCACCTCCACCTTCACCTGCTTCGCCTTCATTTCCTTCTGGCGCTTCTTCTGCTGGTAGAGGAATTTCGAATAGTCAATCAGTCGGCATACGGGAGGATTTGCATTAGGCGAAATTTCCACAAGGTCAACACCCTGCTCACGCGCCATATCCAATGCCTGACGGGTAGGCACTACTGTGCTGCCGCCTTCACCTACAATACGTACCTCACGAACACGAATCTGCTCGTTGACGCGGTACTGATTCTTCATGCTGTCATTCTTCATTGACTATCTTTCTCGACTCTAATTTCTCAAATTGGGTGCAAAGTTAGCAAAATTCAGTCAAAGCACCAAATTTTCTTTCCTTTTTTTTGATTCCGACCCCATCTTCCTGCTTATTTTCACTCTACGACCATATCACCGCTAAACGAAATGGCGTCACGTTCCTTTGCCTGAACGTCGATGGAAGTGTTGCCGTTATCATAGACGGCAAAGGTATAGAGATATGAATCCTCGTCGTTATTCACGGTCAGACGGATATGTCGGATATTCTTCGCTCCAACGGTTTCCTGATAGTCGGCAATGGGTGCCGAGAAGTTCAACCCCTTCCCTCCCCCATAAGGAACGTTATAGGCTCTGCCGATATATGGCAGATACGACACCAGGGTATCGCCCTTCACCTCCACAGTCCAAGGGCTTGTCACTGTCCGCGTCGGTCCGCGCATGGGGCTCATCGTGCGGATATTGACGGTGTAGTGCCTGTCGTCAAGCGCTGCATTCACCTTCTTTGCCAGCTCAGCCTTTTCTGCAGGCGTCAGCGTAGCACAAGCCACCGCCATCAAGCCTGCCATCATTATCAAAATCAACTTCTTCATCGCTATTTACATTATTTAATCGCAAAGATACAAAATAGTGAGCAGAAAGCCAAATATTCTACCATTTTCTTTGTTGAATTGAATTAATTTACTATCTTTGCCATCGATAACAATAAAACGCCATCAGTATGAATACACAGCAGATGACACAACAGATAGCAGAATACTTCAAGACACAACCTGTGCTGAAGGCATGGCTTTTCGGATCCTTTGCCCGTGGAGAGCAAAGAGAAGACTCCGATGTGGATATACTGATAGTACCAGAAAAATCAGTAGGGCTGTTTAAATTAAGTGGTATGCTTCTTGACTTGCAGGATCTTTTAAAAATCAAAGTGGACTTAGTTACAGAGAAGGGGCTTATGCCCTTCGCTCACGAGAGTGCTAACCGCGATAAAATACTCATCTATGAGAGAGCCAGTTAGAGACAAGACTCGATTGGAGCATATTCTTAGTGCCATAGAACGCTTAGAGAAACATGCGGGTTCCCTGTCAAGAGAGGAATTAGAGGCTGACGTGTTGAGATATTACGGCATTGTAAAAAATGTCGAAATTATTGGTGAAGCAGCCAATATGCTATCCTCTGCTTTCAAAGATACTCATCCCGAAGTAGAATGGCGACCGATTGCGAATATGCGGAATTTCCTTGTTCACGAATATTTTCAAGTGGATAGTGACACGGTATGGGCTGTTATTCATTGTGATATCGTTGAGCTAAAAAAACATATTCTAAAGTATCTCGCCGAAACCAATTGGGAGCAGTGGAAATAGATACCCAAAGAATCCATTATGTTGGCATACCATTGCACTTTTTTTGACAAAAATCCTTCATCGTTTCAGCCCCCAAAAACCGTGAGTTAACTCGATTAATCAAACGAATTAACTCAATTGACAAATCGAGTTAACTCAACTCATTATTTGAATTAATGAGTGCTGTGTACACTTACTAATCGTTTGTTTCATAATTTTGGTTTTTGTTACTTTATTGGTTAGAAATTGGAAATTACTTAATGAACAGGGAATAGACCATGCTTGCAGCAAAGGCAAATCCGAAAATGGCGATGAGTAGGACGAAGAAAAAGATGAACAATGCCAGAATGAATCTTAGCAGAGTGCTCAGATAGCTGTAGCCCGACAACTGCTTGATGGGGATGACTAACAGCAGATAGTAAAACATTTCGAGATAGATACTCAGACAGAAGAAGTTGGATATGACGGAATACAACTGGAGCATATTCATCGAATAGACTACTGCCACGAAAAATCCAGAATAGTTGATGTACGGACAAGCGGGTCCCCGACGGAAAACGAAATAGAGGGGAACCGAAAACAACAAGAGGAACACCATGGTGACGAGACTGATGTGCTTCATCGTCCATTCGTAAGCCTGGTTGGAATACTGCTTGCTGGCTTCAGCGGCACTGTCATTGTCGGGCTCGCCAATTGCATCGTCGAAACCTGACATAATCAGTTCCTGCGACTGTTCCAACCTGTTTTCCCCCTTGATGTTGAAACCAGAGCTCACCAGCAATGACAGGGCTATGAGCAGGAAAAACATCTTGAACGGTGGGAAATACGCCATCTGCATGCCCTGCAGATAGTCGCGAATCATGTAGCCAGGACGCAACAGCAGGTCGCGAATGGTGCGAAACATGCCGCGATTGCCTAAGCCCCAGACATCGAGGAACAGCAGGAAGGCTTTCTTGAACGAATAGATGCCGACACTGGCAGACTGCCCGCAACGGGGACAGTAGTTGCCTTCAAACCGGGTGCCGCAGGTGGCACACTGGTGCAACTCGTGCGACATGGGAGCCACTTGGTAAGGCTGTTTCTGCCACGCCTTGAATTGTCGGTATTTGGTTTTGAGTTTTTCTAAGGTCATCATCAATATATAATAAGTTAGAAAGGATAGCCAATGGCGAAATGGAGGGCTTGGTTCTTCTTGAATCCATCGGTATTGAAGAAGCCCGACTTGCCTGTTTCGTAAGGCACGTGGAGACCGATTCCCCAGTCGAGACGGATGATGAGGAAATCGAGGTCGTAACGGATACCAACACCTGTGCCGACAGCCATCTCGCGGAAGAAATTCTTCAGACGGAAGCGTCCTAAGTCGGAAACGGTGTCAAGATAGCCATTCTCACCGCTGTTGTTGGTGGTGGTCCACACATTACCGGCATCGATGAAGACGGCTCCGTGCAGATTGCCGAAGAGTTGGCGACGGTATTCTAAGTTGCAAACGAACTTGACGTTACCATTGCGCAGGAGATAGTCGTAGGCCTTATTGCCAAACGACTCGACGCTGCCAGGGCCTATGCCACGGACGGAGAAGGCTCGGATGCTGTTGGCACCTCCGACATAGAACAATTCGGAATTGGGCAGTGCATCGGAATTGCCATAAATCCACGCATAGCCGGCATTGACATGGGCGACGAGTTGAGAGGCACTGTTGAGATTCCACGTCTTGGTGAAGTCGGTTTCTACCTTCAGGAACTGGGAATAGGGATTCTTGAAGAGCTGTTTGTTTTTCTCGTTCCATTTCTTGCCACCTATCATATATGCCAGCGACAACAGATTGGCTGACTCGGCAATGGTGGTTTCCCAACGGATGGGGTGCAACTTGCCGACAGGACTGTTGTAGGTGTAGGTATAACGCATCTGGGGAATGAAGTAATCCTGCATGGTGGCTGCCAGATAGGGATTTTTCTTCACCAGTTCGTCATAGGCTTCGGTATGGCTGTTCATGAACTGATATTTCACCGTGAGGGGCGAGAACTCATGACGGCTCTGTGCCGATGATGGCCAGCGATAGGTCCACTCGCCGCTGACTACGTGCATCTTGTAGTAGCTGGGGCGATAGATGATGTTGGTGGACAGCTTGGCAATGGTGAGGGGGGTGCTGTAGAAACGGCGACGGCGTATGACGCGCCCCTGACTGTCGCGACGAACGCGGTTGCCACCGAAGAAGGGAGCTATGATGCGCGGAAACTCGATGCTGGCATCTATACCGTATTCGTAGTTATTCATCGACGAACCGCCACTGGTTGACCACTCGTAGGAACCATGTAGGTTGACGTCTATTTTCTCACCGCCACGGAATGCATTGCGACGGGTGACGCCCAGACGCAGTTCAGGTCCCAGTCGCCCAATGGTGCGGGCATTAAAATTGGTTTCGATATAGAAGTCCCAAGGCTTGTCGAAGACGCAGTTGAGCGTCAGGTCGAGGGTGTCGCAGGTGGCTGTGGTATCACGCGGTGTGAACACGAAATCGGTTGACGAAAACAGTCCCATGGCATTGAGTTTGTTGACTGACTGCACATAGTTGTCATAGCTATAGAGCTGACGGGGGCGCAACTTCATATCGGCCATGAGCACACGGGTGCGGATGGGTGGTTTCTTGCCCGAGAAACGGACGGTGAAGTTGCGGCGCTGCAGCGAATCGGTCAGCTGTTCTCTGAAGGTCTTGCGCATATTGATGTTCACCCTGCCGACATACCACTGACGGAGGGCCTGGGGAGCCACATTGTTGGCCAACTGGAAGCGCAACTGCACCTTGCCATCTACGGCAAAGGTGTCGGCCAGATAGGAGGCATCGTCTTTCTGATAATAGAAATAACCGTTGTTGCGCAACAACTGGGTGACACGGCCTCGCTCGGCATCAAGATTAGCCACCACGAAGGGATCGCCTTTGTGAATCACTGCCTCGTCGAGGGTGGACTTTATCAGACTGTCGGCACGGGCTGGGAATCCAAAATAGCCGATGCTGTCGAGATAGTAGAGACGCCCCGGATTGACGTTATAGGCTATCTTGGAGGTTTTGGGATTCTTCTGCGGTACTATCTCGAAACCCACCTGACCGTTGAAGTAGCCATGATTGCGCAAGACGGAAGTGGCTACCGAGGAACGCAGTTCGGGATTTACCCAAGACATCAGGACGGGCTGTTTGCCGAAGGATTTTGTCATCCACTTGGCAAAACCCGAAGTTTTGCCGCTATAGTGATTCCATATAGACAGGCCGAGGGAGAAAGGCAAACGATGGTAACTGCTGCCGAAGAGGGCTCCGTTGGGGGCGGTGGCAAGGGCGGCTTCCACTTCTTCCTGCGTCTGCGTGAAGTTGTCGTTGGCCTCGTAGTTCTCGTAACTTATCTTGGTAAGACCGGTAAACAGCTTGTCGTCTTCCGGTATATTCTTTGTCATTGAACAGGAAGACAGCAGCACACCTAATATAATATATAGAATACTATTTCTTTTCATTGCTTTCTGTTTTTAGGGAATCGGCAGGAGTCGCTGTCGCACGCTGATGATCCGGAGTGGTGGGTCTGCGCTGCGGAGTGGAGTCCTTGAATCGGAAGATGTCCCAGAAATGCTGCAGCGAACGGCGCCATGTGAAGCCTGCTCCATACTTCTGGGTATAACCGTCCAGCCAGTCGTAGCTGTTGTTCTGATAATAGAGCGTGATAAACTTATTGGCAGTCTGGTCTAAGCGGTATTCAAGCGACACATTGTCGAAGAACGAGTTGTTGCGCTGCTGGAGTTCGGCTCCCGACGACACCTTACCGCCAACGGCTATCTTCAGACGGTTGTTCATGAAGCGCTTGGCAAACTTGAAGGAATAGTCGGTATGCATGGCACCCGTGGCATCAGTGGAATTGTCCATGCCAAACGAGAGGTCGAGGGTGCGCAGGGCATTACCCGTGATGTGATTGATTTCGGAATTGAGGAACGAACTGAGGGCGGAGTTCATGGAGAAGGCACTGGTATTGCCATCTGCCAGATACATTCCGGTGGTCAGCATCGTCACTGCCAACTTACCGCGCTGCTCTACACCCATTGCCTGCAATTCGCTGTGCATCTGCATGTCTTCCGGGGCATCAAGGGTAAACGTGACTCCCATATTCTTGAGCGTCTTGGTGATTACAACGCCACATTCGAACTCGACACTGCGCCCTGCCCCACTGCTGTTGGCAACGGCAGCACGCGTGCGCTCGGTAGCCGTGATATTCAGCGTGGGATTATATGGGTCGCCGGTAAATTCGATATTCGAACCGTCACGGATGGTGAAGGTCTTCAGCGGAATAGCCGGCAGCGAGTATTTCATCTCACCATTCGACAGCGTGTAGCGACCACGCAACTGAAGATTGTCGGCTGGAGTGTATTGCAGGCGCAAGGTGCCGCCTCCCAACAGGTCGATATAGTTGGAGTGGTCGGCATTCAGATAGGCCATGATATGAGCGCCCTTCGACACTTCGACTGTCATATCCATACTGAAGCCAGTCAGTTGTGGACGCTCAACCACTACCTGTGCCGTATCGCTGAAGTCGGTAAACTTGACAAGTTCCTCCAGGTGATTGTCGGTTGATAGCGGGGTGTCGCGCAACACGTAACTCATATCGGTAGAGCCCAGCACATTCAGACGGCCCCGCATATTCAGATTGTCGAGGGTTCCCTGGATGCGACCGAATATATCAACGAAGGCCTTACCATAAGCAATACTGTTGGGGTTTTCTTTCTCACTGATTACCTGATAGTCGCGAGCTCGCATGCGGAGGTCAACCAATATCTTGTCGAGATTCGAGAAATTGATGCTTCCATGCAGCGTCAGTGGGTTTTCATTATAGGAATAAAGCGAGAAATTTTCGAACAGCAAATTGGAGCCTACTATGCGCACGGGGTCATTGTCAAAGCGCATTCGCATACCGTAGGGTACGCTGACGAGATAGGATGAATCGAGATATATCTCACCATCCACCTGAGGAGTCTTCAAAGCTCCCTTGATAGTCAGTTCGCCCTCACCGTAGCCTTCCAAACCGACTATCTGGTCGGGCACGAAACCATTGACAAGCGACAGGGGGAAACGGGTGAGCTGCAACTTGGCATCAAGCGAGCCCCCACCCTGATTATAATAGGTGCCGCTGAGAAGGCCTACCTCGACATCATCACGCAGCAGTCGGGCTTCGACGGCATGGGCATCGTTCTCCTTCTGCAGATAGACGAGTTCGGTGCTGACATTGCCTAAAGGATTCTTCTCGTAGGTCATGTTCTGAACAGCCATATCGCTCACAACGGAGATATGGCCACCGGCATCCTGCACTACATGGTAGTCGCCATCCAGAATACCCGTCATACGAGGCACATAAGGCAAAACTGACGTGATTTCACCTAAATTGAAGCGGTTGATGCTGATGGTGATATCCTGCTGAGCCGTCGGGTCGCTATCCTCTGAATAGATTTTCACACCTGTACGGTCGTCGGCTATCAGGTCGATCTTTGCCTTTACCTTATGATTGGCACCAAAGAAGATGAAATTGTCTTTGTTGAGGGCAAATTCCTTGTAACCCAATGTGGGACGGTCGGGCACCAGATGGATGTGTATGCCGCTGTCAACCATCTCGGCTTGGGCACCGATGCGGGCACCTAACTTGTCGGCAGAGTCGTAATAGCGCACGCCCATCGTGGCTCCACGCTCCTGCAGAATACCATCGAAAAGGGCATTGAACACGAACTGCGGATTGCGTTTGTTGTTGCGCACCTGACCACCAAAACTGAGATGTTTGTCACGCTGCGTCAATCGGAAATTGATGGTATCCAGACGTGTACCGTCAACAACGAGGGAATGCACATAACCACTGCCATTGACGCCAGTAGTCACCGAGGTATTCATATCCAGGAGGAAGTCCTTGAAATCTATATTATGACCACTCTTCAACAGAGTGGCTATGGGGTTGTCCTTCTTACTTTCTACATGCAACTTCATTGTGGGAAGGAGCCGGCGGAGTGCTGGTTGGTCGATGATTTTCTTTTCATACTGTGCCATGGCGGAATCGCTCAATACGGTGAGCTGCTTCAACAGTTGTTCGTAGTGTCCGCTGGCATCTAACTTAACTATGAAGTCACCACTCTGGATGCGGGCATAGGTGGTGTCGGCACGTAGGTTGATCAACAAGCCTAAATCCTCAGGACGGTAGGTCTTAGCTGAATCACGGATGGTGAAATCGCTGAAGAAACCACTGGCATAGTGGGTTTTCTTGAGGTCGGAACTGACATCCACATGGCCGCAGAGTGCAAGAGTCAAAGGCTTATCTACCAAATGCAGGCGATAGAGGTCGAGCTGCGACATATCGGCTGTGATGGTGCCTACGAACTTGTTCTTGCTCATCAAGGCATCCATAGCCAGGGTTCCGTCGAGCAATTCATTATTGCCTGCCACCTGGGCATGCATGCGACCGTTCTTGATATCTGCCAATGCCGTCATTCCCGTCAGATGATAGCGTCCAAACTGCAATTGCTGTATCTTGGCATCGACCTGCAGCATCGTACGGGGGGAAAAGAAATCGGTGCCCTGCCCTTTCGCTACAATATCAGCAGAAATGGTATAGATGGAATCTTTGGGCATAAAATGATGCACATTTAAATCCCGAATCTTGGCATCTATATCATAGCGCATAGCATCTGCATTGAAAGTGCCTTTGGCCTTCACCATGCCCTTTCCCTCGTGCATCACGATATCACCACTATACTGCGAACCGTCTGCACGCACAAGTCCTTCGGCTGTGATACCACGGGGAATGTGGATATCCTGGGGAAGCATACTACTCAGGAAACTCAAGTCTTCTGTACGAGCCTTGAAATCTACTTTGGCACGCAGGCGCTTCGGATCGGTAAGATTGGCTGCGAAACCTGTTGCTGTGGCATGGAAGGCGGTAGGCAACGAGACGTCGAGCCCGTCGAATTCCATATAATCCATATTGCCATTCACCGAGCCCTTGACACTCAACGGATAGTTGGGCCAGCGCTGCTGTAACGACTGAGGCATTCCGCCTAGAAACCGCATCAGGTCTTGCTTACCCAACTGGGCATTCATCCGCATACGCATCTTGCCCGGAGCTATCTTGTCCGTCAGAGAAAGGGGAAAATCGAGTTCGAGGTCTATATCGGAATCGGGAGTTTTCAACTGCATTTTGGGTAATCGTATCTTGCCGTTTTCCATGGCAACTGCTCCTGTGAGGTCGGTCACTTGCAAACCACTCTTCTCTTTCAACTGGGTGGAGCGCACTGTCAAGCGAAGCGTCGGATCGTGATAGTAAATGGAATCGACAGCAAGATTGACATGGGTTAAATCGATGTGATTGTAATCCAATCCTTCTATACGAGGCATGTAGTTTTGGTCATACTGCAGGGTGCCATTAGTCCATTCTACCGACGCTATCCGATATGTCTGGCTTTCAAGGTCAATATCTCCTGTTTTGGCGCAAAGGCTTCCAAAGCGGGCTTTCACACTCATCGTGTCGCCTGGCATGTGGAATGCGACATCGGAATGAAGGATGGTCAGACTGTCGGCATATATCTTCCATTTATTCTCCGAACTGGTGGTGTCTTCCGGCACACTGTCATTCATGACAACATCCACCCTCGCCTCTTCCAAACAGGCTCCATTCACTTCTATCGTCTGTTTGTCAAGGTCTATACCTTTACTCGACAATGCCAATTTCTTAAAGGCTCCCTTCACTCGAGCTGCTGATACAAACTGTGCGGTATTGAACTTGGCATTATCCACTTCCAGCGTATTGATAATCACATTGTTACCAAAGAGGGGAAGCAACTGGACGTCAACCACCATACGCTCCACATCGGCAATGGTATCGGGCTGTTGAATCATCCGAAAACCGTCTATGCCTAAGTCAAGTGGGAAAGAGAGATCTACATGGTCAACCGTAATCTGCATTCCGGTTTTATCCGATGCAATTGCTGCAACCTTATCTACCGCCCAGTTCTGTACAGGAGGTAAATAAAGCAGTATCGTCAGTATCAGGAACAGTAGAATAGGACTCAATAATACGCCCAATATCCACCAGAATGCTTTCTTCATGAGCTGTCACTTTGCTAAATCTTCTGCAAAGTAAGTAAAAATATCGGAAATACGAAACTATTTCTCAAGAAATTTGATGTTTTGCCATATATTATCGACTGGTAGAGGCGACTCTACTACGATATGTTCTTTCGAGACAGGATGGATAAAATCTATACGATGAGAAAGCAGCGAAATACTACCATCAGCATTACTGCGCTTAGAACCATACTTCAAATCGCCCTTGATGGGACAACCCATTGCCGAAAGCTGACAACGTATCTGGTGATGCCTTCCTGTTAACAAATTGATTTCCAATAAGAAATAACGTTCCGACTGGCCTATCAGCCGATACTTCAAAATGGCTTTCTTTGAACCTGGTACCTCACGTGGATAAGCATAGGATTTGTTCTGCTTTTCATTTCTCGTCAACCAATGCTCAAGTGTTCCCTCAGGTAATGCTGGCTGATTCTGCACCAATGCCCAATAGGTTTTATGCACCTCGCCTTTTCGGAACATATCATTTAATCTGGATAATGCCTTAGAAGTACGCGCAAAAACTACCAAACCACTGACTGGACGGTCTAAACGATGAACAACACCAAGAAACACAGCACCAGGCTTGGCATACTTCTCCTTGATATATGCCTTCACCGTTTCAGCAAGTGGGGTATCGCCAGTTTTGTCACCTTGCACAATCTCTCCACTCTCCTTATATACTATAATAATATGATTATCCTCGTAAACTACTTGCATAACAAATGCAAAGGTAATGACTTTATTTCAAAAAACAAAGAAACCCAGCTATCTTTTCGATAACAGGGCTTCTTTTAAAAAAAGTGGCGGTCTCCTACTCTCCCGCATTGCATTGCAGTACCATCGGCGCAAGCGGGCTTAACTTCTCTGTTCGGAATGGGAAGAGGTGGGACCCCGCCGCAATAACCAC
>ONDP01000042.1 GCA_900316645.1 uncultured Prevotellaceae bacterium
ATGAACAACACATCGTAAGACAATTCTTTCAGAGTGTTGATTCTCAATAAGTTAAACGAGCAAAAGGAGAAAGAATGCGAAATCCTGTTCTCTCCGCAGGATGAACAGGTTCAAAGCTCCGAGGTAAATCCTCGGGGCTTTGTTGTTCTCTCCGCGAAGCAAGAGAAGAGGATTCAAAGCTTTTTAGGAAAAAGCGAATCCTGTTCTCTCCGCAGGATGAACAGGTTCAAAGCTCCGAGGAAAAACTCGGGGCTTTGTAGTTTTTTCTTTTGGCGTCAGACTAAAAATATTTATTCTCAATGTATAATTTTCAATTAATTATTGTATCTTTGTGCCATCACTAACTAAAAATATTAGAGTATGAAAACAATTTCGAGGACAATGATGACAGCAGTGCTGCTGGTGGTGGCACTGACAGCGAGTGCGCAGGGAGTGACGAAAGGTACTTATGATCCCATTGTGGGAACAGGTCCATTATCTTACTCTTTCTCGGGCGGTAAGGTGATAGATAAGTCTGAGTTCAAGGAACAATTATTATATTCGTATGAGGTTGAAGAGGGCGCGACACTTTCGTTCTCTTGCTCAACGAAACACTACGGGGGGCGAATTTTATTAGAGGACAAAGATGGCAAAACAATTAAGGAAATTAAAGGAAAGTCTCCCTCGTTGACCTACAAGGTGCCTAAAGGGCAGGATGTGTTTCATGTGACACTTGACATAGGCATGCCACACAATACAGAGGTGGTGATTTCATGCAAGAAACCGTCTAAATCCAGTGGGTTATCAAGTCATAAAGGCACCATATCGTACCTGGATACGAAGATGGAATATTCGTTCTCAGGAGCCATCGTGACCCAGAAAAAAGTAACAGATCAAGGCTATTCCACCAATGCCATGCAGATAGAAATTAAGGGTCAGACTGTGGCTGGTAGTACTGTGTCGGCTACGTATAAGAAAATTGCTGGATGCGTGGAAGAAAAATTGGGTGCTACTGCATCCATCACTGCCTATACTTCTGGTGGGAACACTATCAACCTTCTGAATAAGTCTGAAAAGTCTGGAAATGGATCATCAACCTATTCGGGCAAAGTGCCTGATAATGCTAAGACAATACACATATTCTTTAGTTATCAAAACATCAATTATAGACAAATAAACTGTTCTGTGACCTTGGATGTGGTGAAGAAGGCAAATGCTCAAGAGAACAAATCACTCAAGTGGAATGATGAGTCGACAGCCAACCGTTGCGAGCATTGCAATGGTCAGATTAGTAACTATACTGTCAATTCTACATCCTTTAATGCCTACGTTTGTTGTAACAACCATAGAAAAGAACAGAAATATGCTCGTAAGGTTAATAGCTGGTATGATTACATCTACTACAATGATATTGTTTGGACGGATAATTCTGGCCCGATTGAGGTATTTAACAAATGTGACGATGTTAAAATTACCCTCATGGAGAACTCTACGATATTTCTGAAAAAGCGGACTAACGATGGTAGGGACATCTGGGTATTGGAAAAGGGGACAATTGTGGGTGAGGGCCTGAAGCGTACTGACTGCGAATTCGAGATGACGTATTGTACAGCAAAGCCAACTGGCACCACCTACGTACTTGAAAACGACGGCAAGTCTTCGCGCGTGTACCTGCTGGAAGGTTCTATGGAGGTGACGAGCAAGAAGGGATCTAAGAAATCGACGCTGAAACCAGGACAGACGGCTACTGTCAACAATCAAGGTCAGATGAGCGTGAAGAGTTTCGACGTGGCGGCAATGGCTAAGAAATATAAGATTTCAGGCCTATCGACCACGACTCAAGACAAGAACCGCTATGACATGAAGTGTGCTGTGGTGAAGTATAAGTATACGAAGGGAAAGGAAACAGGACAGCACGAGCGCGCCTTTGATAACTACGGAAAGGTGGAGCGCCGCTATTTTAAGATTTCAAATAAAGAAACGCTCCTTTACATCCGTGACAACAAAGATTATACGCTTGATGTCCAGAAGAAGACGATGACAGTGAGTGATGACGTCCAGCTAAACTTTCTTTATCCCGATAAAACCAGAATCAAGAAAATAACGCAAAAAAAGCCTGTGTCTATATTGGGTAAGACCTGCACCTTATATCAATCGAGCACTTCCGACTATTACGTATGGAAGGGCGTTGTATTGAAGAAGGTGGAGCGCTTGAAAAACGGCACTAAAGCCATCTATGAAGCCACGTCTATCCAGATGCCATCCTCCTTACCAGCATCAACGTTCGAGATACCAAAAGGATATAAGACAAAATGACGAGGGAGTATCGTACAATGAAATAATGTAAAAGCCTGAGCATCGCCCAGGCTTATTTTGTTCTTAAAGGGATTCTTAGAAATTGAATCTCAGCTCGTTGTTCTGCTGATTCTTTGTTGTTTTCTTCTGTTTTGCTTTCTTAGATCTGGTTGGACTTGTCATTCTCTGATTGTAACCGTCGTACTGTGACTTGAACTTCCTATACTGGGCAGCTGTCATGGTGAGAAAGAAACCAGAACCAGCAATACTGTTCTCGCCTAACTCACGATGCAGACCGATCTTCTTGTGCGCTTCATCAATCTGAGCATTGGTAGCAAGTGATACCACACGTTCTCCGAAATAACTGTTGATGGCATTGACCATCTTTTGTTTTTTGCCATCGCTGACAATAGCGGCATTTGTCACACTCGTGTTGGGGCCGTGAGCTTTCTCGCCAGTGGCTGCCCAATAGTCGTAATAGGTAATCGGCTCACGCGTGATAGCAAACTTGCCGTTAACCAACGTGGCACGAGCAAAAAGGTTAATCATCGCGTCTTCTTGCTGTTGCTTACTCAGTTTCTGTGCACTCACTGTCAGTGCCACCACCAGCAGCACTGCTGTCATCATTGTCCTCGAAATTGTTTTCATATACCTATAATTTTAGTTAGTGATGGTACAAAGATACAATAATTAATTGATAATTATTCATTGAGAATAAATATTTTTAGTCTGACGTCAAAAGAGAGAACAACAAAGCCCTGGGGCAAATCCTCGGGGCTTTGTTGTTCTCTCCACAATAAATACTGAAAATCAGTAAGTTACAAGTTTTACGCACATAAATACGCACACTTTTCGCGGTTTATGTTTGGCGATAATTCTATTTACTTCACTTCCCACACATTCAGCACAATGCCCTGGAACTCTTTGGTCCATTCGGGAGCACAGACGAATAGGGCATTATTCAGCCAACCATAGCGACTGTCGGCAGGTGCCTCAAACTGTGGGGCTGCCTTGAAATAGAAAGTAGGTTTGCCGTTAGCGTCCTTTCCATTGGCTATGATGCCGCGATTGCGCACATGGATGTAGACACCGTCGTCAGTCTTGATGCAGTAAATGGCCTCTAATTCCGTACGGTTTTCCGCATTCAACTGATAGTCGGCACCTCCGTTGAGAATGGTTCCTTTCAGCAACGGTCCCTCGAAGGTGCCACCAGTAATGGGAATCACTGTGCGTCGCCCATGCTGGGTATTCTCAATTGAGAACGCTTCACCTAACGTAACGCGCAACTGGAGGGCAAACTCTAACTGCGGGGTGTCCTTGGGAGGATAGGTCTGTGCGTTGGTCATCAATCCATAAGCCGCCAGTAGGAATGTCAATAATAGCTTTTTCATAATTATTTTAGCAATAGTAATGGTAATCCGTTAAAAATCAATTGCAAAGTTAAGCATATTTCCCGAAAAAACAACGTTGTTTCGAATATTATTCCTATATTTGCAGTGAAAACTAAAACTTATCAGATATGAGGAATATTTACTTTCGTTTATTGGTCGCCATTCTGGCGTGCTTTGCTCAGTTGTCGGCAGTACAGGCAACTGAGGTGAATCTGCAACAGGCTCGTGAAAAAGCCAAGACTTTCATCCTTCAGCGCATCAGCGAGGGATACAATAAGTCGGGCCACCGCTCAGCCTCACAGCTGCAGATGCAGGCTGTCGAAACCGGACAGCCGTTGGTCTATGCCTTCAATGCCAATGGAGGCGGTTTCGTGCTTGTCAGTGGTGACGACTGTGCCCCTGACATTCTTGGATTCGGAGATTCCGGTAGTTTCGACCCCGATGACATTCCCGAGGGTATGCGCTACCTCCTGAGTGTCTATCAGGAGCAAATTACCCAGTTGAAGGAACAGGGACAGAGGGCGGCTCCTATTGCCGACCTTGGCGAAAAGATTGCACCCTTAGTGACGAGCCGTTGGGGCCAGAAGGCGCCTTACAACTATCTGTGTCCTACTCATGTCAATAGGAAGAAAAAGTCTAAGCCGCGTGAATTGTCGCTGACGGGATGTCCGGCTACGGCGATGGCTCAGGTGATGTATTATTATAAGTATCCCGCAGCCATGAATGAATATCCTGCTCCCTACACCAATTCCAAATATAAAATGATGGAAAAATGCCCGGAGAAAGGACTTACACTGGACTGGGGCTTGATGATGGACAATTACGGTGAGCGCGGCAATCCCATCGGTACGGAAGATCAGCAGATGGCCGTTGCCAAGCTGATGGCCTACTGTGGATATAACTCCTGTATGTCTTACTCGCCCTACGCCTCTGGTGCTTGGGATTCTGCCGTGCGTGTTGCGTTAATCAACAACTTCAACTATGATGCCGAGATGAAGCAGGTCTATCGAGGAGACTATGTTTACGCCGATTGGATAAAGATGATGTACAGCGAACTGAAAGACAAGCGCCCCATCATATACACCGGTTTTTCTTCCACAGGTGGTCATACCTTTGTCTGTGACGGTTATAGCCACGAGGACTTCTTCCATTTCAACTGGGGATGGTATGGCTCGAGCGACAATTACTACCGCATGGCACTCTGCAATCCCTCTTCCTTACACGAGGGCGGTGGTAGCGACACACAGGGCTATTCCGGCCGCCAGGATGCCCTTATCGGCATTAAGCCTGCAACAACCCCGGGAAAGGTGGCTCCCAAATTACAATCCAATTTCAGTTGGTATGGTAAACGCAGTGTTACGCGAAGCGATGAGAATGAGGATTTCAACCTGACAAGGACCATCAGTCAAAATTTATATAATAATGTGAATATCACAGACCCCGTCAGTTTCGGTTACGTTGTTACCGATGCCTCGGACAAGGTAGTTTCGGAGAAAAAGCCAATCAGTTCCGCCTATTCGAATCTGTCGTTGAAAAATGGACGTTTCTACGAATATTGGAGAAAAGTGTTGAAACTGGGGGATGGATTGGGTGACGGACAATACCGGATGGAGTTTCTCGTTAAATATGGCGAAGGCGAATGGGAACCCGTCATGAAGCAAAGTTCTAATGGTGTGACGTTTGTCATCAAAGGCAATACACTGACCTACGACTGCAGGCCTGACTATCTGGATGTTGAGGTCTCTACCGAAGTGTTCAACGACGACGAAAAAATATATAAGGTCAATGCGAAGTTAAAGAACACCAGCACTACAGAGACGTTCAAGAGCTTCATCACGGTGAAAACCATTAAGGGAACTTTCCCAGAGTCAAGTCAAAAACAGTTTGTCGAAGTGGGTCCAGGCGAGAGCTGGCAAGGTTCACTCATTTATAATCTGGAAAAGGGTGGTTATTCCAATGTGGTGCTTTTTTCCGAGGAATTGGGCTCTCCCATCGGTGAAGGTCGTGCCATCGACTATGGTCAGAAAAACAAGAACGCATCGCTCCAGATTGTCAAGAGCAGTCTTACAGACGACGTGAAGGATGGCGTCCTGAAAGCCGACGATTCATATTCTTGTACGGTAACGGTGAAGAATGCTGACACCGAGGAGTTCTATGGCTATTTGAAAGTGACTGACGAATCGGACGAACCAGACGAGGAAGACGACGATGACGATGATAGTGATGGCGACTTGGTGCGCCTAAAGCCCGGAGCCACCCACACCATGAACTTAACGCTCTCGCGTGACGAGTATGAGCACGTCGTGACAGTGGGCTACATAGACGATAAGGACGAGTTTGTTACCCTTTACGAATCCAAGCCTTTCGTCATTCAGCCTCACTACCAGATTACCGCTGAGAAAATGGAGGTGACGCCGGTGAAGGAAGTCGAGGATGAGTTAGCCGACTATGAGGTGACCAGCGAGGACATATCCTTCAAGGCCGTCCTTAAGAATGCTGAGACCACAGAGTTCAAGGGAACCATCATCCTGCAGCGTTATTACGACGACTATAGCAACAACTGGGACGATGACGACACCAAAGAACCCGACCAGATGTTCTTGAAGCCGGTCACTATTCCTGCTGGAGGGACTGTCAACTTCGAACAGACCATCAGCCTGAAGGGACTGGCCAAGGAAAACGGCTATAGCCAGACAATAGGCTTCGATATCATGTACGTTCGCGAAGGCTCGGGCGACATGGTCTTTGTCGGCTCTTCCGACGACTATCTGATTATCAGGGGCACCACGGGCATCCGTAAGGCACTGCGCTCCGTCGGTGAGGACAATTCTGCATGGTATTCTATCAACGGACACCGTCTGACCACCAAACCCTCGCGCGGCCTCTATATCAAGGGCGGCAAGAAAATCTTTGTGAAGTAAGTCCCCCTTTCTTCCCGAATCAATAAAGCCTGAGCGAAATGCCCAGGCTTTTTTTACCCAACATAGCTGCTGGCGTTATTCCTAAAGATGTCAGTTACCCGTCCCTTGACATCCCTTGACAGGTACCAGATACGTGTCATATCAAGAAGATTGATATTCTTCCATTGTGATAACTGTACTGTATCCGCCCACTTGTTTGTCATCTTCGTGACGGTTGATTCCTGCATAGGTCAGACTGCTGTCTTCGTATCGTTTAAACTTATAGACGGCATCGTTCATCAGCGCTTCATTGAAGACATTGAGGCTTACTAATAACGCAAAGTCTTGTTTAGTAAGACCTGTAACCCGCTCAAATAGCTTGGGTTCTAACTGCAGAATAACGTCTTTCAGAGAATATTCTCGGAAATCGGTCAGGTACATAAATATAGGTATGCGCGTTGCAAACTTCATCAGTTTTTCTTGTATCTGGCGGCGTTTGCTCTTGATTTCCTTTTCGGCATCACTTAGTTCTTTCTTCTCCTTAGGTGTCAAACCGTCCTCGTTTTCTTTACGTTTCTTTTTGATGTTGTCCGTTTTATTAATGATGGTTTCAATATCTTGATTCAGCGAGCGGAACCCTTCAATTTTCATCAGGGCAGCCATAGCCTCCTTGTTATTCATCAGCCGTTGCAACGTGAAGTTGTCGACGTTCACCAGCAAGGCACTCTCCCAACGACGAGCCAACAACGTAGCTGAAGTGTTGTTCATAGCCATATCGAGCACATCGCTTGCCGATAGTACTTTCATAACACCATTCTCATAACAGAGTACGGGCAGGAACTTGATAAAGTCGTCAACACATTTTTCGGGATTACCTTCTTCAACATTGAGTTGGCACGAATAGTCGGCCACTTTACGCAATGCTCTGTTGGGAGCAAAGTCGAACACATAGCAAACCTTCTTCAATATCTCTACTTGATTCGGATGCAGTCCGTCGCTATTGGTGATAGTCCAAGGCGACTGTACACGGAATGCCGACTGGAAATAAGTCTCTGGTGATGACGTGTCACGCAACATAAAGATACCTGTCCACGGACGAACGGTAACGCCCGTTGTCAGTTTTCCGCACGTCAGCGTGATGGTCTTGCAATGCAGCGGATCAGGATGCGACATGGCTTTCTCTACTGGTGGCAGAGCTTGTTGCCCAATGCCAGCCTTTGTTCCAGCACATACGATGACACGGTAGTCATGATAGAAGGTGTTTTGCAGTTCCGTCAGCAGATTGCGCATAGCAAAACACGACGCCACGTTAGGAAGGAACCAAAGTGTATGGTTCATGTTGGAATAAAGGTCACCATTCAGGAAGGGTAGTGGAGGCTTCCTGTTTCCTGCCTTCAAATCATTGATGGATGTAGGCAAATACTGACCGCGCAGCATGTCAAGCCATTTCTGCACCTCATCATGATGTTTGAACACAGCGTCTTCTCCTTTTCCTTCTGCCTCAAAGAAAGAATTGAGGTCGAACTCGTCAAACTCTCCTTCTTCTGCCACCCTCGAAATTTCCGCTGGCAACTGGTACGTCAACAGCACCATCCTGGGCAGCGAAGCGTATGGATTGTCAGGCTTGTCGCCCCATTCTTGTTTGGCACGCTGTTCATCGCTATAGGTCCAGTTATATATCTGCTCCTCGATGAACTCACCAGAGGCAATCGCACGGAAGGGCGTTCCTGACAGGTAAAGATAGTGATTCGACGTGATGGGAATCAGGTCTTCATCGAAGTAGTCGGGATTCTCTATCTCACTACCTAAGTCCTCGCTGACTCCAATCAGTTCCTTCGCATTCTCACGCCATGCACCATAGTGGTATTCATCCAGTACGATGCAGTCCCAATTGAATTCTCGTGCCCACTCGTGCTTCAATTTCATACCACCATTAGCCGTGTTCTTCCCGAGAAAATCTTGGAACGACCCAAATACGACCATCGGCCTCTTTTGGTCGGCATGCTCAAACTGATAGTCGATGGTAGCCTCTTGGCTGCGGGCAATGAACTGCCATCCGTCAAAATCCACATGCGTCATCAAGTCCTCTTCCCACGCATGAGCCACCGCAGGTTTGAATGTCAGTACCAGCACGCGCTTCCATCCCATACGCCGTGCCAATTGGTAAGTAGTAAAGGTTTTGCCAAAACGCATCTTACAGTTCCACAGGAAGTGAGGCACACGCCCTGCTTCCGACTTGTAGCTGTCGAAGTAGTCTGCCGTCTTGTCAACAGCCCGTTCTTGCTCTGGGCGCATACCGAAGGTCTTGTCGCGGTTCCATGCCACGTCTATCCTTTCCCTGACGGCTACGATGGCAGCCCTGACCTGCTGGGGCGTACAACGATACCATTCACCTTCAATGTTCTGGCACCCCATCTTCACCAGCATCCGGTGGACATCGTGATCCATAAATGCCGTACCATCCTGACGCATGGCACTCTCTTCCACCAGTATGCGGTAAGGAGGTTCGCCAGGTCGCACGATGTTATACTGCTGGCGCACACGTTCCTGCACTCCAATAGTAGTGTAGCCCACCTTCAGGATGCCCTTCAGTTGTGGGTCATACTTATCCTCGTAAGCATAAATCATCGGAGCCGACTCCGACTTCCGTGGGAAATAATTCTGTGTTGTTGCCATAACCTTATAGTTTTGTTATGGCGCCCAGTGTTCAAGTCAGACTGGAGCTCGAATGCCTAGGAGATAAACTACAATAGGTTTCGTAACCACCGGTATTGGATGGATAAATGATGGTATCAATGAAGTATACATGTCCATCATCTCCTATGAGGACATTACCATCCACGGCATCAAAGATGTCATGCTGACCGTTGGTGTAGTATCCTCCATTGTCCTCAGGGTGGAAGCCCATGCGAATGAACTCATCGTGAATCTCCTGCGTAGTAGCAATACGGACTGAATGTACAAATCTTTGTGCTAATACAGCACAGACTTTGCCATCGCTGTTTTCGCCAAGGCCTATCATTCTATAAGCACATGCATCAAAGTATTTGTTGTGTGCCTTGATGCGTTCGAAGAAAGAAGTAAGATTATCGTCTGAATAACGAAAATCATTAAGTTTAATGAT
>ONDP01000043.1 GCA_900316645.1 uncultured Prevotellaceae bacterium
GACTTCTCTGGCACGGATGCAGTAATATCCTCGAACGTGCCAATAATCTTGTGTCTTTGACCCGGAGTTACGGGTTTTAATTTACGTACTGCCATTTCTTATTAAATATTGCTGTAAAAATCAATTGTATCGCCCTCCTTAAGAGTAACGATTGCCTTCTTGAACGCATTCTTCTGACCTCTCACGAGACCTGCCTTGGTGTAGCGGCTTGAGCGCTTACCGGCATAACGAAGTGTGTTCACACTCTCTACTGTTACATTATACTGAGCCTCAACCTCCGACTTGATCTCCAGCTTGTTGGCCTCGGGCTTTACGATGAAACCATACTGGGCCTTGGCCTTTTTGGTCACCTGCTCACCCTTATGAGCACCTGTCTTAGCCTTGAAAGTCTTGTCGACAGAAGTCTTCTCAGTAATATTGTTCATTTTCTCTGAAATCAGAGGCTTGATAATAAAACTCATCTCTATTTACAATTTTGACGATTTACAATTTACTAATTATCCCAGTATGCCGTCGATAGCTTTCAGAGAGTTCTCTGTGACAACCATCACGTCAGCGTTCAGCACCTTGTAAGTGTTCACGTTTGAAGCGATGATGCACTCTGCCTTCTGCAGGTTGCGAGCTGACAGATATACGTTCTTGTTAGACTCTGGCATAACCAAGAGCAGCTTCTTGCCCTCTACGTTGAGGTTCTTTACTATGCTGAGGAACTCCTTGGTCTTTGGAGCCTCGAAGTTGAAGTCCTCTACAACGATGATGGCATTCTCCTGAGCTTTGTAGGTGAGAGCCGACTTACGAGCCAGAGCAACCACCTTCTTGTTCAGCTTGAAGCGATAATCACGGGGACGTGGACCGAACACGCGACCACCACCGCGCAACAGAGGTGAGTTGATATCACCGTGACGGGCACCGCCGCCACCCTTCTGGCGTCCGAGCTTGCGGGTAGAACCGGCATGCTCACTTCTCTCCTTTGCCTTTGACGTTCCCTGACGCTGGTCAGCGAGGTAACGCTTTACATCAAGATAAATAACATGGTCGTTAGGCTCAATTCCGAAGATAGACTCGTTCAACGTAACCTTTCTTCCAGTCTCCTGACCTTTGATATTCAATACGTTAATTTCCATAGCTTACTTCTGAATTAATACTGTTGAACCATTACAACCAGCGCAGCTGCCTTTCACAAGGATGAGGTTATGCTCTGGTATTACCTTTAACACACGAAGGTTCTGCGTTGTCACGCGGTCGCCACCCATCTGGCCACCCATGCGCATTCCCTTGAACACCTTGGCGGGATAAGAACAAGCACCGATAGATCCCGGTTTGCGGGCGCGGTCGTCCTGACCGTGTGTAGCCTGACCTACACCGCCAAAACCGTGACGCTTCATAACACCCTGGAAACCCTTACCCTTAGAGGTGCCGACTACGTCAACAAACTCTACGTCGTTGAAGAGTTCCACTGTGATAGTGTCACCGAGGTTATGCTCCTCGTCAAACTTGAACTCGGCCAAGTGGGCCTTTGGTGTTGTACCTGCCTTCTTGAATACTCCCTGCATGGCCTTGCTGGTGTTCTTTTCTTTCTTCTCACCATAAGCCAACTGAAGGGCGGCATAACCGTCTTTCTCGACGGTCTTCACCTGAGTAACAACACAAGGACCAGCTTCGATAACAGTGCACGGTACATTCTTACCGTCGGCACTGAAAACGGATGTCATTCCGATTTTTCTTCCAATTAATCCTTTTCTCTTTAAGTGTCATCTCGCTTTCTCCGGTTCACAAACACACTCAAAAAGAAACGTTCACTTCTTCCAAACTGAAGGTTAAATCGCTCTATTTCAAGGTATTGTTAGCCGTCGAGCCAGCGCAATACGCACTTTAGCGGCTGCAAAGGTACACATAATTAATTACATGTGCAATACCTTACACCAGTAAAATAACATTATTTAAGATTTTTTAATCTACTACCTCTATAAACTGCCCTTGTTTATTGAAGCGTAGATCCATATCGTCCGACAGTTCCAGTTTGAAGCCATAGTCTTTCTTGCTGAACTTCGTGACCACGTCGTTGGGATAGTTGGTCTTCACATATTGCTGGATGGTATTGGGTATCAGCGTCAGGGGCACACCCGATTTCTTCCGGGCCACCCGTTTCCAGTTGCCCTGCAAATCAAACTCTATCCTCGTTCCGTCATTGAGCCACACGCTGTACTCCCTACCGTCCTCTTCATCCTCTATCTCAACAAGGACTATTGAGCAACTGGAGAAATACTTGTTAATAAAAGCCTGTGACTGCTGCGGAATCTGCACGTTCGAGCAGGCCGTCATCAGTAGCAATACCAAGCCACACCATAATATATTATATAATCTCTTGCTCATGTCTTCCTGTCATTGATCTATTACCTCTGCAATCTTGTCAGCGTTCATGCTGCGAGCGCTGGCATCGAAAATCTCCTTATAGCGTCCACCCTTCCGATAGACGTCTGCCGGTACTCCCTGCTCCACCACTCTACCCTGCTCCAGCAGGTAGATATAGTCGGCATCCACTATCTGACCGATGTTATGCGAAATGATAATCACCGTACGTCCCTGTTTGATGGCATCGATGCTGGCTTTGATCTGCTCGGTTGCTATCGCATCGAGACTGGCCGTCGGTTCGTCGAGAATGATAATCGAGGGGTTCTTGATGAACATACGGGCAATGGCCACACGCTGCTGCTGTCCGCCGCTCAACCGTATTGCACTGCTCTCAAAGCCATTGGGCAGCTTCATCACCTGGTCGTAGAGGAATGCCTGCTTGGCAGCCTTCACCACGTCATCGTGTGTGGCATCCGGATTGCCATACTTGATGTTCTCCTCGATACTGCCGTCGAAGATGTGGTTCTTCTGCATCACCAGTCCTATGTGTTCACGCAGCCACTGGGTGTCCCATTCTGCGAGCGGTACGCCGTCCAGCATAATGCTGCCGCCGTCACTCTCATAGAACTTGTCCAACAGGTTGACCACCGTACTCTTACCGGCACCGCTCACACCCACCAGAGCGGTTATCTTACCCGGTTCTATGCGCATCGACACATCTGTAAGGGCTTGTGTTCCGTTGGGATATGAGAAATCCACATGCTGCATCTCGAAGAGCCCTTTCACCTCGTCCGGATGGTAGTCGCCCGTCGATTCCTCGTCGGTGGTTTTCTCCAACAGGTCTAAGAGTCCCTCTGAGTATATAAGTGCATCGTTCAGGTCGTCGTAGATGCGGTGCAACTGGCGGATGGGCGCACTGACATTGCTGAACAGCATCACGTGATACATAATCTTACCGATTGTCATGCCCGGTACATCAGCCAGCACCAGATAAGCCGTCAGAATAATGACGAGCACAGTACCTATCTGCTCCAGGAATCCCTTCAGTCCGGTATAGAAATAGCTCTGCTTACGCGTACTCAACTGCAGATTTGTCACCAGATCCTGTATGTCGGCCTGTCGTTGACCTTCAATCTTCTCACGGTTGAACGACTTGATGACGGTGATGTTCTCAATGGTGTTCAGCACGTTCTGGCTCACCGCCTGCTGACCCTCATAGATGGCACGGCGCCCGGCTCTCATGCGCTCGGCCTGCACATAGGTGACGTAGAAATAGATGGGCACGATGAACAGTGCCACCAGTCCCACATACACATTGGCTATAAACATCAGGATAAGGGCAAGCACTGCACTCAGGAAGAGCGGCAGGATGTCGATGAAGAAGAGGTTGACGGCCTTGCTCAGACTCGTCACGCCCTTGTCGATACGAGCCTGCAGACGTCCGGGCTCATTGCCCGTCGTGGTGAAGAAAGCCATCCGGAATATCAAGATGTGCTTCACCACCTGCACCATCAGGTCGCGGTCCACCAGGATGCGCATGCGCTCTCCATAATAGCGGCGACCGAAATTGACCACAGCAGCGAGCAGTTCCTTTCCCAGCAGCACACTGCTGATCAGCAGCAGCAGTCCCATGGCGCTGTCCCAAGCCAACGTAGGCTGTTGGTCCAGAATATTGATGGCGTCCACCGAACGGTCCAGCACAATGGCGTTCACCTGTGCCAGCAGCGAACCAATCAGCGTGAGTGTCAAAGTGACAAACACCAGCCAGCGGTATGGCTTTACATACCGCATGATATGCTTCAACAAGCTATTGATGGTCATTTGTCCTTTTGCGCCCATAATCTAGTCTATTGGCTGCAAATTTAATACATTTATATTAAACTCCAAAATAAAAGCATACTTTTTATAACAGCAAAGTTCGCCGAGGGGGCTACTTCTGCCTGCCAACATACTCCATGATGACGGCGACGGCATCGTCTTCGGTCATGTGATCCATGGAGAGCACGACATCGTAGTTGCGGGTGTCATAGCGCGAACGGTCGCTGTACTTCTTGAGGTATGCCTCGCGACCCTCGTCAACCTCGTCGAGCACATCGAGGGCAGCAGCATAGGTCAAGCCCTGCTTCTTCATCAGACGCTCAATACGGTGTTCGGTAGATGCCTGGATAAACACGTTCAGATGGTTGGGATGCTCGCGGAAGATGAGGAAAGCGCTGCGACCTGCCACCACGCACGACTCCTGGCTGGCGAGTTGTTCAAGGATGCGTCGTTCGGTTTCGAACATCGCACTGGTAGAGGGCTTGGGCTGGGAATTGGCACTGAGCAGTGACTTGCAGCGGTCCTGCAACTCACTCCACCAAGATGGTTTCTCCTGCGCTTTTAACCGCTCTATCTCTTCGGCTGTCAGACCGTATTTCTCGGTCAAGCCCTGTACGATTGCCTTGTCGTAATACTTCACGCCCAGCAGTTCTGCCAGTTTGCGTCCTACCGTGCGGCCACCACTGCCTAATTCACGATTAATGGTGATAACAAATTTGCTGTTTTTATTCATTTCTATTTCTAACCTACTTAATTAATATTTTTTTGCCATTCAAGATATAAATGCCACGCTGAGTGGGCTGGTTGACATACTTCCTACCCTGCAGGTCGTACCATACGCCATCCTTCAGATGCTGAGGCACCGTGATGGTAATGACACGCAGCACATTATCACCGCCGGCAATATTCATCACGATCTTCTGCAGAGGGTCGGTACCGGGCTTACCAATACCATTGCCCAAGTCAATCAGGAAATAGCCGCTGAAAGCTCCCACCTCGCAATGCTCGGTCGGGATATGAATCTTGTCGTCGGTACCCACATAGAGGTTGGAGGCATTGTCGCCTGTCAGCATCACTGGCGCATAAGTGCCCAGGAACTGCACCTTGCCGTCGTTGCTGGTCATGGCCATCTCTGCGGCTTCCGACGTCTTGATGGTGACATCGGCAAACTCGGGATTGGTAATTTCGCTTGCTGTGGTAGTCTCCCATTCCAGGAAATAGGGTTTACCAGGTTCGATGATATGGGCAGTCTTGAAGTTAAGTGTGACCACGCCAGTCTCGACATCGTAGCCCGTCGGAACAGCATAGTCAACCTTGTCAGCTACATCCAGTTCGTAAAGGACAGCACCATTCAGCGGTGTTAAGCTGATGGACTCGCTGATGATGTCGAAGGGCAGACAGATGGTGTTCCACATGTGGTTCTTGTATAAGGTATGCCCGTCGAGCACTACTTTCTTGATGGTTCTGCCCTTGTACTGCTCTATCTGTGGGGTATTGTCTTCGTTCTCCTTAAAGACGAGTTCGGTAATTTTCTCAGGCACGTCGGCATCTGACAGGTAGAACACATCGTGCTTGTAGGCACTGTGGTATTTCAAATAGATTTCTCCCCTGGGCAGGACGTCGGTGGTAGCAGAGTTCTTGAAGACATAGACGTCGCCTTCCTTGCCGAAACGGTAAATGTCGGGACCGCCCTTGACCGTACCGTCAGACACCTTCAACTTGTTGTTTTCAGGCAAATAGGCATCATCTGCCCTCGTCAGCGGGATATGATAAACGGCACCGGCATTGTCGGTATGCAAGAGGATGATATCTCCCATCGGAACCTCCTCAATGGAACTCAGGATAACCCTTCCCTTCTCTTCGTCAACGCCCAATACCTCGTGGGCATCGATGGTCAGCAGACCCAAGCCGTCGAAGTCGAGTTCACTCTTCGCCTTGTGGGGAGTGAAGGTGTAGCCTTCGGGGAAGCGCAAGATTTCGCAGACCTCGCCCTTCGAGTCGATGGTCATATACAGGCGGTAGTTGGCGGCATCACCATAGACATAGATCTTCATCGTTACCAATCCCTCCATATAGACGGGTTGAACGGCATTGGACAGGGTGTCGATGAGCACGCTGTCGGCAAGGTTGTTATACTCATAGAGTCGTGACTCCAGCCTATTGCCCTTGGTGTCAGACATCACCACCTGCACCTTGGCAGATGTCTTGATGTCGTAGATGCGCATTTTGAGCACGCACTTACCATGCAGATAAGAGAAGCCTTCAGCCATCTTGAAACCAACGGACACGTATTTGTTCTCGTCAAACTCTTGAGGTACCTCTATCTGGGCGGTAAGACTGTCGAGGGGTTCGCCTGCCTCAACCTTCAGTCCGCCGTTAACGGTGAGGTCGGTAACGTCAAAGAGCAGACTGCCGGCACCTTCTGGTTTCCGGAGCGTCAGCAGTTCGTTCTTGACGGTGGCGGTATCGGGCATCCACGTCATGAAATTGTCGCTGCCGGGATATGAGGCAGAAATAGCCACGAGCTTAATGTCTTCCTTGACGTCAATCTGAATGGAATCCTTTTCTGACACGTAATAAAGCAAGGAGGCGACATAGTTGCCCTTGGCGTCTTGCGTCGTCTTATATTGCGCACTGGTGCTGTCGGCAATGGTAGTGGCAGACAGTGGCTCCTTGGTCACCATGCGGTAGATGGTGCCATATCGGGCTGGCAGTGTGAACTTCGTTCCTGCTCCCACCTCGGCGTAGCCCAAGTCCTGGTTGTTCTCATTGTCAATCCAACCGTAAGTGGCATCACACACCATATTCAAATCGACGTAGTTGGAGTCGAAGAATGTCGGCATGACGAAACAGCAACGCCCCTGGAAGTTTCTGAAAAGAGCCACACTGTCGGGCTTATCGAATTCCCATACCGGTACGACGGTGGCATCGCCGAAGTCCGACTCGTTCAACGAATAGTTGGGCGTCATCACCACATCGGCTTTCAGAGTGTCCTTCACAATCAAGTTGGGATTCTTCGAACGGTCCACCGAATAGGTCTTACCGTTACTGCCCTTATAGGACGTGACGGTATAGCCGAAAGCGCGCAGTTTCTCGAACTTATGGCAATAGTAATTCTGTCCCAGGTAGATAACACCATTGGGAGCGGCATATTTCACATGGGGCGTGCCCTCGAAGATGAACTTGAAGTTCTCTACATAGCGAGCCTCGACGGTACAGTCGGCAGTGGCCTTGAACTCCAGCACGTTATTCAAGTCGTTCTCCACTTTCTGTTCGTTCATATACCATTCCACATGCCACGCTCTGTTGACTGCAGCCGTAAACTTGACAGTGGCATTGTCGGCGACGGATGCTCCCGAAGTAATCTGGTTTCCGTCGGCTGTCACTACGAGGTCGGCTAAAACAGCTGGTTTGTTGGTCACTTGAAAGTTGACGACGACATTAGCCATGACGGTCATGCCACACAGCCAGATGAGTATTAATAATAAAAACTTTCTCATTGTCGTAGGTCTTATTTCTGTTTTACTATGATACTACTTAATCAATATCTTTTTGCCATTCAAGATATAGATGCCACGCTGAGTGGGCTGGTTGACATACTTCTTACCCTGCAGGTCGTACCATACGCCATCCTTCAGATGCTGAGGCACGATGATGGTGATGACACGCAGCACATCATCACCGCCGGCGATATTCAACAGTATCTTATTGAGCGGATTGCTGCCCGGAACACCAAGGCCATTGCCTAGGTCAATCAGGAAGTAGCCGCTGAAGGCACCCACCTCATTATGCTCCGTCGGGATATGAATCTTGTCGTCGGTGCCCACATAGAGGTTGGAGGCATTGTCGCCCGCCAGCATCACGGGCGCATAGGTACCCAGGAACTGCACCTTGCCGTCGTTGCTGGTCATGGCCATCTCTACGCCTGGTGTAGTCTTGATGGTGACATCGGCAAACTCAGGATTGATCACCTCGCTTGCTGTTGTCGTACGCCATTCCAGGAAATAGGGTTTTCCGGGCTCTATGGCATGCACCGACTTGAAGTTAAGCGTAACCACACCTGTCTCGGCGTCATAGCCTGTCGGGGCAATATAGTCGCCATTGTTTGTCAGATCCATCTCGTGGATTTCAGCTCCCTGTAAAGGACTGGCATCGATATTCTCACCGATGATGTCGAAGGGCAGACAAATGGTATTCCACATATGGTTCTTGTAAAGCTTATGTCCGTCGAGCACTACTTTCTTGACGGTTCTGCCCTTGTACTGTTCGATGAGGGCCTTGTTGTCTTCTGTTTCGTGGAAGACAAGTTCGGGCGTCGGCTCGGGTACAGACTTCTCACTAAGGTAATAGACCTCTTTCCTTGTCGTACTGTGGAATTTCATATAAATCTCACCACGGGGCAATGTCACATCGGCAGAGGAAGAACGGAACACATACTGGTCGCCCTCCTTGCTGAAGCGATATATGTCCTTACCGCCCTTGACAGTACCATCGGAAACCCATAACTTGTTATTACCACGCACGTAGGCATCGTCGGCTCGGGTCAATGGAATATGATGCACGGCACCTGCCTCGTCAGAATGAATGACGAGAACATCACCCATCGGAATTTCCTCGATAGGATTCAGGATGACATAATCGTGCTCGTCATCAACACCGACCAACTCAAAGGCATCGACACTCAACAGCGCTGAACCGTCATTGTCTATCTCGCTCTTGGCCTTATAGGTGGCATAATTATACCCCTCGGGGAAGCGCATGACCTCGCAAATCTCTACGCCACACGTGATAGGCATGAACAAGCGGTAATAGTCAGCAGCACCATAGACATAGACTTTCAGTGTAATCTTACCCTCCATGTGCAGATTGTTGGGCTTGCCCAAGTTCTCCAATGTATCGGTGAATACGAGATCGGTCTGACGATGCTCATAGACCTTCGACTTCAACTCGGTTCCGAACTCATCGGAGAGGACTAACTCGACATTAGCCGACTTGTCAGTTCCCTCCAATACCATCTGCATGAGCAGTCGCTGGAGGGCAAAGGAGAATCCTTCGTCCATCCGGAAGGTCGCTGAAAGGTATTTAGTCTCATCTTTCTCATTAGGTACTTCTATCTGTACAGAACAACTGTCGCGATGTTCGCCTGCCACCACCTTCAGTCCTCCGTTGAGCGTCAGGTCGGACAAATCGTAAAGCAAGCCGCCTGCCTCACCTGTCTTCTCCACGGTGACGAGTTCGTCCTTGGTGGTTGCCGTCGTGTCAGGCAACCATGTCAGGGTATTGTCGCCACCAGGATAGGAGGCAGCAATGGAGACGAGTTGGATGTCTTCGCCCACCACAATCTGGATGGAGTCTTTGTCTGACCCGCGATAATATAATGTTGCCACCTGATTGCCTGCGGCATCTGTTGATTTCTTGTAGCTGATACTGTCGGCTATCGTCGTGGCAGAGAGTTCACCCTTCGTCGTGACGCGGTAAACGGTGCCATAGCGGGCAGGCAATGTAAACTTGGTGCCTGTTCCCACATCGGCATAACCCTTTTGCTGGCCACGCACATTGTCTATCCAACCATTGTTGGCATCGCACGTCATGTTCAGGTCGATGTAATTGGAGTCGAACCATGTCGGCTTGGTGAAACAGCATTTTCCCTGATAGTTGTCGAAGCGGGCCACGCTGTCGGGCTTATCGAAGTCCCAGACAGGTGCCACGGTGTTATCACCGAGGTCGCACTGGTTCAACACATAGTTGGGCGTCATTACTACATCGGCAGTCAACGTATCCTTGACGACGAGAACCGAGTCCGGTGAGTTGTCCACCAGATAAGTCTTGCCGTTGCTGCCCGTGAAGTTCTCGACCGAATAGCCGAAAGCACGCAACTTGTCAAACTTATGGCAGTAGAAGTTCGGACCCATATAGATGATACCGTTCGCATCGGCATACTTCACGAAGGGTGTCCCCTCGAAGATGAACTTGAAGTTCTCCACATAGCGGGCTTCTATCTGATAGTCGTTTGACATTGTCTGTGTGAAAGAATAGCCGACGGCATTTGCCTTCTTGCCATTGACATACCAGTCGACATGATAGTTAGGTGCCTCGGCTGCCGTCATCGTCACCAACGAATTGAGTTCGACAGCGTTTCCAGATGCTACCGGTTCAGTACCTATTGCTGCCTTCAGGTCTGCTACCGTAGCGGGCTTGTTAGTAGCTGTGAATTTGACAACAGGAGTGCTGACACCTATCTGTGCTTCAAAGAGTGCCATCTGGCTGGAGCGTTGCTGACTCACTGTTGTAGCCATGAGCGTCAGATGGCAAAGCCACAAAGCTAATACAAGAAGTACTGACTTTTTCATTTTTGGAGAGTCTTAAGTTTAGTTTACAAAAGTAATGTTTAATTTTCAAATGCCTATCATCTTAGATGTTAAAAAAACAAAATCCCGTAGCCGGTCTGACTGCGGGACATTATCAAAAAGAACTTATCTCATCAGCAGCGCTTCTGTTTTCTCTATATAATAGGTCTGATGGGTTCCCTCTATATTGAATGCCAATTCGGAATGCTCTGAAAATACTATAAACTCTGGCGGTATTCCTGCGGGGTGACACCGTATTGGCGCTTGAACTGTTCACGGAAGTTGGCGGGTGTGAAGCCCACAGCAGTAGCGATGGCAGCAATGGTCATCGAAGCGTTATCGCGAAGCAGAGGAAGCGCCTCCTCCATACGGATATTATTGATGTACTGTGGAAACGAGGAGCTGCCAACATGCTGCGCCAACAGGTTGTTGAGCGTATGACGGGTGATACAGAAACGTGTACAGACGTCCTGGCGCTGAAGCGAAACATTGGCATAGAGATGCTCTGTGCGAATGGTAGTATCGATTGTTTCAAAGAGAGCAGAGGTGTCCTCAGGCTCCTCTGAATCGCTGACCTCGTCGGTATCCTCCGCTCCTTCTATCTCATCAACAGGAGCCACAAACGGTGTACCGTTAATCATACGTACCAAGGCACGGTTCTTCTCACTGATAATCTGGCGCTGACGACGGTAGTAGAACGAGATGACACTAGCGATGATGAACAACAATACGATGACACCAATG
>ONDP01000037.1 GCA_900316645.1 uncultured Prevotellaceae bacterium
CGTAAGTTGCTGATTTTCAGTGTGGACCAGCCAGGGCTTGAACCTGGGACCTCCAGATTATGAGTCTGTTGCTCTAACCAACTGAGCTACAAGTCCGATTTGCGGTGCAAAGGTACGAAAAAAAGTGAAAAGTGAAAAGTGAAAAGTGAAAAATTTGTTTCCGTTCCCCATAATTTTACCATTTTTTTGTAATTTTGCCGCCATAATGGAGAAGTTGATATTGGAAAAAGGCAGTCAGGCCGTTGTACCTTGCGTGGCAACCATCGGTATGTTTGATGGGGTTCACAAGGGTCATCGCTTTGTGCTGAAGCAGGTTTGCGACTATGCAAAGGCTCAGGGATTGGCTTCGTGCGTGATTACGTTCGACAGGCATCCTCGCGAGGTGGTGCAGTCGGATTGGCACCCGAAACTGCTGACAACCTTTGAGGAACGGATGCAACTGTTGGAGCAGACTGGTATTGACCGCTGTGTGGTGGTGCCCTTCACGAAGGTGACTGCTGGTCTCAGTGCACGCGACTTTATGCAACTGATGGCTGACAGACTAGGGGTAAAAGTGCTGTTGACAGGCTATGACAACCGCTTCGGCCACGACCGCTCGGCTTCGTTTGAGGATTATGTGAGCTATGGACTGATGGAGGTGAAAAGGCTACCAAGTCTTTCCCCGAATTGCGAGGAGAGTCAGGTGAGTTCGTCGATGGTGAGGAAGTTGCTGGAAGAAGGCAATGTGCGTGAGGCTGCTGATGCCTTGTGCTATCCCTATCAGATAACTGGAACGGTGGTAAAGGGCGAGCATGTAGGTACGAAATTAGGATTCCCTACGGCCAACCTGCAGCTAATCGACCCTCATAAACTGATTCCTGCCCCTGGCGTCTATGCCGTGAGAGTAACGGTCAATGGTCCGCTCGGCACTTGTGACGCTTTTACAAAGGCCACAGGCCGACTAAAAGAATGGTCAATGGCCAATGGCAATAAGGGTATGATGAACATCGGCACCCGACCAACGTTTGGTGAGCATCAGCAGACACTGGAGGTGCATATTCTCGATTTCAAGGGCGACCTCTACGACAAGGAGGTGAAAGTGGAATTCATAGAGCGACTGCGCGATGAGCAGCGTTTCGAGAGCAAAGAAGAGTTAACGGCTCAACTATTAAAAGACGAAATGAAAATCAAGAGTTTAAAGATATGAAGAATTCAATTATTTATACATTGGTGTTTCTCGCCTTGCAAATCATTGCTACATTTGCTGTCACCACAACATGGGCGCTGATTAACAAGAGCACAGACTTCTCCATCATGCCGCTGATCATCTCCATCACGCTGTTCAGTGGCTTGGTGATTATCGTATTCCTCATGGCAAAATGGGCTGAGGTTTCACTGAATTGGCTACTCACCAAGCAGTGGACCGTCTTGGTATGGGCTGTGATAGCCGCCTTGGGATTGGTGATTCCCATCACGTGGCTACAGGAGCAGATGCCCGAGCTGCCCAACTGGATTGAAGACGATTTGCAAATGCTAATGAGTTCCTATTGGGGTTATCTTGCCATCGGCCTGTTGGCTCCGTTGGCAGAGGAGGTAGTGTTCCGTGGAGCCGTCTTGCGTTCGTTGCTCACCCATATGAAGCCCTGGACGGCAATAGCTATTTCAGCCCTGCTGTTCTCGATTGTACACATGAATCCTGCCCAGATGCCCTTTGCCTTCCTTGCCGGTATTCTGTTGGGATGGATGTATTGGCGCACAGGTTCCATCCTGCCTGGTATGGCTTACCATTGGGCCAACAATTCGATAGCCTACATCATCCTCCGCACTTATCCCGATCCGGAATTCAAACTCATTGATATCTTCCAAGGTTCCCAAACACATGTCTATATGGCTGTGTTCTTTTCGCTGCTCATCTTTGCACCTGCGCTCTATCAGTTGCAGTTGAGAATGAAAAGAAATGAGAAGTGAAAAATTATGGCGGGCTGCTCGTCAACCTATGACTGGCAACCCGCCCTTCGTTAGTATGTTATGAAAAATTTGAGAGAACAGAAACTTCACAGTTTCTTACTTGTTTTAACTAAACATGAAAATTATTATAGAGAAAGCATAGAAAAAATTCTCGCTAATCCTTTGCCACTGTTTCCGGCATAGCCTTCGCAGTGTCGGCAGGCATTTCTGAGATATTCTCTGCCTGCATAGGGGTAACATCAGCAGAATCGACAGCGAAGGAATAGCTGTTGGCATACTCGACCCGAGGGTCGTTCCAACTGGCATCCCAAGGACGCTGCAGGGCTCCACCTATGGTAAGGATGATAGCCACCACTGCTGCTGCCTTGAAGAGAGGCATCAGTCGCTGCTTGAGCGAAATCTCACGAGCCTTGACAGTTGCCTGAGGCTCTTCCTCTTCTATCATAGACAGGATGCGTGCATCGAAATCGTCGCCCAGATGATGAGCGTCCATCTCCTCCGACTCATAGTTGAAGAGTGCACGGTATTGTTCCAGTTCAGCAGGAATCTCCTTCTGACTGAAGAATGCACGCAGAATACCTTCTTCTTCGAGGGAGGTCTCTGCTGCCCAATAGCGCTCCAGGAGTTGTTCGATGTACTTATAATCCATTTCTTTGCGTGGGGAATTTTTGTCCCCTCTATCATAAAAGACGAATGGGAAAAACAAAAGTTACAGGAAAACGAAAATTTTTTTATTTATCTACTCTACTAAACTTTTCCTTAATGGTTTGACGGGCTCGGAAGATATTGACTTTCACCTGTTCTTCCGAAATGTCGAGTATCGCGGCTATGTCCTTATAGCTCTTCCCTTCAATATCACGAAGCTGCATACAACTGCGCTGTTTCTCAGGCAGTTGGTTGATGAGTTGGCGCACCAATCGAATGCGGTCGCGCTGTACGGTCTGTTCCTCGGGATTGGCATGATGGCTATCGTCAGAGGGTTCTTTCTCCGTTTCAATCGAGAGGGTCTGGTTGCCCATATATCGCGTCTTGTCAACGGCCAGGTTACGACAGACGGTCAGACAGAAGCTTTCGATATTATCTATCGCATCCCAGTTATTGCGCCTGTTCCACACCTTTATCATCGTTTCCTGTACAACATCCTCCGCATCAGCAGGATTGAGGGTGATGCGGAGTGCCAATCTGAAGAGCTTATCTTTCAGCGGCAGGATATCGTTTCGGAAACTTACCATGCGGCTTTACTTGATGACTGTGCCGTGCTGGCCGTCGATAGCAGTAGCGAGGGTAATGATAACTTTGCCCACACCTGCATCAACAGCTTTCAGGGCGTTTTCTATCTTTGGCAACATACCACCCGATATGGTGCCGTCGGCCTTATAGCGTTCAAAATCGTCGCGGGTAATCACAGGAATCACCGACTCGTCGTCGTCAGGATTGCTGAGCACACCCTTCTTCTCAAAACTGAAAATCAGCGTCACATCATAATCCTTAGCCATACCCTTTGCCGTCTCGGAGGCAATGGTATCGGCATTGGTGTTGAGGATATGCCCCTCGCCATCGTGCGTCAGAGGTGCCATCACGGGAGTAATGCCTGCCTCTATCAGATGCCCTAATGTCTGGTGTGCCACATTATCAACATCGCCTACGAATCCATAGTCAACACCATCCTTCAGGGGGCGCTTATGACTGCGTATCACATCTGCATCAGCACCTGTCAGTCCGAGGGCATTCACACCGTTCGCCTGCAGACGTGCTACCAGATTCTTGTTGACCAAGCCGCCATAGACCATTGTCACCACCTCCAGCATATCGGCATCCGTGATGCGGCGTCCGCCCACCATCTGCGTCTCAATGCCCAACTTGGCAGCCACCTGGGTAGCCCTGCGACCTCCACCATGCACGAGCACCTTACGTCCCTCGATAGCACTGAAGTCGTTGAGCAGTTGCTCCAGTTGAGCGTCGTCCTCCACAACGGCTCCGCCCACTTTTACTATTGTCAGTTTTTCTTTCATCGTTTCGAGATTTCGTTATTCCAGATAAGTGTAACCATAAAGGCCTGAACGATAGTTGGAGAGGAATTCCTTGCCCTCCTCAAGCGTAATCTTGCCCTGTTTGACACTCTTGGCTACCCATATCTCCAACTGGCGCACCAGTTTCTTGGGCTCATACTGCACATAGTCGAGCACCTCTGCCACCGTCTCACCATCGATAATCTGATCGATGTGGTAACCTCCGTCCTTGACAGAGATATGTACAGCAGTGGTGTCGCCAAACAAATTGTGCATATCGCCCAGAATTTCCTGATAGGCACCCACGAGGAACACACCCAGATAGTATTTATCGTTCTTGCGAAGTGCATGAACAGGCAGAGAGTGGGAATTGTGGCGATTCGTCACAAAGTTGGCAATCTTGCCATCCGAGTCGCAAGTAATGTCCTGAATGGTGGCATTGCGCGTTGGGCGCTCGTCGAGTCGCTGGATAGGCATGATGGGGAACAACTGGTCGATGGCCCATGAGTCAGGCAGGCTCTGGAACAGCGAGAAATTGCAGAAATACTTATCAGCCAACAACTTGTCAATATTCATCAGTTCCTCGGGAATATGCTTGAGACTCTTTGCCAAAGCGTGAATCTCGTGACAAACGCTCCAATACATGGCCTCCACCTCAGCACGCGTCTTCAAATCTACAATACCATGCGTAAACAAATCGAGCACCTCTTCACGGATCTGCTCAGCATCGTGCCAGTCTTCCAGCACATTGCGAGGCGAGAGGTTGTCCCATATCTCGTACAGGTCCTTCACCAACTGATGACTGTTCTCGTCGGGTTCGAACTCCTCAGGCATCTCAGGCAGAGAGGCCGTCTCCAGAACGTCAATCACCAATACCGAATGGTGAGCAGCCAACGAACGCCCGCTCTCCGTGATCAGGTTAGGATGAGGAATACCATTCTTATTGGCCATATCAACGAAAGTATAAATACAGTCGTTGACATACTCCTGAATGCTGTAGTTCACCGAACTCTCAGAACTGGGCGAGCGTGTGCCGTCGTAGTCAACACCGAGTCCACCGCCACAATCCACGAAATCAACGTTATAACCCATCTTGTGGAGCTGCACATAGAACTGTGAAGCCTCGCGCAAGGCAGTCTGAATGCGTCGTATCTTTGTAATCTGCGAACCGATGTGGAAGTGAATCAGTCGCAGACAGTCGCGCATATCCTTTTTGTCGAGCAAATCGAGCGCTTCCAGCAATTCGGCACTGGTCAGTCCGAACTTAGAGGCGTCGCCCCCACTCTCTTCCCACTTACCACTACCACTGGAGGCCAATTTGATGCGGATGCCGATATTAGGGCGCACACCCAGTTTCTTAGCCTCGCGAGCTATCAGTTCCAATTCGTTAGGTTTCTCCACCACAATGAATATCTGCTTGCCCATCTTCTGTGCCAGCAGTGCCAATTCGATGTACGACTGGTCCTTATATCCGTTACAGATAATGATAGAGTCGCTCTGACACTGAACAGCAATCACTGCGTGCAACTCAGGTTTCGAACCAGCCTCAACGCCCAGATTAAACTTACGTCCGTGCGAGATAATCTCCTCAACCACAGGTTGCATCTGATTGACCTTGATGGGATAGACCACATAGTTCTCGCCCTTGTAGTCGTATTCCTTAGAAGCCTTCTTGAAACAGCTCCACGTCTTCTCGATACGGTTGTCGAGGATATCGGGGAAACGCAATAACACCGGAGACTGGACATCACGCAGTGACAGTTCGTCCATCACCTCGCGGATATCAATTTCCGTACCATCCTTACAAGGTGTCACATAGACGTTACCCTTGTTGTTGATACCAAAGTAACTGGTTCCCCAGCCATTGATGTTGTAGAGCTCCTTAGAGTCTTCAATCGTCCATTTCTTCATGATTGTTCTTGTGGGTTAAAGATTTAACAGCTCGCGTAGGGCATCTACGCTCAGTTTAATTTTCTCAAAGCTGTCCATCAGACTGACGTCGAGCGTATAGCGTGCCTTGGTGTAGAATTCCTCGCGCTTGCCCACCTGTTCAGTGATGAAATTTATCAGTTCCTCCGGACTTTTTCCTTTGATCAGCGGGCGCTCCACCTTGCCCATCAGCAGGTGTTTATACAGCACCTCGGGTGTGGCCTTCAGATAGCACACATCGCCCTGACCGTTCAGATAGTCAATATTGTCAAAGAAACAAGGAGTGCCACCTCCGCAACTGATGATGACGTCCTCGAACTCAGCCACCTCATGCAGCATGTTGTATTCTATCTTGCGGAAGCCCTCTTCGCCACGCTCAGCGAAAATCTGCGCTACCGTCTTGTGCATTCTGCTCTCGATATACCAGTCGAGGTCGTAGAACATCATGCCCGTCTCCTTCGAGAGAGCCTTGCCCACGGTGGTCTTCCCTGAGCCCATGTAGCCTATAAGGATGATGCGACGCATTATTTCCTCTGTTTGTCAATGATAGCCATACACTCGTCGAACGACAACTCGGCAGCACGCTGGTGAACGTTCTTAGGCAGGCGATAGTTCTTGCCGTCGTAAGCCAGATAGGGTCCATAGCGACCATCTATCACCTCCAACTTCGCATCTTCCTCGAAAGTCTTCAAATGGCGCTTCTCCTCCTGCTGACGCTTCTCGTTGATGAAAGCCACAGCCTCGTCGAGGGTGATGGCCATCGGGTCAACCGTCTTAGGCAGGGAAGTGTATTTCTTCTTATGCAGGATGTAAGGTCCGAAGCGACCAGTACCAATGACCACATCAGCTCCTTCGAGCGTACCGACGGTACGAGGCAGTTTGAAGAGTTCCAAAGCCTCCTCCAGCGTCAATGTCTCCATACTGAGTTCACTGGGCAGCTGGGCAAACTGAGGTTTGACGCTATCGTCAGCAGAACCAATCTGCACAACAGGACCGAAGCGACCTATCTTAGCAAAGACGGGACGACCGCTCTTGGGGTCCTTACCCAGTTCGCGCTCACCGGCCTTATGTTCCTGACGGGCATTCAGCGTCTTGTCCACTACGGGTTCAAAGCTCTTGTAGAATCCCTTCATCATACTCGTCCATTTCTCTTTGCCCTCGGCAATCTTATCGAAGTCGTGCTCCACCTTGGCAGTGAAGTTATAGTCCATGATTTCCTTAAAGTTATCCATCAGGAAGTCGTTCACCACGATACCGATATCTGTAGGCAGCAGTTTTCCCTTATCCGAGCCGACCATTTCCTTGCGAACCGACTGCTTGATTTGCTTGCCCTTCAGCGAGTCGATGGTATAGCTGCGCTCCTCACCCTTCTTGTCACCTTTATGCACGTAGTCGCGCTGCTGGATGGTGGAAATGGTGGGCGCATAGGTTGAAGGGCGACCGATACCCAGTTCCTCCAACTTGTGCACCAGCGAAGCCTCAGTATAGCGAACAGGTCCCTGGCTGAAGCGCTCGGTAGCCAGAATCTCACGGCGAGTGAGTTCCTGACCTTTCTTCAACGGAGGCAGGATATGACCTAACTCCTCGTCCTGCTGGGCGTCATCATCATACGACTCACGATACACCTTGATGAAACCGTCGAATTTCACCACCTCGCCTTGAGCCACAAACTGCTCGTTGATGCCGCTGACAGAGATGTTAACGGTGGTCTTCTCAATCTCGGCATCAGCCATCTGACTGGCTGCAGTACGTTTCCAGATCAGGTCGTAGAGTTTCTTCTCCTGAGCCGTACCCTCTATCTCCGTCTGCTCCATATAGGTGGGACGAATAGCCTCGTGCGCCTCCTGTGCACCCTTGGAATTGGTGCGATACTGGCGCGACTTGCAATATTCTTCGCCATAAAGTTTCTTGATTTCCTCCTTGCTGGCATTGATGCAGAGCGCAGAGAGGTTGACAGAGTCGGTACGCATGTAAGTAATGCGTCCGTTCTCATACAGGTGCTGGGCAACCATCATGGTCTGACTGACGGTGAATCCCAATTTGCGGGCAGCCTCCTGCTGGAGTGTTGATGTAGTGAAGGGAGGTGCCGGTGTGCGCTTCAGCGGTTTCTTGCTGACACTCTCCACCGTGAAGGTAGCCTCCTTGCACTGTTCCAGGAACTGCTCCACCTCCTCGTGGGTCTTGAAGCGCGTACCCAACAGGGCTCTTACTTCCGACTGCGAGCCGTCGGCATTGGTAATGGCGAAAATACCGTTCACACTATAGAACGATTCGCTCTTGAAATTCTGAATCTCACGTTCACGCTCAACAATCAGGCGCACAGCCACACTCTGAACGCGACCAGCTGAAAGCGCTGGTTTTACCTTACGCCAAAGAACAGGTGACAGTTTGAATCCTACCAAGCGGTCGAGCACACGGCGAGCCTGCTGTGCGTTCACCAGATTCATGTCCAGGTGACGTGGATGTTCAATAGCCTCCAAGATGGCAGGCTTGGTAATTTCGTGAAAGACGATACGATTGGTCTTTTCCTCGTCGAGTCCCAAGACCTCACACAGATGCCACGAGATAGCCTCTCCTTCACGGTCTTCATCGGATGCGAGCCAAACCTTCTCAGCCTTCTTGGCACTTGACTTGAGTTCCTTCACCAGTTTTTCCTTTTCCTCAGGAATCTCATATTCGGGTTCGAGCGTCTGAATATCGATGCTCATTTCCTTCTTCTTCAGGTCGCGGATGTGTCCGTAGCTGGACATCACCTTGAAGTCGTTACCTAAAAATTTCTCGATTGTCTTTGCCTTGGCTGGCGACTCTACAATCACTAAGTTCTTTTGCATATTCTCGATAAATAATAGTTTCGGGCTGCAAAAGTATGGAAAAAGTTTGGTTACACCTTATATATATAGAAGAATTTTGCTTTTCTTAACATTTAGAGGCCAAAAATCGTTCTACCGAATGCCGAATACTGAGAAGTCCGAACTCTTCCGGGCGCACCTTGTCGAGAGCAATCCAGATGCATTCGGCAGCATCATCGGCAGCTTTTACGACAACATCGTCATCCACGTGCACCAGATAGTCCATGTCGATGGTGTGTACACCCAGTCCGCTATACTGGTAGATATTCGGACTGGAAAAGAGGTATTCCAACTTCCCCACCTCCAGTCCTGTCTCTTCCTGAATCTCCCTTCTCATCCCCTCCTCAGCCGTTTCATACATATCCACGAAACCGCCTGGCAGGTCGAGCGTACCTTTTGCCGGGTCCTTGGCTCTGCGCACCACCAGCAGTTCGCCCTTGCCGTTCATGATAAAGGCAGCTGTGGCAGCACAGGGATTGGCGAAATAGACGAAGCCACAGTCCTGGCACTGCTTGCTCTTGAAACTATGAATCACAAAATGCTTACTGCCGCAAATCGGGCAGTAAGCAAATTTCTCCAAGGGATGTTCCATTACCAATTGTCTGTTCTGAAGGGGAACAGCGGCATGTTACCACCGTTCTTCACATTACCAATCTGGAAATTCTTGAAACAATAGCGAACGGCAACGGGTTTCTTCACCTTCGGCGAGTGCACGATGATGGCCTCGTCCCAATAGCCTCCACCTGGTTGCCAGAAGTGCTTAGCCTCAGCAGGATAGAACACCTTGTCTTCACCGGCTATCTCAAAGCCTTGCATCTTGTCGAAGGGAGCGTCACACCAGTAGTTGTCCTGCGTATGGATAAAGATGGTGTCGCTCTTAATGGTCATATCCTTATACGACGAACTCTTATACTGAATGGTCTCGAAGCCATAGTCGCGATTCAGGGCAGTAAAAGCCAGACGCTCGCCTACCGGCTGCTTCTGAGTGGGGTGAATCTGGTTGATTTCGTTCGGATAAACCAAGTCGTTGGTAGAAACCAGCGAACTGTTGGGGATAATCTGACTGGCCTTGAACTGCTGTTCACGCAACTTGGCACCACTGACGCCGTCGATGCCGTCGCCATAGACATAAGGCGCAATCTCAACGAAATAGAAAGGAATCTCGCCCAGTCCGAACTGCGAGCGCCACTGTTCTACGAGCAACTTCATGCGCTGAGAGTACTGGTCGCCCGGATCGCCCACATTCGAACAACCCTGATAGTAGATGATACCCTTCACGGTAGCTTTCAGGATGGGATTGAACGTTCCGTTGCCCCACAGCAGCGAACGGTGGTAGTCCCACTGCGACCATTTCTTGCAGATAGCGACAGAGTCGGTGGGGTCGTTGGTATATTTCTCCAAATTCTCCTTGGTCAGCCAGCTTTCCACGCGCGAGCCACCCTTGTTGGCCTCGATGATACCAACGGGGATACCCAGGGTGCGACTCAGCAGACGGGCAAAGAAATAACCCGTGGCAGAAAATTCGCCCACCGTCTTAGGCGAGCAGACGCGCCATTCTGCCTGTGCGTCGTTCAGCGGTTTGCTGCTCATCACACTGGGAATCTTGATGCTGCGCACACCCTTTGAGTTGATAGCATCCAGCACATGATGGTTATAACCCTTCACCGGACACATGCCGAAACCCTTGACGGGCATCTCCATGTTCGACTGTCCCGCGCACACCCATACCTCGCCCGCGAGTACATTATTAATAGTAACAGCACCTTCACCGTCGTCGAATGTGATGCTCAACGGGGTGTATGAAGCCTTGGGCGATTTCACCGTCAACAGGAACTGACCGTCCTTGCCGGCTTTCGCAGTGCTCTTCTGCTGGCTCCACGAGGTAGTTGCCGTGACGGTACTGTTGGGTTTTGCCCACCCCCAGAGCCGAACGTCCGTTTGCTGTTGAATCACCATGTTGTCGCCAACCAAATGCGACAACTTCACTTTTGCCTGTGCTCCCCAAGCGAGGGTTGCAACGACTGCCAATGTTAGAATTCGTTTGAACATGTTTAAAGTTTTTAGTCGTAAATTTCTTGCAAAGATACAAAAAATCATTATCTTTGCAAGCAACAAAACGAAAAAATAATGAAAATGCTGAAAACTCTATTCGCTTGTGCCCTGTTTCTGATACCTTCTATGGCAATGGCACAACAAGGTTTGGAAATGGATTTATGGCCCACCTCGCCTAAGACGTCCAATGGCGACCCTAACGATCAGGCAAAGGTGACTGTTTTCCTGCCCGAGAAGAAAAAAGCCACTGGGCGCGCCATCTTGATTTGTCCCGGTGGGGGTTACCATCACCTGGCTTTCGAGAAGGAGGGAACACTGTGGGCTCCCTATTTCAATGCCCAGGGCATAGCCGTCATTGTCTTGAAGTATAGGATGCCCCATGGGGTTTCCAACGTACCCCGGGAGGATGCCGAGGAGGCCATGCGCCTCATCCGCAGGATGTCGGAGGCTTGGAACATCAATACCAGCGACGTAGGCATCATGGGCTTTTCGGCAGGCGGACATCTGGCTTCCACCATTGCCACCCATTCCAAGGGCGACGCAGCCCCCAATTTCCAGATATTGTTCTATCCCGTCATTACGATGGAAGCCGGTGTGACGCATCAGGGCTCTCGCGAGAACCTGCTGGGCAAGAAGCCCAAGCGCAAGTTGCTGAACGAGTATTGCAACGAACAGCATGTAACTGCCGCCACCCCTCGTGCCTTTATCGTTCTGGCACACAACGACAAGTCGGTGTCGCCCCTGAACAGTATCGGCTACTACGAAGAACTGTGTCACCACAAGGTGCCCACCTCCCTGCACATCTATCCTGAGGGCGGACACGGTTTCGGCATTCTGGAGTCGTTCCCCAACCACTACGAGATGATGACGGAACTGCGTGAGTGGTTGCGCAGTTTCTAAGGCCTGTCAGGCACACATTTTCGGATTTCTACAGGAATCGTCTCCACGTGGGACGATTCTTTTGTAATGGTCAGTCGCACCATACAAGCCCTGGTATTGATGGGTTTCTGCTGGTCAAAGATGAAATTGCCGATGCTGTAGTAGATGGGTTTTCCCCGATACGTCTCAATGGTCTGCAACGTATGGGTATGGTGACATATCAGGGCGTCAGCCCCTGCATCGACGAGCTGATGCGCCTGCATACGCTGCTGGGGCGCAGGTGTTAGCATGTGTTCCCCACCCCAATGCATCGAGACAATGATAAAGCCCTGCGGGTCGGTGGCTCTCAGTTGGCTGACCCTTGCCACGAGCGAGTCCATATCCTCGTTGCTCACCGATGCCTTATCGGGCAGATAGGAAAAATTCTCCAACGGCATTTGCAGCGAGGCCAGCAGATAGACCTTCCTCGGCCATGTAGCCAGTACGACGGGCTTGGCGGCCTCACTCATGGAGTCGCCCACACCGACAGGCACCATACCGGCAGCCTCGATGTTCCGCTTCGTATCGGTCAGTCCTGCCCTGCCCTGGTCAATGCTGTGGTTATTGGCCAGATTCAGGTGGGTCACCCCGTGACGCTTCAGGGCAGCGAGCCATTCGGGTTCTGCGCGGAAGATATATTTCTTGTAAACGGGTTGCTTGATTTTTGTCGCCGGACATTCCAGGTTGGCCACCACCAGGTCGCTGCTTTGGAACACGGAATCGACGAAAGGCGAGAACACATAGTCGATACCCCGATGCTCGACGTATTGCCGGACACCGCGATCAAGCAAGATATCGCCTGTGAAAGTGATGGTCAGCGAATCGCTGACCATCAGTATTGACAATAAAAGACTTAACATCCTGAGCTGTAGAAGATGAACTCGTTGTCGAGACTCTTGCCTCCCAGCGGCACGATGATTTCCTTCATCCAGTCGGGAATACCCTTGTCGGGCTGAGTCTTCAGGTTCTCCTGCCACTCTTCGTCTGTCGTGCGCGGAGCAGAGATGTCCTCCTGGAACTCACGATAGGAGAAGACGGCTCCACGGGTGAGATAGAGATAGCCGTCTATTTCCACGACGACATAAATCTGGTGTGCAGGACCTACAGCCTCGTAGAGCACAGACTTGCCTGGGTTATTGCCGGCATTAGCCGTATAGACATCTGCCACAACGGCAATCGACTTATCGGCACCGTTCACGTCGCTCCACCCCATCAGATACTGGTCGGGCTCCTTAATCAGGTTCAGTGTGATATATTCGAACGACGAACCGATATGCTCTATCTGGCGATATTCCTGTTCGGTCAGTCCCTTGCCAGCCAGTTCTTTCTTGCTGCAAGCCAACAGGAACTCAGCCTGTTCGCGCAGGTCGTTGGCAGCTGTGGTACCCTTCTCCGTCACGAGGTCGAAGCGCTTCAGCACGTCCATCGTAGCGTCGATGAGTTGGATGGCTTTTGTCCAATATGCCACGTTAGGCTCTACATAGCCCTTCACGTAAGGCTCGGGGGGACCTCCGCCTCCGCACTCAGCACCCATGGGCTGTTTGGCATAGAGGATGGCATCGTGTTTCAGTTCTGCCCATGAGGCAAGCGCCGCGTTCATGTTCTTCTTGTCCCACTGGGCTGTCTGCATGAATTTGGGTGCCTTGGAGTCTTTGCTGATGACATCCTTCAGCGAGGCAATCCACTTGTTGGCCACTGTCTCGTTCCAGTTGATTTCGCCCATGCGCGTCTTCATCCGGTTGAGGTTCTTGGTATATTCACCCCATTTCTGCTGTTCCTTGAGTTCGTCGATGAGCAGTTTCTCAGCAGGTATGATACCGATGGAAGCCAGCACATCGAGTCCCTTGGGGACGTCACGCTTGGTAACCTCGCTGTCATAGTCCACCATCTCCTGCAGCACCTCGCCGTCGGGCATATAGCGCTGGGGCATCAGACAAATCTTGTAGGGGCTGGACATCTGGAACTTGGGCTTGATGCGCGATTGCTTCGTCGAGAGGTTCTGCAGCACGGTGCGCAGTGTCTCAAACTTCTTCTTGTCGTTGAAAATCTGAGAGAGTGAACTGCCGCTCTTCTTGATTTCGTCATACACCTGCAGGATGCTCACGTCGTCGGGCATACCCATCAGGTAGGTGATAGGTGCCGTCAGGTCTTTGTACATCTTGGTCAGTGCGGCATCTTCGCCAATCACGTTAGCCAGCACCAGTGCCTCCTGCAACTTATCGTCGATATCGGCACCGAAGGGTACGTTCTGCAACCACATCATGGCACGGAAGTAGCGCTTCAGCGTCTCGTTGCGGGTATAGTGGCCACGGGGGCGGTAGATGTTATAGATGAATGCCGGCATTCTCTTTTCCGGTACATAGCCCAGGAATTCCGAATAGCTGGTCTGAGCCTCATTCACGTTCTTGATTTCCTGCTTGACCAGTGCTGTATATTCAGCCGATACAGGCAGCGACTTGCCGGTGTTCAGTTCGTAGGCAATGGCATAGAAGGCAGCATTGTGGGCAGCAGCCGCCTTTACTGTGGCATCGGTGGCTGTGGCCTCCAACTTTCTCATCAAGTCGTAGTTGCGCTTCACGAAGTCAGTCACCATGGGCGAGAACTTCTGTTCCTCGGTTTCCTTCAGCAGACAGTCGAAGAACATGTGGAAGGCCTGCAGATAGAGGTCGGTCGTCACGAAACTGGGGAACTGCCGGTAGTCGTTATTCTCGTAGATGTGGAAGAGCTGTTCTTCCTCGGCAGGCACAATGGCAAACCCGTTCTTGGCAATGGCATTGTAGAGTCGCTGGTCGAAATCGGTCAACTGGTAGGGGTTGATGATGTTGTCCATGTTGATCATCATCCCTGCAGGAGCATTGTTGTTCTGCTTCTTCAGTGCGTCCTCACGCGCCTTCAGTTTGTTCATGAACGCCACTTCGGCAGGCGAATACTTGATAGGCTTGGCCTTGCCGTCCTCTTCCTTCCAGAAGCGGTCTTCCATCTTTTCCGTGTACCATGAGGTAGCACCGAACAGGCCACGCAGGTCGCCATTCATAAAACAATAACCCTGTCGGGCTGACACGGCATTACGCAGCACGCGTGCCTCGGCAATCGACAGGCTGTTGACGTCGATGTTCAGTGGCAACTGCTTGTTCAGTTTCTCCACATCAATCTTCGCCTTGCCTGGAATGATGACAGGGTGTGATTCTTTCTGGGCCGTTACATTTGCTGCAAAGGCCACCAACATCATGATGAATAGTAATTTTTTCATAGGCAAAATGGTTTATTTAGTCTTGAATAAAAAGTTGCATCGCTTCTTCGTGCCCCACGTTCTTGGCAAGGAATCGTTCGAAACCCATGCCGAAGTGTGCCCAGCGGTATTCTGCTACCACATACTGCCCATCGGCAGTGCGTTCGAGTGCTCTGACGACTCCGTCCTTGAAACGGAAGTCTTCCAGGATGCCTCCCAGCTTCGACCCCATCCACAGTGGGCGCACCAGTCCGTGGTAGTTTTTGAAGATGAAAATTCTGCGCCCCACCTCTTTGAAATATCGGGTGCTTTTTATCACACCCACCATGGCGTCGATGCTCCCGTCGCCATCCACATCGCCTGTGCAGAAACGATAGACGGGGTAAGGCAGTTCCCATCGGTCGAGCGTGGAGTCTGTGCGCAACGTCACCATCGCTACGGTGTCGTTCTTATGTTCAAGGGAGAACCCCTCCCCCGCCTGAGGGAGGGGTGATGAGAAAGGAAGAATTGCTCCTAAACTCGCCAATATCGCAATCAACCTTGTCATCTCTCTTCAATTTAATTGACCATTGACCGTTGACCATTGATGTTTCACATCGAACCTGCTCACGCTCGGCATAGCTGATGCAAGCATCGCTCTGCTCTCGCTTAATCGCAGCTTTGACCTTCGACCTTTGACCTTTGACCTAACTATGAACTATGCACTATGAACTATGAACTATGTTACAGCAAGCTCTTGATCTCTGCCTCCAAGTCCTGCACCTGTGCGGCACGCTTATAGAGGTTGTTGTCGCGGGTAATCAGGAAGTAGTCGGGCAGACCTTGAATATTATAGGTCACCAGTGTCTGAGAGTCAAGCCCATCACGATCGTAAACACTCACCCAGGGCAGTGCTGCCGTCTGCTGTTTCCAGAAATGCTCGTCGGGGTCGAACGACACCTGATAGATTTCCAGTCCCTGTGCGTGATACTTATTATATAGTTCGCGCAGGAGCAGGATGCGCTCCGGCGACTTGTCGAAGCTGAACAGATGGAAGTCCAGCAACACCACCTTGCCCTTCAAGTCGGTGAGATGGCGCAATTGACCTTTGTTGTCGGGCAGCGCAAGGTCGATAACACCTGATGTCTGCACCTGGCTCAAGTCGATGGCGCTCGACTCCTTGGCCTCCACGATGCGCATGGTCTTCATTCCCTCGATGGCGATGTTATGCAGATTGGCACCGCGCTCGGAATTGGGGTGATTGGCATCCCAGCTGGTAGCCACGGCGGCAAAGAGCTTGATGTCGTCCTTGTCGGAACGGGGATTGAATATCAGCGTGTTGCCCAGCGCCTGGAACAGGGCGAAGTAGGCATACGAGCGGTTGGGCTCCTTGAGGATATAGTTCGTCCTAACGTCCTTCTTGTATTCGCGAATCATACCCAGAATACTGTCGTTCACCTCGTCCACGCCCAGTGCGCTGTTGTTCGACACGGCGATGGCCCTGTTGGTCAGGTCAATCTGCTTCAGTGCCAGTTCCTTAATTTTCTGACAGTTGTCCGAACCGCTCACCTCATACTCGGTGGCCATCTTCGGGTACTGTGCCTTGAAGGTCACCGTCTCCGTCGAGTCGATGCTCACGTTGATAATCTGGTCGTTGATGCGCAGACGATAGAACTCGGGGGCCTCGGGCTGCTTGCCGGCAAAGGCGAAGGCACCGTCCTCGTCGAGTTTCACGGAGTCGAGCACCGTCACTTGCTCCAGCCCCACATTCTCGAAGTAGAGCACGGAGTCCTTGGCATTCGTAATAGCACCTTCAACATGGAATTTCTTCTCGCTACATGAGGCCAAGCCCAGCAGGGCTGCGGCCATTATCAGATACTTTCTCATTTCGTTATGTTTATGAATTTGGTGCAAAGATAATACATTTTTTCGATTAAGCGAAGCGAAATACAAAGAAAAATAGTAATTTTGCAGGCAGCACAATCAATCTTATGGAACAATTACTGCATTACGTTTGGAAACATAAGCTTTTCCCACTGGGCGAGATGAAGACCACCGACGGTCTGACGGTGGAGGTCATCGACCCGGGACTGCATAACCGCAACAGCGGACCCGACTTCTTCAATGCGAAGGTGAAAATCAACGGCACACTATGGGTGGGCAACGTCGAGATTCACGACAAGTCGTCCGACTGGTTCCTGCATGGGCACGACCGCGACACGGCGTACGACAATGTGGTGCTCCACGTCACCGGCTTGGCTGATGCCGATGTGACCACCGCCGCAGGACAGTTTATTCCGCAGATGGTGCTGCAGGTGCCCGACAGCGTTCGCAACAACTACGAACAACTGCTGCGCACCGACCAGTATCCACCCTGCTATCAGATTATCCCCCACCTGTCGCGGCTCACCGTCCACTCATGGATGGCTGCCCTGCAGACGGAGCGACTGGAGCAGAAGACCGAGGCCATCCAGCAACGCGCACGTCGCATGAACGGTTCGTGGGAAGATGCCTATTTCATGACCCTTGCACGCAATTTCGGGTTCGGCATCAATGGCGAGGCCTTCGAGCAGTGGGCAGCCCACATCCCCCTCACGGCTGTTGCCCACCACCGCGACGACCTCTTCCAGATTGAGGCCATCTTCCTGGGGCAGGCGGGACTGCTCGACATCGAGGCCATTCCGGAGCGCTACCAGCAGGACGCGCTGAACGACGGCTACTTTGCCAAACTGCGCAACGAATACCAGTATCTGGCACATAAGTTCTCGCTGCAACCGATGAACTATAAGCTGTGGCGATTCCTCCGACTGCGCCCCCAGAATTTCCCCCACATCCGACTGGCACAGTTGGCAAACCTCTATTACGAGCACAAGACGGGACTGTCGCAACTCCTGGAATGCAAGGACGTGGCGGCGCTGAGAGAATTGCTGACGACGAAGGTGACACCCTACTGGGCGACGCACTACACCTTCGGTTCGTCGAGCGAGCGCAACGAGAAGAACCTGTCGCCATTCTCCATCAACCTGCTGATCATCAACACCTGCATACCCATGCTCTTCGCCTATGGGCGCCACTCGTCCAACGAGACACTCTGCGACCGAGCCTTCGACCTGCTGGAACAGCTGAAGGCAGAAGACAACCACATCATCCGTCTCTGGAAAGAGTGCGGACTCGATGTGCAGACGGCAGGTGATTCGCAGGCTCTGATTCAACTGAAGAAAGAATATTGCGACCGAAAAGACTGCCTCCGCTGCCGCATAGGATATGAATATTTAAGAAGTGAGAAGTGAAAAGTGAAAAGTGAAAAATGGTCAATGGTCAAAGCTGCGATTAAGCGAGAGCAGAGCGATGCTTGCATCAGCTATGCCGAGCGTGAGCAGGTTCGATGTGAAACATCAAAAGTGAAAAATGGTCAATGGTCAATGGTCAATGGTCAATGGTCAAATGAGAAATGAGATATGAGAAAGTACATTTTTGAAGCCCGAATGGAGGTGCGCGACTATGAGTGCGACATCGAGGGAATTGTGAACAATGCCAATTATCTGCATTACACGGAACATACACGCCACCTGTTCCTGAAACACTGTGGACTCAGCTTTGCCGAGATGCACGAAAAGGGCGTCGATGCCGTCGTGGCACGTATGGAACTGCAATACAAAGTACCCCTGCGCTGCGACGACGAGTTTATCTCACGCATGTGGCTGGAGAAAGACAGTTTTAAGTATATCTTCCATCACGACATCTACCGCGCCTCCGACGAAGCCATCTGCTTCAAGGCCAAGGTGATGCTGGTGTGCCTCATCAACGGCCGTCTGGGCGAAAGCGAGGAATACGACCGTGCCTTTGCACCTTATATTAAACAGCAACGGTAGCTCTACAAGAAAAGCCGAAGGAAATTTCTCCTCCGGCTCTCTTCGTTACAAGCAGAACGGTCCATGTCCCATGCAGCTAGTCGTGCCCAGCGTTGTGCCCAGTGCGGTGAGGATACTTATCAGTATCTGAATCACCATCTTCCATTTTGAATTCTTCATAATTTGGAGACCCCCCTCGCCCCCCTGTTAAGGGAGATTAGTAAATTAGTTGTTTAGTCGTTTAGGAGTTCCCCTTTCTCCCCTCCCTTTTAGGGGAGGGGTCGGGGGAGAGGCTGTTTATCCTTCCTGGCTTGGTCCGCCTTCGGTTGATGGTCCCTCGGGATCCTCCACGGTGCCATCGTCAGCAGAGGTGACACGCTTCACTTCCTTACCAGTGCGGTCGAAGCAGGTAATCTGGACGGCAGTGGCCTTCAGCTCGTCCTTCAAGTCCACATCGGGAGTGA
>ONDP01000046.1 GCA_900316645.1 uncultured Prevotellaceae bacterium
TCTGAACACAGCTTTCAGACAACCTTCGTCGAAGCGGGCATTATGAGCCACGAATGGGATAGTGGCAATTTGGTATCTTACATCATCAAGATCTTGATCAGAAAAGAATATCTCAACAATTCGTTCCTCCAACTGTTGCCATACTTTGGAAAACACCGGCGCACCCTCTGTATCACTTTCCGAGATGCCATGTACCCGCTGACACCAATAGTTATAATAGTTCGGCTCAGGCTGGATCAGACTGTAGAACGAGTCAACTATCTGCCCATCACGCACCATGACCACCCCGACGGAGCAGACACTTGACGGCTGCTGATTGGCCGTCTCGAAATCGATGGCAATGAAATCGCGGATCATTTCTTCGTATCACAAAACTTTTCTCCTAAAAGATGTTGCAAAATTAGTCAATTCTTATAAAATATGGAGAATAATGCGTAACTTTGTGCCAAGTTTTAACAAAAGTTGAATAATTAGGATTTAGAGATGGGAAACATCAAGATAGTGAGAGGTGTGTTCGACACCAAGTTGGAGCTGGAACATGCGGGCGTAGCAGCTGGATTTCCCAGTCCTGCTGACGATTACAGGCACGAGACGCTGGACTTCAATCGTGACTATATCCGTCATCCTGAAGCCTCGTTCTATGGCGACGTGGAGGGTGACTCGATGAGGGATGCAGGACTGTTGGACGGTGACCGTGTGATTATCGACAGGGCGGTAGAACCGCATGACGGCTCTATTGTCGTGGCATGGTGGGATGGTGGCTTCACGATGAAGTTCCTCGACCTGACGCATCGGAAGGACGGCTACATCGAACTGCGACCAGCCAACCCTGATTATCCAGTCTTCAAGGTCAAAGATCCAGAGAACTTCCAGATTTGGGGAACAGTGATTCATCTGATAAGGACTTTTGAAAAGATATAAAACAAATGTACGGTATAGCTGATTTGGACAATTGTTACTGCTCATGCGAGAAGGTTTTCCGTCCTGATTTGGAGGGGAAACCGATTGTGGTATTGAGCAATAACGACGGTTGCGTAGTGGCCCGTTCCAACGAGGCTAAGAAGATGGGCATCAAGGAGGGTACACCGTATTTCCAGTTGGCTGAGTTGTTCCCTGGTCAGAAGATAGCCGTGTTCTCCTCGAACTACGAGCTCTATGGTGAGTTGACAGGCCGTGTAGTGAGCATCATCCGCCAAGAGACCCCAGCCTATTTCCGCTACTCGATTGACGAGTGCTTCATGTATCTTCCCTCTATTGACCATTCTGCTGCGCAAAAGGAAACTGCCAATAATGGTCAATCATCAATGGTCAATGTTCAATGGCAAAAGTGGGGCGAAAACCTGCACAAGCGAGTGAAGCGTGAGGTGGGCTTGCCTATCAGCATCGGACTGGCTCCCAACAAGACACTGGCGAAGATAGCCTCGAAACTGGCGAAGAAATATGCTGCATATAAGCATTGCTGCATGATTGATACGGACTATAAGCGTGAGAAGGCTTTGGAATGGTGTCCCATCGAGGATGTATGGGGCATCGGCAGACGCTATGCTGCCAAACTACAGGCACTTGGCTGCAAGACGGCTCTCGACTTTGCCAAGCATCATAAGGACTGGGTACGACAGACGTTCAACAACATCAACATGGTGCGCACGTGGCAGGAACTGAACGGTGAGGATGCTGTACCGAATGAGGAACTTGCAAAGAAGAAAAGTATCTGCACCAGTCGTTCGTTCAACGGCATGATCAGCGACAAGGACACCCTGCGCACTCACATTGCCAACTATGCTGCCCGCTGTGCCGAGAAACTGAGAGCACAGAAGACGGTAGCAACCACCGTTGGCGTATTCGTCAACACCAATGCCTTTCGTGAAGACTTGGCACAATACTGGAACTTTCAGGAACTGCGCCTTGTCACTCCAACCAGTTCTACGATTCCCATTGTTCAGGCTGCTCACGACGTGCTCGACCGTATTTTCATACAGGGCTACCAGTATAAGAAAGCAGGTGTCATTGTGATGGGTATCTCACCAGACAGCCCTATCCAGCAAGACTTGTTCGACCTAAATGCTGAACAGATTCAGAAGATGCGCCGTCTCGATGAAGTGATAGACCGCATCAACCGCATGCACGGCTCAGAGACCATTGTCATTGGTGCCCAGCAATACACTCAGAAAAATGGTAAGGGAAAGGCAGAAGTCTTTGCCAATGCCATCAAGCACGATTTCAGAAGTAAGAATCCGACCACCCGTTGGAGTGACATTATAAAACTACGCTGAGAATGATATCGATGAGAGCATCATAGGCTGATGGAGGTCGGCACCTCTATATGAGGTATGTTCAAGTTCAGGCCTACAAGTGCACCCAAACTGTTGATATACTAAAGACGACTAATCCGAGCGGAAAACCTTCACAAAATGTATTTCTCCCTAACAATCTCGTTCTTAGCCAATATTCTTTCCTAAATCAAAAGCCTCCTGCAGTTTGGGATTACCCTCAATCTCACGAGGGTCATTCACACCTCCACAGAATAGCGTTCCTGCCAGGTGACTCTTGGGATAGCAGTCTATCCAGCCCGTCAACCCCGTCTCTGCACGCTTCGGAGTCTCGGTTTCATCCTCTGCAGCCGTTGTCAGCAGATAGACATCACGAAACGCATAATCCTGTTCGTACATCGCATTCATGCGGTCTATGAGGGTTTTCATCTGACCGCTCATCTCGTAATAATAGATAGGTGTTGCCCAGCAGATAACATCAGCCTTCAGCACCTTGGACATGATGTCGTTCACATCGTCGTTGATAACACAACGTCCCAGTTTCTGGCAACCCATACAACCCTTGCAGAACTGAATGTTCTTGCCAGTGAGAGAAATCTTCTCCACTTCGTTTCCCGCAGCCTTGGCTCCTTCCACAAACCGGTCAGCGAGCATGTCGCTGTTTGAGCCTCTTCGCAGGCTCGTAGAAATAACAATTACCTTTTTCATACAGTCTCTGATTCATCTGATAAAGTTCATGCCTTGCCACTCTTCGCGTTCAGGATAATCGGGATTGTCATTGGCATGAATCTTCTTCAACAACCAAGCCATATTGTTTGCCAATGTTCGCATGGTCTGCATTCCCTCTGTGTCCTGTGTTGCTTCACCAGGCGCCAATCCGTAGGCGATGTTCCAGTATTGTGATGTCACCACAGGCATGTTCTTCATTTCAAAAATCATATTCATCGTCTGAAATGCTGCCGTGGCACCACCTCTGCGACAGATGGCTACAGCAGCCGCAGGCTTGTTCTGTACTTGGGCACCTGAGAAGAAGGCACGTTGCAGCACTGCCATTACAGCACCGTTGGGCTGACCATAATAGACAGGCGAACCCACGATGAGCGCATCGGCCTCATTGAGCTTTTCAACGATACGGTTGCAGATGCAATGCCCTAATTGCTTTGCCTGACACTGTCCGCAGGCAATACAACCACGGACGGGCTTGTTGCCCAGCTGCATGATTTCCGACTCTACCCCACTCTTCTCCAATTGACGGGCTATCTCCGATAATGCCGCGAACGTGTTGCCATTCTTGTTGGCACTGCCGTTTAATAATAATACTTTCATTTCGATTCTGTTTTATGTTCTTTTGTAAACTTGTAAATTGCTAACGTAGGAAAGTCAACCAAAGTCTGGAATTTCAGAATGCCATCAACCAGCAAGACCAGAAAGGCAAACCAGCAGAGAAAGAATATTGCCGAACACTTGATTTTTCGTTTCTTCAGTTTCATCATATGTTATTTTAATACCATTTGTATCTGCGAGTCTAATGATTACTCCTTTAATTATCAATCACTTACAGACAAGCAAAACTTTAATAGGTAACGGTTTGGAAACTTCCTGTCTGCGTCGTTCTGCTTTGTTTCAATATGTCAAATATCTGATGCGAAGGTAATCATTTTCCTCGAAATCACCAAATAATTCTTCAGTATTCTAATACAATGGCAGACAGCCCCCATTGAGAAATAAAGAAACCACAAAACTGATGTCCCACCTTATTATATATGTGGGACAGATGTTTTGAACCGCTGTCAATCGTGCCAATGTTAACGTGGTAGTCAGACCCGGCATCTTTGGCACGACTTTATTCGTGGATAAAATCTTTATCTGGATAAAGAGACTAAGTTTTTTGTTGACTTTGAGAAATTCTCCTGTTGATTTGAGTGCAGGAACTCGTAAAAAAACATAATTTTAGAAGAAAAACCAAGATATTCGGCAGAAAATGAAAAATTTTCATTATCTTTGTAGCATAAAAATTTATCGTATGGAAGATGTAAACAGAATTAAATTGGTTCTTGTGGAGAAAAAACGTACCAGCAAATGGCTGGCAGAACAGCTCGGTGTTAACCCCTCGACTGTTAGCAAGTGGTGTACGAACTCTTCCCAACCAGACCTTGCGAGAGTACAAACAATATCTCCTTTCTCAGGAGTCAAAATGAATGGTGTTGAGTAATTATAGTGAGGGAATAGCTGGAAAAGGCAAAAGTGAAACAGAAAGTTTTTCATAGTGTTTCGGAATTACTAAAGCGGCTGAACACCGAAAGGCGCTTGATTAGTGAAATGTTCTACAATCGAAAGAAGTTGGAGTTCCACTATGATGATGCACGCGGGTTCGTGGAAAGTGAGAAAAATCTGGATTTGCTCATCCAATATGGAGTGATAAGGCTAGAAGGAGATTTGCTAGAGCTGGAAGAAGTGTACTTGCGATTCTTGGAAGAAATTCTTCAAGTGAACGAAGATATTAGCAATGCTTCTGTAGAAGAAAGCGTGTCACAGTTACGCGATAATATAGACTATTACCTAAAGGAACAAAACAATCCTGAAGGACAGCACCGCTATTTAAGGAAGGTAAAGCGTTCACTGAGAACGATTGCACTAATGGCAGAAAGAAACGTTGTGGATCTAAAGCGTAATGTGAACGATACCTATAAAAATGAGCGCAATTATGCTATCAAACGGACGAAGCTGGAAAAGTATCTGAATCAGATAGCAGGAATTTCAAGGCTGGTGAAAGAAACCGAGAATCTATTGGACGATGAACATGCTACGTTCAGCAACTTTGCTCCTGACGAGCAGTTGGTCTATATCATCATCGACGTGAGAACCCAATTAAAGGCTGCCTTCCACAGTCTGATAGACCTTGAGAAGACCATCCGTGACTATCTGCACCAGATAGATGCTATAGGCAAACTGGTGAAAAAGACCCGCTTGTTGAAACAGCGGAAAGATGACCTGACATGGGAGAGTTCTACCAACATACGCAACTTCTTATCCGGAAAAGATCACGTTTGGTTGGAACCACGTACTAATTATTCGATAAAGCCCTCGTTGACCTGGCTAAGTAATACGGATGATGGTCTCCTGGCGTTAATCGAGGCACAACAACAACTATCTCGCAGGCTGAGGCTAAGTCGAGAGCCGGATCCGTCTATTAAACCAGAGGAAATGCAGCCAGAACCAGTCATAGAGGATTTTGTGAATGTCGATGCGTTGGCCATTTCGTTTATGGCGTCTGGTCAAGACCTGTTCAACTTTGTGCTGAATTACAGGTATAGCACGCCACAAAGTCTGGATCAAAAAGTAGAATACTACACAGAGATTATACAAAACAATTTCAACGGGCTGACGTTTATGGATGAGTGGCATCAGCTTGGTGATATCAGTTATCCATTAGTTTATCCAAAGAGCAGAATATGAAGTATGTAAAGGAAACATTTGAACGGCTCAGCAGAGGAGGGTTTATCTCTTCTGATAGTTCACAGGAAAGAGACAAACACATCTTCATGGACATTGAAGACCACCTGACCGACTACCAGCAGTATTTCGCACAAATAGGATTCATGCTGGAGCAAGGTAATGGCTATTTCTATTTCAGCAGGAAAGAGAACAAGGTACAAGTAGTGGATAAACTGCAACGCTTTGGGCACTGGATCGATATTCTGGACTTCCTGAAAGCATGGGAACCAGCCTTTGGTCCCGGTTTTACGTTCTCTGAGGCAGCTTTGACTATCAAGATTGAAGCAGATATTGACCTTCAGCAAAAAGCCTCCGAACTGTATGAGAAGAAAGATAAATATCCTGAGATAGTGGAAAAACTAGTGGAAGAAATGCAAAAGATGGGCTTCCTGGAACTAGCCGACGAAAAGTCTGGACTCTACAAAGTGGTGGCAGCCTACAGCTATTTAGAAGAAATGGTTAATCTGATAACGATTGATGCAAGCGATGAAATATCTCAATAAAATCATTTTCGTAAACAGCGCACATATCCGCTATAGTGAGGTTATGCTCGATGGCAATGTGCATTTCACGGGAACGCAAGGCGTGGGTAAGAGCACACTATTGCGTGCCATCCTGTTTTTCTATAATGCCGACAAGATGCATTTGGGCATTCGTCAGCAGGGACAAAAGAAGTTTGACGAGTTCTATTTGCCCAAGCCTACGTCGTATATCATCTATGAGGTGAGCCGTGGTGAGACGGAACACCCATTCTCGGTCATTGTGTTCAAGCATAGGAACATTGCAGCCTTCCGCTTTGTTGATGCGGCATTCCAAAGTGAATGGCTGATGGATGAAAATCACAATGTGACGAGTGACCCTTTGATTGTCAGGCAACGTATTCAGGAACGCAGAATAGATGTTAGCAGTATCATTGACCGCTATGAACAGTATCGTGACATCATCTACGGGAACAGCCATGCTGGACTGTCGCGTGACTTGCGTAAGTACAGTATTCTGGAAAGCACGCAATATCAGAACATTCCCCGTATCATTCAAAATGTTTTTTTGAACGAACGGGTGGATGCAGATTTCATCAAGGACACCATTATTCGCTCTATGAGTGGCGATGAAGAGATTCGTATGGATTTACGTTTCTTCCGTACACAACTGGCTGATTTCCACCATGAATATGAGGACATCCAGAAATGGACGAAGAAAAATAGAAATGGCGAGATTGAAGTGCTGAACACAGCGAACAGCCTTATTGAGACATCGCACAATATCCGGGCTAAGGAAATACAACTACGTGAGGATTGCGGACACCTGAACTATGCCATGCAGGAGTCAGAGAAGAATATTCCGCTATTGCATAAAGAGATTGGGGATGTGAAGCTGGTTATTCAGTCTCTTGAAGACAAATTCCAAGCATTACAGACAGATTATAGCGACAAACGCGACAAACTGGTTGGTGAAATAAGAGTGCTGGACACCAAGATTCGTGATAGCCACAAGAAGCAGAAAGAGTACCAACAGATGGGCATTGAACAAATGCTCAAGTTGGCGGAGGAGGAATCTACACTTCTGAGCAGCAAAGAGCAGATTGAGAAGCAGATCGCTGAGTTGGAACGGCAGTATCAAGACATAGTGCAGAAATATCAGACGGCCATTGAACGTCAGAAGATGGAGTTACAGCAATATGAGCAAGACAGACAGGCACTCGTCAATAATAGGGAGCGTGAGTTCAACAATCACCAGACCCTACGTCTGCAAGAGCAGGCCAAGGCCCTGAAAGAGATAGATGATGAGTTTGCCGAACGTTTTGACATTATGGCAAGGCAGATGGCTGAACTGAAGGAAACAGAGCATAAGCTTGAGCTGAAAAAGAAAGATGCAGCCATCAGCGAACCATTCAAGAAAGAAATAGATGAGTGTCGTCAGAATATCGAGGCTCTCCAGAAAAAGGTCGAGACTCTTTCTAAGGAGAATGTTGAGAGGAAGCACCAGATGGAATCTCTGCGTAAAGAGGCTGAGATTGAGGTGCTAAAGCTTAAAGGCAGCGATTCAGAGCCATTGAAGGACATTCAGGCGACGATTGACGAACTGACGAAGCAGATTGCAGCCGAGAATGAACTATTGGAACGGGCGAAAGGCTCATTCTGCGAATGGCTTGATGAAAATGTACCTGACTGGGCTGAGACTATCGGAAAAGTGGCCGATGAGCGAAGAATCCTTTACCATACAGCACTCTCACCGCAACTTAGCAATCAAACTGATGGTAGTCTGTTCGGAGTGAACATAGATTTGTCGGAGATAGAAACAAGTGTACGCACGCCACAACAGATAGAAGCCGCTCGGAATGATTTGGCTAATCAGCAGAATCAAGCAAAGAAACAGTTATCTGAACTGTTGGCAAAACAGGACGAGGGAATACGTCAGATAGAAGGACACTATGCCGCCAAGATTAAGGAACTGCGTGAAACATTTGGTACAACAGAACAGTTGCTTCAGACTCTGCCCGGTCAACAGAAACGAGCAGAGTTGTTGTTGGAAGATTTGAACGAGAAACAGCAAAAGGAACGCGATAGATTAACAAAAGAATTGGAGCTTCAAAAGGGAGATGTGTTAGTAGCTCAAAGCGACCTCCAAAAGCAACAGGAGGCTCTGGCAGGTAAGAAGACAGCCCGCATCCGACAGATGGAGAAGAAATATCGTGACGAGGAGAAAGAAGAATGCACGGCATTAGAAACCTTCAAGACTGAGACATCTGCGGCCATCGAGCAGCAAACGAAAGAGACCAACCTGCGAATTGCATCGATAGAGGCAGCGCAGAATAAAGACTTGAAGGATGGCGGTGCAGACACCGAACTAATTAATAGCTGTAAGCAGCGCAAGCAAGGAATAGAGAGCTTGCTCAAGAAGATTAAGGAAAACAGCGAGACAATTGCAAATTATAAACTTCATCGTGAAGAGCTATTCCTCCGAGAGCCTGAGTTTCAACGAGACAAGCACAAGTTTGAGACAGAACGCGATAATCTGGAAACAAAATATCAGCAGAGGAAAGCGAAATATGAAGGAGAGAAAAAGCAGCAAGAATCGCATTTAGATCAGAAACGCAAACAAGTTGAGGACATGGAGAAGGGCCAGGAAGAAGCCCGCGACTTTATGGAAAGTGAGACTTGCCCTGCAATCATTCGCGAGGTAATGGCTATTCCCACCAAAGAAGGTTGCAGCGCAATTGTGGGGAGGCTGATGCGTACACAGAATGAGCTCGGACAGTCAGAAAACCGCCTGAAAGAAACGATTAACAGTTTCCGACGCAATTTCTCAGAGCGAAACACATTCAAGTTCCCACTACTGCTTGATTCGTCTGCCGACTATATGGCATACGCCCAAAGCGTGGATGATTTTGTTTCTAACAACAAAATCCTTGAGTTTGAACAGCTCACAAGCAATGTCTATATTGACATCTTGTCGAGAGTGTCACGCGATTTTGGCGACCTCGTTGTTCGTGAATCGGAGATACAGAAGGTCATTCGCGAGGTTAACTACGATTTCACGCAAAAGACCTTTGCTGGAGTTATTCGTGGCATAGAGTTGAAATTGGAACGAAGCAGCCAACCTATCATATTACAACTCCAGAACATCCATGAGTTTTGGAAAGAAAACCATTTGGAGTTAGGTCAACTCAATCTCTTTTCTACCGACAACCGAACGGAAGCTAACAAAGCGGCCGTAAAGTATCTCGAACGGTTGACAGAAGAGTTGAACCACTCTGCAGAGTTGGACGAGCTGAAATTGTCGGACACTTTTATGCTGAAATTCAAGATTGAGGAGAACGACAATTCCACCGGATGGATAGACAACATCAAGATGGTAGGTTCTGATGGTACAGACATCCTCGTAAAAGCCATCATCAACATCCTGCTCATCAATGTGTTCAAACAGCGAGTGTCAAAGCGGACAGGCGATTTCCGCATCCATTGCATGATGGACGAGATTGGGAAATTGGCCGACGAGAACATTCAAGGCATACTCGACTTTGCCAACCAACGTAACATCTTTGTGGTCAACTCTTCTCCAAAATCACATCGCCCTTTGTCGTATCGAAGGCTCTATCTGCTGAGTAAGGATGAGGCTACCAGCAATACAATCATTCAACCCATATTATCCACCAAACAGGCAGAACTGCTATGAAACTGACTTTGGCGTTAGTACAGAAGTTGCAAAGGCTTGCGAACGGCGAGACCATTCCGGCAAGCCAGTTGCGCGGCGAATGGGTTGATGAGCTCATCCAGGAGCAGATTCTTCAACCGGAGACGCATGGAACGAAACGCAGTTACCGTGTGGACAATGTGACGGCTTTTCTGTTGGCGTTGACAAAATATCACGAAGCCTTGGCTGATTTGGACAAGGCAGAACAGCTATTCGCAGGTCATTCTGACAGGGCAGATCAGGCTGCTATAGGTGGGAACTCGAAACTGATGGCCCAACGTTCCTGTCCTGGGTTCCTGGTCAATAGCTATTCACCGATAGACTGCACGCTGCATGGCTCCAGATTCCGAGTGTGTCCACCCGAGGGTAGTTTCGTGTATATAGCCGACTGGCAATCGTTTGCCATACCCTCAGACACACTTGTTGTCATCATAGAAAACATGGAGAACTTCCGTAGCATCCGTCAGCAACAGGGGCTTTTTCAGACGCACATGAGTAATGACGAGCATATAATTCTGTTTGTGTCACGCTATCCACAATCTGCCGATTTGCGACTTTGGTTGTGCTCTATCCCTAACCGATGCCTGCATTTCGGTGATTTCGACTTGGCTGGAATTCATATTTTCCAAAGCGAGATACAGAAGTATCTGGGTAGCCGTTCATCTTTCCTCATACCAGATGATATTGAGAACAGATTGAAGTCCGGTTCCCGCCAGCGTTACGATGCTCAGTATCAGCGTTTCCACCATTTGGAGGCATTCAAGGATGATAGGTTACAATGGCTTATCAATCTTATACATAAGTACAGACGCGGCTATGATCAAGAGGGATATATTACTTGATAAATGTTACGTTTGAATTGGAGAGAAAAGAAGCAATAGCAACAGGAACAAAAACGTTATAAGATATATGAGACTACCAATTAACATAGAAGAATTGCTCGGTGGACGGGCTGTAGAGGGTGACCGCATTGAGTATAAGACGGGATGGAATCCGGATGCCATCTACCGTAGCGTGTGTGCTTTCGCCAACGACTTCGACGAGACGGGTGGCGGTTATATCGTGGTGGGTGTGAAGGAGGTAAACGGTCGGCCTGTCCGTCCCGTCATCGGCATCGACCCCAATCAGATTGAGCCTATCGAAAAGGATATGGTGGGATTCAACAACTTGATACAGCCTTATTATCAGCCACGACTGTATATCGAGGAGGCCGACGAAAAGACGATTCTGGTCATCAAGGTGTCGGCTGGCGAACGTCGCCCATACAAGGTGCCTGACCAAATTACCGCCAGGCAGAAGACGTACAACTACTACATCCGATACAACAGTAGCAGCATTGTGCCCAAGGGTGAATATGAGCGC